>JAJUGS010000106.1 GCA_029265875.1 Prolixibacteraceae bacterium
ACAACCACTTTAAAGCTGAT
This sequence comes from Prolixibacteraceae bacterium, assembly GCA_029265875.1. GTDB lineage: Bacteria > Bacteroidota > Bacteroidia > Bacteroidales > Prolixibacteraceae > Draconibacterium. The sequence continues at coordinate 21 of JAJUGS010000106.1, forward strand.
GGTTTTTCCGGAATTGGCTGAAGTCATTGTTCCTTTCACCAGTCCGTAAATGGGATCGAGGGTTAAACCTGCGGCGGAAAATGCCTGAGAATATTCCGGATCAACCGCCCACATATAAGGTGGTGTTCCGCCCATGATAAACAAGGATGCACAATACGGTTTGTCAGTAGTGGCGCTCATCAGTTGGTATTCACCAACAGGCAGTTGCTGCAGCACCGCCTGGGGATGAACGTCATAACTGGTGACGTGAAAACTTACATTTCCTGACTTGACCTGACTGCCGTCCGACACTTTCAGCGTAAAACTCCGGGTGCCGGCACTAAAACCTGCCGCAGAAGTGTTTTCGCGGGTGATAATGCCGCTGAGCGCCCCGATACTGACACCCGAAGGAGGATTGGAACCCAGATCTAATGACCAATCGTAGCTGTGAAACGGATTGCCACCTTCTGCCATAATCATTTGTGGCGCCACGTAAAGCGTGCCTTTGGCGTCGATATTGGCCGATATGACCTGGCCTGGCAGTATTCTCAGTTCGCTGCCCGACTCGCCGGTTAACTCATCACACGAAGTAAACTGGAGAAATGTAAAAAGGGCCATCATCAACAACGCAAAGGTTCTGGTTTTCATCTGGTTTTATTTAGTTTCCCGTAAAATTAGAAATTCTGATGAAAAAGTTGCTAAATTCACTGTGTTAATAATGGCGAATATTGATCGCAAACAATATCACTGCCTTCCTTTTTACAATTTGGATACAGAAAGAGTGAAAATGCGAGTGATTTTTATGGCAATTTCGTGGTGTACTGTAAAGTTCAGTTTGCCTTTATTCTTATTTTTTCTCGGCAGCCGATTTCAGTTCCTGTAAATTTTTTAAAACTCCGGCATCAAGATTTTTCTGAAAATAGGCCTTGAATAACCGGGGGAAAACTCCCTGGAGACTTTCTTCCACTTTTACTATCGTAGTATTGCCGCGGGCTTCAAAGAACCAATTATGAATTGCACTTGCTCCCGGCGTGGTTCCTGTCCAGCCAAAATTTGTCGTGGGCTTTGACGTATGTATGGTTGACCTGAACGAAAGCCCGCCCGCTTTCCAGTCAAAATTTGTTCCCTCTTTAATTTCGCCGTGAACCACTGCTTTTGTTACATCTTTTTGCCAGTTCGGCCAATTGTCAATTTTTGTAAGCGTTTCCCAAACAGTTTCAACTGGTGCTTCTATTTCAATCTGATTTCTTGATTTAACGGGGGCACTCTCATTAACCGGAATATTCATCTCTTTTTTTTGATTTTGATCGTTAACATATTTCTTGAATAAATAGCTTTCGAAATAAAAATACGACAGGATCAACACTGCCACCACTGCAATTATATAGAATATCTTCTTCATAATAATTTATTGCATTTTACATTTACTAATATTAAATCGTTACTTATTTCTCCAGGTAAAACTCGCCCGCGACCTGCGCAAAACACTATTTGCACTGTCGTGTGACTTTCAACACACCGAATCCAACCCCTCATTAACTCAATCAACACGCTAATAACTATTCAAGCGGCTGGATGAAATTCATCAATTCCCTGTCGTGGTTGTTGGCAATCCTGCACTCATTGTCAAAATACATCGTTGCGCCATTTTCTTTTGTGTAAGGCTCCCAAACCGGCAGAATGCCCTTCACATTCGGGTTGCCTGTTTTGACGAAGCTGATCCAGGCAGCGCTCATTTTATCCGCCAGTTTCCAGGCTTCTTCTGTATTGCCGGTCCAGTCGGGCCTCAAATCAACGTTGTTAAATGCCAGTGGAATGTCCAACCCATGAAACGAACCTTTTGAGGCATTGTCAACCTGACTTTTCCACGCCAGAAAATAAACGTACAGGGGGGCATTTGATTCCGCTGCCCATGCATCGGCGGTCCGTATCGTAAAAGGCCTGAAAACCTTGTCAACAGAGAGAAGATCCTGCGGTGTATAATCAGGATATGCCTTTGCGAACAGTTCAACATATTGATTGGTTTTGTCGCCGTAATCTTTTGCCAGGCTGTCTTTGGCCTGTTCCAAAGTCATGTTTTTTTCGCCGTAATAGGTTTTCATCAGTTCGTTAAGTGTGGTTCCGATCATCAGCGGAATATCTTTTGAAATAGCGGCAAATCCGGGACTGAAAGGCTGCTGCAACAAAACAACGCCATCGGCAGAAGGTGCGAAACCAAACATGGTGGGAGACCCGGGTTTTCTTGGGCCTGAAATTTTAAGTATTGCGTCGTTTCCGGCTTTCACCAGTCGTGCGTAGGAAACTGTATCTAGTTGACCAACCTCATTGGACGAAAGTCCGAGATTTTCGAGTACGGCCAAACCCAGTGCCTGCGATTTCTCTTGGGTCATGGTATTCAGCAGGGTGCCACTTTGGATGATTGCCTTGTGAAACAAGCCCTGCGCCGATGGCATACACATGAGTGTACCAACTTTTCCGCCACCGCCCGATTCGCCACAAATGGTCACATCAGCAGGGTTGCCGCCGAAACTTTCAATGTTTTTACTGATCCATTCCAACGCTTTTACAATGTCGAGCATGCCCACGTTGGCCGATTGTGCATACTTCGGGTCACAGGCCGACAAATCGAGAAAACCGAGAATATTCAGACGGTGATTGACCGATACCATCACAATATCTCCCTTTTTGGCCAGTGCTTTGCCATAAGTCATCGGATCGTTACTGCTGCCCACATGGAAACCACCACCATGCAGCCAGAGCATGACCGGGCGCTTTTTCCCATCGTTGATTCCCTGTGTCCACACATTTACGCTAAACAATGTTTTTTCGTCCTGAATGGAATCCGGATACCAGGGCACTATTTGTTTGGCTACCGGACCAAATTCCGTGCATTCAAGAACTCCCTCCCAGGCATCAGGGTCCTGCGGAGGCATAAATCTTTCGGCTTTGGCATAAGGAATGCCTTTGAAAGTAAAAATGCCATCGTCGATACTACCCGATACTTCGCCGCAAGTGGTTCTTACCACCGGATTTTGATTTTGGTTTGTTTTTGGGTTACACGCCCAACCAAAAAACAGGACTGTCAGTAAAAAAAAGTTGGTCAAGTGTTTCATTGTATTTTAATTTGTTAGTGTAATCATATGTTTCATTTTACCCTCACTTTCGCAGACCCGAAGGTGCTGTCTGCGACCTGTGTCTTGCTTTGAAAAATCAGAAATTCTTTGCCCTTGTGGGCAAGGCACGGTTTGCAAAACCGCGCCAGCGGGGGCTGATTAGGTTGAATTATGAATTTCCCTTCAACAACAACCCCGACAACTTCTTCAACAATGACAACTCTCCTAACTTTTCACCAGCCTTATGCCATCCGACTCGAAAGAAATGAGTTTTTGTTTGTACAGACTGCCGAGCGCTTTCTTAAAACTCTTTTTGCTGATCCCGAACATTGCTTTGATCATCTCCGGCGATGTATCATCCGACACGGCTATAAAACCGCGGTTGTTCCGCAGTTCTTCCAGTATCTTTTCCGAAATATCGTCCACCTTCGCGTAGCCGGGTTTCTCCAGGAGCAAGTCAATTTTCTCGTCGGTTCTGATTTTGTTCACGTAACCCGTCAGTTGCTGCCCCGGTGCTACTTTTTGAAACAACTGGTCGTGATAAAGAATGCCCCAATGTTCGCCATTTACAATGGCTTTGTAGCCCAGTTCGGTCTCTTCGGCAATCAATAGCTGCACTTCCTGCCCCACAGCATAGTCGGGCGGTGTATTATCGAGGTATTTATTAATTTTTGCAGAGGCGGCGATGCGGTTCGAATGCAAATCGACATAAACATACACAAGGTAACTGTGGCCTTCCACCATTTTGGCGCGTTGTTCGCTGAACGGCACCAAAAGATGCTTGGGCAGACCCCAATCTAAAAAGGCGCCAAAGCGGGTGACTTCCTCCACCTTCAGAAAAGCAAACTCACCCACCATCGCCAGTGGTTTTTCGGTGGTGGCCACCAGTCTGTCCTCCGAATCGGTGTAAACAAAAACCGTGGCTTTCATCGCCGCGCGCACCTCATCGGTGATAAACTTGCGGGGCATCAGGATTTCGCCCAGATCGCCGCCGTCTAAATAAAAACCATTGTCGGTTTCCCGCACCACGTCGAGCGTGTTTATTTTACCTAATTCCGCCATAATCCGATTATTTAAATTGTTTGAAACCACCACCGGCTTCCGTGCTGTTTGAGACAGCCCCGCCGGGTGTTTTTACCATACCAGAAAAATAAGAAAGATAATTCCCAATGCAATACGGTAGTACCCGAAATATTGAAAGCCGTATTTTTCCACAATCCGCAGGAATATTTTCACCGCAACCCAGGCACTCACAAAAGCAAAAAACAACCCTGAAATGAGCATGATGATTTCCCCGCGGGTAAAGTCGATGGGCGTTTTCAGCAGGTCGTACCCCCCGGCAGCAAACATGGTGGGCACCGCAAGCAGAAACGAAAACTCGGTGGCCTGTTTCTTGTCGAAACGGTTAAACACCCCGCCGATGATGGTAGCCGCCGCCCTCGATGTTCCGGGAATCATCGAAAGACATTGTATCAGTCCGATGTAAAAAGCATTTTTGTAGGGAATGTCTTCCACCTCCTTGATCTCGCTTTTCCGGTTCTCCACTTTTTTATCGATGATGATGAGAATGATACCGCCAATGATCAGCGAAACAGAAACCACCATCGGGTTAAAAAGATAGGTTTTGATAAAGTCGTAAGCCAGAAACCCCACGATAGCCGTTGGGATAAACGCCACAATCAGCTTCAGGTAAATGTTGATACCCCGCAGGAACCTTTTCAAATACATGATGGCGATGGCCAGAATCGCCCCCAGTTGAATGACAATCTCGAAAGTTTTTGCAAACTCGTTTTCATGAATCTTCATGGCAGCCGATGCCAGAATCATGTGTCCCGTTGATGAAATAGGAAGAAATTCGGTTAAGCCTTCGATAATGGCAATGATTACAGACTGAATATAATTCATTTGAACTGATTTAATTTTTGTTACCTTTCAGGGCATTTACCTCCTGATTGCGTTGTACCCCTGCAAAAGTATCTTCTGAATACAACCCAACCGCTTGTTTTGTTTGAACGTTAACAATTATTTGACTGATTTCAGTTTTTCAAATACGGAATATGGCACCTTGAAAACCGAACCATGCCTCGTCCCTTCAGGAAAACTCACCTGGCCTGAAATATCTTCCCAGTTAACAAGGTCCTCCGATTTCACCGCCCCCATCTGGTGGTTGGTATATTTATCGAAATACACAACCCAGGCGTTATCCTTTTTGATGACTGTCGGACCCTCGGCCCAATAATTTCCGGTTATTGGCTCCGATGGTTTTCCATAATTCCCGGTCAGTTTATCACTAAAAGCCACCCGGATATTTTTCTGCGGCGGTGTGCGTGTTTCGTCCTTCAGAAACAAAACATAGCGGTTGTTATCGCGGGCAAGCGTGCCGTCGATCACATTAAAACCCTGGTTGTAAAAAAGTTCTGTCTCTGTAAAATCCATGAAGTCAGTGGTGGTGACATAATACATCCGGTGGTTGTATTTTTCATCGCCGGTCTTCTCTGTTTCGGGGAATCTTCCCGGAATGGTGGAGGACCAGAAAATAATATACGTTTGAGTTTTATCATCATAAAACACTTCGGGCGCCCAGCAATTGAGGGTTGTGGGTTCGTGCTCCATCACCGGCAGATAATACTGTTCCGACCAGTGAACCAGGTCGTCAGACCAGGCATATCCAATCCCGCGTTCGTTCCAGCTAACCGTCCACACCATTCTGAACTTCCCGTCAGGCCCCTGGATAATGCAGGGATCGCGCATCAGCTTGTCCTTTCCGGCAGTGGGTGTCAGAAGCGACTGATTGTTTTTCAGTGCTTCCCATTTCAGTCCGTCAAAACTGTAAGCCAGGTGAAGACCATCCTCACCATTGCCCGTAAAATACGAAAACAGGAAAACATCCTTATTTTCCTGCGCCCTGGGTTCCAAAAATAAAACCACCAGCCCTATCATTATCAAATACTTTTTCATGCTAACCATCAACAATTTACTATTTAGCTATTTACGATTTACTATTTGTTGGTGCCGGGAAAAATTCAGTGTCTGGCAATCTGTTATATTAAACCGAAATTCAATATCAAAATTCCAATTCCCAAAATCAAGTATCCAAAATTCAGAATCCAGCATCCGTTTTTCTGAACCCCGTCTTCTCATCCCCCCACCCGCTTCACTTTGTAGCCTTCGTTTTTCAGGATGTCCATCACACGCACCACAAAATCGCCCTGGATCAGAATCTCACCATCTTTCACAGTCCCGCCAACGCCGCACTTTGTTTTCAGCAATTTGCCAAGTGCATTCAAATCAGCTTCGTTACCAATAAAACCAGTAACCAGTGTCACGCTTTTGCCGGCCCGCTTCTTTTTATCGAGTTGAACCCTCAGATTTTGTTTACCCGGAGGCAGCGTTTCCTGCCCTTCCTGCGAATTATTTTCGAACTTAAAATCGGGATTGGTGGAGAAAACCACCCCCAGTCTGTCTTTCCAATCGTTTGCCATAATTGTATTATCTCCAGATTACAAGAATACTGCCTGTAAAATAGGCAACCAGCCACCAGGCATAGGCATATTTTGTATAAATTACAACCGAATTCCCAATTTCAGCATCAAAACCGTGTTTCAGATAAATTCTCCAGATAAGTACCGCATCAATTATCATGGTTAACATGGCCACAAAACCCAGGAAACCATGCAAAGAAACCGGCAATAAACCCGAACCGGCAATCATAAAGCCAACGGCGGTAATATCAAGCAAAACTCCCAGCGAAAGTGCAATCAATACCGATGGTGTTATCAGCCTGAAACGCTGTATGGAAATACTGCTGACACCATAGGACAACAATGCAAACGAAATGATAAATGCACCGGTGAGCGATAACGGATTCATTGTAATACATTAAATCGGGTTACAAATATAGTTTTTAATAACTTTCGTTTGTTATTTTTGGAAAAACCTGAATTAACGAAAATGATTACGAGAAGAAACGCACTGAAAAGTTTATCGCTGGTGGCCGGAAGCACCCTGTTACCAGCCTCTGTTACCACTGCTTCTGAAAAACAAAACAATACAGTTTTCAGCTATTGTCTGAATACGAGTACTATTTCGGGGCAGAAAACCGGCTTTCTGAAGGAGTTTGAAATTACTGCCAAAGCCGGCTACAATGGAATTGAAATCTGGATCCGCGATTTGCAGCAATATGTTGAAGAAGGTGGCAGCCTCGCCGACCTGAAAAAGAAAATCAACGACCTTGGGCTGAAAGTTGAAAATGCAATCGGGTTTGCCGAGTGGATTGTGGACGATGAAAACCAACGTATGAAAGCCATCGAACAACTGAAAAGGGAAATGGAACTGGTCAGCCAGGTTGGCTGCAGCCGGATTGCTGCTCCGCCAGCAGGTGCTTACAATGTCACCCTCGATCTTTTTAAAGTTGCCGCCCGTTACCGCGAAATTCTCGAACTGGGCGACCAGAGTGGCGTAATTCCGGTGCTCGAATTCTGGGGGGCATCCACGAGTTTGTATCATATTTCGCAGGCCATGTTTGTGGCAACGGCTGCCAATCATCCCAAAGCCTGTATTCTCCCCGATGTTTATCACATGTTCCGCGGTGGTAGCGGCTACGAAAGCCTGAAACAAATTTCGGGCAATGCCATCGAAGTCTTTCATTTTAACGATTTTGTCAATACCATTCCGCGCGAAAAACAAACCGACAGCGACCGTGTTTATCCCGGCGACGGGGCAGCTCCTTTCCGGCAAATCATCACCGATTTGTATCATGCTGGAGGGACGAAAATACTTTCGCTCGAACTTTTCAATAAAACTTACTGGGAAAAAGATGCTTTGGAAGTGGCAGCAACCGGTCTTTCAAAAATGAAATTACTGGTGGAGGAAACTATGCGGATTATCACTCATTAACATGTTCGCGTAACGCCGATTTTATTTCGCTGGCGTGCACCATTCCTACTCTTGTCCACCTGGGTTCCCCATTCTGAAAAACCATCACGGTGGGCAAATGCTGAATCCGGAATTTTGAGGCAATCAGCGGATTTTTATCCACATCCACCTTCACAACGCGGATATTTCTTTTCATTTCCGATTTCACTTCTTTTAAAATCTGGGGAATTTGTCTGCAGGGTTCACACCACTCGGCAAAAAAATCAACAATTACCGGTTTCTCCGATTTAATGATATGAAAAAAACGCCTGCTCATGAATTCTTTTCTTCCTTTTTGTTTTTCCTCTTCACAACAATATCATGAATAAAATCGCCGGCCAGGTACCCCACAGCCGATCCCCATAGCGTACTCCAGTACCATACCGATTTGATGGCACAGGTACCGCTCGTACAACCTACAAACCGCCAATACAAAAATCCTCCGATTGCCCCTAAAACGGTGAATATGATCTGCAATCTGTATTTCTGAATAAATCCGTTCATGTTCATGAAATCTGAAACACAGGTTTTATTTAAAAGTTTGGCAAGTTGTATCAGAAATAACAATGAGTGATAGTTTTTCTCTAAAAAGACATTTTGGTTGAAAGATTTATTTAGTGATTTTTAAGGCTGTCATTGTTCTGTTTTGAGGCAATGATAATTCCTGCCTCCCGTTACTTTTCAATTTCATAGTGCCCCGGCCAAGAACTTCTCCGGTGAACGGGCAAAAAATTTCGTAATTATAATTTCCTTTGGGTAAGTTAAGCTGGACCGGTTTGCCGGTCAATCCGCAAAAAACCATTGCATATTGTTTTCCGGGTTCCGAAATAGCCTGAGTTTGCAATCCGGGAGCATGATTAACCACTTCGAAATCGGGTTTCATTTTTACGAAATCCATCGATTCGATAAACTTGCGGAGATAAGTGAGTTGTTTTCTGAGATTTTTACTACCGCCACCCGGGGCTTTGTTTACACCGTTACCCTCTTCTTTTCCAACAAAAAACGAATAGTCGAGGTTGTTGAAAATGGCGCCGCCTGCCATCAAAAACTGCCAGGCCTGTCGTAAATAAGTTGAATCGGCACTGCCTGCGAATCCCGATTCATCAAAACTCACCGGACGGTTCCAGCCATAATTGAGCCAAACCGCTTCGGGCCACACATAATGAAAATTCAGTATCGAAACATTCGGATCCACTTTATCAACCGAATGAAAGAAGTTGGTATAATTCTGTGCAATCAGGTGCTTTTTCGGTAGCGCCGATTCGGTTTCGACAATTGTTTTTGCAATCATTTTCTGCCATTCCAAAGAAGCATCAGAACCCATTTCGGCCCATTTATACCAGTCGCCCTGGTTTTCACCGGGATCAATTGTGCGCAGGGTGCGCATTACTTTTACTCCATCGTCGGCCCACGGTTCATTCTGAATTTCGTAAAAGATATTATCAAAACCATTGAGTTCGCGTACAATTTTTTCAGTAAGTTTTATTTGAAAAGCAGTCAGAATGCCGTTTGCCAGTGTATTCGATTTCTTTCTTTCCAGGTTGACCGGTATCCCGTTGATGTTGTTTCCGGGGTTAAACGGATGACGATTCCAGTAAGTGTCGTCGTATGTAGCACAAAATAAAGTCACTTCCACAAATATCCCGAGCTGGTTTGCTTTCGATACAAAATTTTTCAGCCTTTCAAAATACACGGGATTCCATTCATTCAGGTCGAACTTTTTCTCACCCTCGAACAAACCGGGTTCAGCCGTATGTTTCCAGGGTGCCAGAAAGCTTCCGGCAGCCGGAGCCAGTGTGTTGTTTTCAATCCCGAAACTGCCCGGAATTTCGACATAAGAACCCACAAAAATCCGGGTGTAATTCATCCCTTCCTGTTGAAGCGTCAGTAAATATTTCTCAAAATCAAAATCCTTATTCAACACAGCCCCGTAATGTTCTGCCGAGGTTACCAAAACAACGGGTTTTCCTTTGTAAATTAAGTAATGCGGATTTTCAGGATGCAATGCCATCGGTTGTGCTTTCAGCAAAAACGGGGAGAGAAGAATGGAAAAAAGGATCAGCTTTAGTTTGCTCATGGTTATTCGGTTTATTAAATTTCAGGCTTAAAAATAGAAAAAAGATGGTGATTGAAAATTGAAAGGATACATGGAGATTATTATCATTCGGGTGTTTTATTGAAAGCATTTTTTATGAAAAACAGAATTGAACTGATAAAAGGTGATATAACGAAACTGAAAGTTGATGCAATTGTAAACGCTGCCAACACATCTTTACTGGGTGGCGGTGGTGTTGATGGGGCCATTCACCGGGCTGCCGGGAAAGAACTGCTGGCCGAATGCCGAACACTGGGAGGTTGTGCTACCGGCGATGCAAAAATTACAAAAGGGTACAACCTGCCTGCCAGATTTGTTATTCACACAGTGGGGCCGGTTTGGAACGGTGGTGGCTCCGGTGAACCGGAAAAGCTGGCTTCGTGTTACCGGCGCAGCCTTGAATTGGCAATTCAAAACGGTATTAAAACCCTTGCATTTCCGAACATCAGCACCGGAGTTTATGGATACCCGAAAAATGAAGCAGCCACCATTGCGATTTCAACGGTAAAAGTATTTCTTGAAAATCATTCCGAAATTCAACAGGTGAATTTTTGTGCTTTTGACGAGGAGAATTACAGTATTTATAAAAACTTACTTTTATGAGAACAGTTTACTTTATCCCATTTATGCTGGTATTTATTTCCGGGTGTAACCACCAAAAACCTGATGTAAAAGAACTTTTTGACGCTGACAAAAAATTTTCTGATATGTCGGTTGAAAAAGGCTATCCGGCAGCATTTATCGAATTTGCACACCCCGATGCAGTGATATTGCGCCCGAACTCGATGCCTGTTAAAGGAAGAAACGCCATTTCAGCTTTGTATGAAAAAGCAGACACTGCTGGCGTACGGTTTACCTGGAAGCCACTGGCTGGCGACATTGCAGCTTCTGGTGAGCTGGGTTTTACTTATGGAACTTACACATTCAAAAAAGACAGTTTAACTGAACGCGGAACCTATGCTTCGGTGTGGAAAAAAGACAGGAATGGCAACTGGAAATACATATTGGACACAGGAAATGAAGGGCTTGAAAAAAAGTAATTCAAATATATCAGCCAGTCAAACAATTGAATACTAAATATTTAATTATTGAATGATTAATTACTTTTAGGTTACCCCGATAAAATCCTTATTTTTGGAAAAATTTCTGGTTTGTGAGCCATTTCATTTTCCCGGTAATAGTTACAACCGGCTCATCCGCCAGATTCATAGATTATTAATTTTCGAAAAACTATCGTTATGGGCAGATCGCACGAAACTTTCAACAAAAAAGAAGTCAGGAGCAAACAGGAAAAAAAACGCAAAGAAAAGGAAGCCAGAAAAATAGCCAGAAAAGAAGGCGGTAAATCGAGTTTCGACGACATGATTGCCTATGTGGATGAAAATGGTATGATTACCAATGAGCCGGTTGACCTGAGTAATAAGGTTGAAATCAATCACGAGGACATTGAGGTGAGTGTCCCGAAATCGGTAAAAGAAGAGATTGACCCGGTTCGCAAAGGTGTTGTTACTTCGTTTAATACCTCAAAAGGATTTGGCTTTATCAGGGACCTTGAAACAAAACAGGACATTTTTGTGCACATTTCAAATATTTTGGACGAGGTTGGCGAAGGAAATCTTGTAACCTTTGAAGTGGAACGCGGCCAACGTGGCCCTACCGCCGTAAAAGTGCAGGTAAGCAAATAATTCAGGATGAAAACGATCGGGTTAATTGGCGGAATGAGCTGGGAATCTTCGGCTGTTTATTACGCCACCATCAACCGGAAAATCAAAGAGATACTGGGTGGTTACCATTGTGCAAAAAGTGTGATGGTAACCGTTGATTTTGCCGAAATACAGGATTTGCAGTTCAAAGAAGACTGGAGGTCGCTGGACCAGATGATGATCGGTGCAGCCAAACAACTCGAGGCTGCCGGTGCCGGACTGATTGTTCTCTGCACCAACACCATGCATTTGTGCAGCCCGGCGATAATTGAAAATATTTCGGTCCCGTTTTTACACATTGCGCAGGCCACCGGCGAAAAAATTGCCGAAACCCGCCTTAAAAAAGTGGCGTTGATGGGAACACGTTTTACCATGGAAAAAGACTTTTACAAAAGCTTTCTTTTCAACCAATTCGGAATTGAGGTGATCATTCCCGATGACAATGAAAGAACGTTGATCCACAATACAATTTATGGCGAACTGGTTCATGGAATCGTCAAAAATGAATCACGGGAAGAATTCCGGAAAATTATTGACCATCTCGAAAAACGCGGCGCAGAAGGTGTAATTTTGGGTTGTACCGAAATTCCGTTGCTGATTTCTCAAAACGATTCACCAATTCCGGTTTTCGAAACCACCATCATTCATGCTGAGAAAGCCGTGGAATGGGCTTTGAAATAAACATTAAATTTCATTAACTTTCCGCTTCAACCAATTAAACTGAAATATCATGAAAAAGCGGTTTTCCATTCTGTTGATTTTCATTTTTATCCTTGTAAACAACCATGTTTTTGCCGGTCAGAAACAAAAAACCGGTGTGGGAACAAAAGCACCCAAAAAAGCAGAAATTCTTTTTGATGGATCAGAAAAAATGTTGCACGAAAAATGGATTTATTGGGAAGGCCCCCGTTTTTCGGCACAAATGCCCATCAAATGGAAAATTGTTGCTGACCCGGTGGACAAAGGAACCGTTGTAAACAGCAACGATCCGGCGGCGGCAGGAGGCTTGTACGGAGCGGCAGACATTGTAACAAAAAAAGAGTTCAGGGATTTCCGGCTGCACGTTGAATTCCTGATTCCCAACAAAGGCGGAAACAGCGGCGTTTACCTGCAAAACCGGTACGAAATCCAGATTCTGGATGGCGATTCTACCCGTCATGGACTGGCCACTGTGATTAACGAAACTGAATCACCCTATTTTGCCTACAATGGTGTCGGAAAATGGAATGCCTATGATATTCAGTTCAGGGCTGCCCGCTTTGAAAACGGGAAATTGACTGAAAAACCTTTGGTTACAGTTTATTTTAACGGGGAAAAAGTACATGTAAACATCCCGATCAGCCAGGTTTGGGGCGGACCGAATTCCGGTCTTGATGGTGGAAATGACGGCGGAAAAGGAATTACCGACAGACCCGGAGGTATAAAATTGCAGGCCGAAGGCCATGACGTTCTGTATAGAAATATCTGGATTGAGGAACTGGATTTGAAAAAGGCAGATACCGATTTTTGATTATTTTTCTGACAACAATTCGGTCGTAAAATCAACCAGTTCAACCTGCACCTCATTTCTCCTGTTTACTGGCTGAAAAGGTGAATTGTAACCAAGAAACTCAAAATTTCCGGTATGTTGAAGATTTAATTGCTTTAGTATTTCTGACAGCTTTTCCCTCTGTTTTGCAATATCAGACTCGTTTGCATACCCGCTAAATCTTACAGAAGCGGTGTACAATGGTTTTGATTTATGTAAAAGAACCCTTTTATCATTGGGTTTGGGCAATTTGTCAAATTCCATTTCCGATGGCAGGACAAAACTCATTGTATTCAGTTTTTCATTGCCCGACATCCGCACCG
>JAJUGS010000410.1 GCA_029265875.1 Prolixibacteraceae bacterium
AATGAATTTTCGCGTTTTTCTTTCAGTGAAGATAAGTGTGATGTCGTTAAAAACCTTTTGCATTGATAACAAGCCGGACACCGTCAGCCTCAATAATTTTGTCAGAATAATCAACACTTTTAAAAGTATCAATACGCCAATAATTTCATTTTCTGTTGTTTCAGCTATTTCCATCCAATTTTTGCTTCCGAATCTGAAACACATTTTATTTGTTTATTTTTATAAATCCAAATAGCTATAAACAACCGAAATGGATCTGAAATCGTTGTTGCCTGTTGAGATTGCCAACTTTTTACTGGTACTTATTTTTTCGTTGCTGATTGGGCTGTCGCAGCGAAGCCACCACAAAGAGCACGACCACAGCCTGTTGTTTGGTACTGATCGTACTTTTTCGTTTATCGGGCTGCTGGGTTTTGTATTGTTTATAGCCAATCCCGAAAGCCTGATCCCGTTTCTCACAGGTTTTGTGATACTGGGTGTTTTCATGGGAATCCAGTATTTTATGAAAATCCACATGCTGAAAGAATTCGGGCTCACCTCATCATTGCTGGCGCTTCTCACCTATTGTCTCGCCTTTCTGGTTTACACGCAACCCGAGTGGCTTGTACTTTCGTTTGTGGTTTCCATTTTCATTTTAACCGAAATGAAAGACAAATTCAAATCGCTTTCCGAAAAAACATCAGAAGAAGAGTTTATCACATTGGGCGTTTTTATTGCCATTGCCGGGGTTGTGCTTCCTTTATTGCCCGAACAGAATATTTCAGAATATATCCCGGTTTCGCCTTACAATCTCTGGTTGGCAGTTGTGGTGGTTTCTGGAGTTTCGTATTTGAGTTACCTGATTAAGAAGTTTATTTTCCCCGAGTCGGGTATTTTGTTAACCGGTGTTTTGGGCGGAATTTACAGCAGCACTGCCACCACCATCATTCTGGCCCGGCGAGAGAAAGAGGAAGGCACCGGAGTTATGTCGGCATCGGCCATTTTACTGGCATCGTGCCTGATGTACCTGAGAGTACTGGTGTTGGTGTACATTTTTAACCCTGACGTAGGAAATTATCTGGCAGTTCCGCTTGTACTGATGTCGGCTATTGCTTTTCTGTTTTCAAAATTAGTGATCAGAAAGTTCAGAAAAGAAAACAAACCCATTGAAAAAGTGAGCAGCAAAGTTCTGAATAAGAATCCGCTGGAAATGAAAACTGCCATCATTTTCGGGGTGCTTTTTGTGGTATTCGGGCTTATTACCGGGTTTGCCATGAAAACTTACGGGAGTACTGGTGTGACGGGGCTGGCGTTTATCGTGGGTATTTTCGATGTCGATCCGTTTTTACTCTTTCTGGTTCAGCAAAATAACATCGAAACGGCCACGGTGGCACTTGCCATTATCAATGCCACCAACAGTAATAACCTGATGAAGATGTTTTATGCCATTTCGCTGGGGAGCAAAACGATAAAACGACCTATCATTACCGGGTTCATCAGTTTATTTATTTTTGGTATCCTCTTATCGGTAATCCTTTACCTGATCTGGATTTAATTACCAATAAAAAAAAGCCGCCCATCATCAGCGACTTTTGTAGCCCCACCGCGACTATAACCCATAAAAACCAATGCAATTCATTTAAAACAACCTCATCAAAATACTATACATTAAAGAACAGTAAATCAATATTTAAAGATTATTTTTTGCAATCCTGATAATTTATAAAATTCATTCAGTTTTCAATAAATTTAAAAAATGTCGGGATAATGTCGGGATGAAATTGTATATTTGAATTGAACTTTTAATTATCTGT
>JAJUGS010000404.1 GCA_029265875.1 Prolixibacteraceae bacterium
ACGAATCAAAAAAAGTGGTGGATGGCGAAATCCTGAACCATATCACCCAGAAAATAGTGACCGTTAAAGCCCACCCAACACCCAAAATGATGGAACTTATCGCCAAATTAGAGTCACCGCACTAAAAGGGACAAGTCAGGAATACTCAATACTCAGTACTCAGTACTGAATATTCAAATCCACACCTCATTTCTTTTCTTTCAGTTTATCCTTAAATACTTTTCTGAATTTTTCCACTTTTGGTGCCACAGCAAACTGGCAATAAGGCTGGTTTTTATTCCGTGCAAAATAATTAACGTGGTAATCTTCTGCCGGATAAAACGCTTTGAATGCAGTTACCTCTGTAACAATTGGTTTATCGTAAGCTTTTTCTTTTTCAAGGTTGGCAATAATTTGTAAAGCGGTTTCTTTTTGTTTTTCGTTGTGATAAAATATAGCCGAACGGTACTGTGTCCCCACATCGTTTCCCTGCCGGTTCAGCGAAGTGGGGTCGTGGGTAAGAAAGAAAACTTCCAGAATTTCGGCAAAACCGACCACTGATGGATCAAAGGTAATATTCACCACCTCGGCATGTCCGGTTGTTTCGTTACAAACCTCGCGGTACGACGGGTTTTTCACATGCCCGCCACTATAGCCGGGCTTTACTTCAATTACTCCTTTTAATTCAAGATAAACTGCTTCTGTACACCAAAAACATCCACCGCCAAGTGTGGCGGTTTCCAGTTCTTTTCCTGTCGTCATTTTCGAAAGTATTAAGAATGATAATAGGATCAATTGTATTTTCATGGTTGCTGAATCAAATATTTAATTTTCGGTTTTAACAACGACCTTCTTTTTACGGAATAAAAGCCGGGAGAAAAATTTCTTTTCAAATTCCCAAAAAAACCTGAATTGGCCGAAAAGGAATCCGATAATCAGCAAAAGTACATTGTAAACTAAAAGAATAACAATAATATAGAATAGCACTTTTGCCATCAGCTGTGTTTGCTGATTTATTCCTGCTAAATCAAAAATCATTTTTTTCAGGTAAACTGTAGCGCTGCCGGTAATAGCAAATACCAACAATATAACGAAAACCTGAAAATTACTTTGAATATTCCAACGCTTTTTTAATTTGTCGAACATACCTTTTGTTACCTGGAATTAATAACAAAAGACAATGTGGTATGTTTTTAAAAAGCTTAAAAATGATGAGTCTGATAGATGATTAAGCCATAAATGGCAAAACGCAGTAACCGGGCTGAAGCATAAATCAGAAATTTTCTTTGCGGATAGTCGGCCCATCCCACCAACAAACATACTGCGGCCCAGGGAACCGGCGTGAGCGCAGCCACAATAATCAGAAACAAGCCATATTTCCTGAGTTGCTCCCAGGTTGATGAAAAGTGTTTTTCACGGATACGATTGAAAATTCCATGATGAAAAAAGAATTTACCTACCCAGAAATTCAGGAATCCAAAACCAAATGATACCCCGGCAAAAAATAACACATTCCAAACATAATGCAATATTCCTCCGTTATTGAGGGCCCATAACATAAACAGTTCAGGAGGGAAGAGCCCGATAAAAAACTCAGAACCGATGTATATCAGGTAAATTAAAAGCGGGTTGGAATAAAATCGTTCAATCCAGGCTTCCGGGTCTTTGGCCATTACCAATTCTTCGAATAGAATATAAGCCACAATAAGAACCACTAGCCAGACAAATCCTTTAAGTCCGTTTGATAGCAGGAATTTTATACGGGGAGTGATTTTCATTCTACTATATACTTGTGTTTTCTGAATTACCAACAAAACTAATAAACAAAAGGTTTATTAAGTGATTTTCATGACAATTATCCGTATAAGGGGATAAGATTTCAATCTGGTTTAATAAATTTGATTTTCAATACAATAAACTTTGAAATGAACATGATTTTTCGAAACACTATAAAAAATGAATAAAACTTTATGCAAATTCCGTGTCGTTGCA
>JAJUGS010000147.1 GCA_029265875.1 Prolixibacteraceae bacterium
CACCGCGATTTTAATGTTGCTATTACAAACAAGTTTAAAAGTTCAACAGCTAACTGGCCTGAATTTAAAAACTACAATTTTGGATTTGAACTTGTTAAAATAACCGGTCCGGCTGTTACGGTTTCGGGGTATAAAAGTGTTACCACCGAAGACAGGAGCCTGACTATTCTTGACTGGATTAAGGAAGGAGGGTACAGCGCCGATGAACCCGAGATTCAGGCAGCGTACAGACATTTTTATGATCCGACATCGAATGACGGAAAAACTCATTTAACCGATCTGAATTCAGTTTTATCACAGTTTAATCCTGATGTTGATGCGGTTTTCTGGCACTTTATGGGGAACGACATTAATGGCAACAACGAATGGTCGTGGCATAAGGGGAAAGAATATATGAGCAAGGCCATTGCAGAAAGTGATGTAAAAACTAAGGAGCAATATCTTGCAAAGGCATTCAGGGCGTTAGGTGAGGTATTGCATAACACCGCCGACATGGCCTGCCCCCCACATGTAAGAAATGACGCGCACGGGGGTTTCGGATTGGGAGCAAGCGACCCCTACGAAGGCAATTTCGACCCGGCCTGGATAAAAGCTTATGAGGGAAATTCGTGTGACCCTGCACTGAAAAACCAGTTTAAATCGGCCCAAAGTGCTATGGATGTCAACAAACAACTTGCGGCTTTTACCAACAAGTATTTCTTTTCCGACGAAACCATTTCCGGAACCGGTGTTGAACAATACTCATCACGAAATGGGAAAAAGGACTTTTCTTCTCCAAAACTTGATAAACTGACGTATAACGAAGAAACGTTTAATTATACGTATGATTTCCCAAGCGGGAGAAAGGTTCAGCTCTGCAACGACCAATCGGTCCTGCTGGGTTTTCTTACCCAAAATTACCGTTCCTATCCCAGGGTGACTCTTCAAAACAGCCAGTCGCAGGCAAGTGAACTGGTCCCGGCAATTCTGGAAGCCGGTATAAATGTAATGCATCACTTTTTCCCGGTACTGGGAATTGCCCTCGAAATAAAAAGCAAGGAAAAAACAATCCAGGGAACCATTTCTCACACAACAACATCCGAGTACCCCAACGTCTTAAAATACAATGGAAAGATAAGTTTTTTGGTGGATGGGAAAATATCATCGGTAACTGCCCAGGCTTCTAATGGCACTTTTTCTTTAACCGAAACCGACAAAAAATTTCCAAATGCAAAAAAAATTGTAGCCTACATCGAATTAGCCGATATCATGATTAAATCGGACGAAAGCGATTTAAATGCAAATTCGGTTTTCAATAAATTCGATTTTGGCTGGACCCTTGCTGTGAAGGCAAAAGCCACCAATTTGCAGACGAATGAGGTTACCAACTATCCCGTTGGAAATGCTGCTGGTTCCGGTTTTTCAGGATCAATTACTAAAAAGGATAACGTTTACTCCGGAAATTGGAATATTACCGATAAAAACCCCAAAAGCGAAGGATCGGTAAAAATCACACTGGATGGCGAAAAAACAGCTGTTGTTGAGTTTACCTGGAACGTGAGCTACGCAAACGGCGATTATTCAAAACTTTCGATCGTAACCAAAGCGCTCCCTCTTGGGTATAAATCTGCCGACGGAAGTATAACATTTTCAACAGATAACGCATTCAAATACATCAGCCAGTACAGCGAAAAAATAAAGAATGGAAATACTTTATGGGAAAATACATTGGTTGAAAAAGATGTGAATAACCTGACAGGAGGCCTTTCAGTGACGTTGTATGTAAATTAGAATTGCCGTATGGAGCAAATTTAAAATCTTCGTTTATCATGAAAACATGAATATTTTGATATTTTAGCGAACCAATTTTAATATAAGCCAAATCATCCTGAAAAAAACAATCTGCAACTAACATCTATTATAATACTCTGATATTCTATAAATTAAACCTAATCAAAATTAAAATGATGAACAGAAGAAATTTTATTGGAAAAACAGCCGTTGGGGCTGCCGCAGTAACGGTTATCCCGCGTCATGTTTTGGGAGGAAATGGTTTTGTGGCTGCTAACGACCGGATAAATCTTGGTTTTATCGGGACCGGAAAACAAGTTGGGACTTTGCTGGAAGGCATTGGCGGGTGTAAAGAAACCGCCGTGGTTGCCGCCTGCGATGTGTACAGGAAGAAACTCAATCTTTTTATTGAATCGGCAAAAGCGAACAATGCAAAAAAAAGCCTCAATATTAATATTGACGGTTATCATTATTACCGCGAATTACTTGAACGAAAAGACATTGATGCCGTGGTAATTGCCACACCCGACCACTGGCACGCGCAAATTGCCGTGGATGCTGCCAAAGCCGGAAAAGACATTTATTGCGAAAAACCTATGGCGCTTACCGTTGCCGAAGGCCGTGCCATGGTGGAAGCCACCCGTAAATACGACCGTGTTTTCCAGACCGGAAACATGCAGCGTTCGTGGCGCGATTTCCGTCATGCCGTGGAACTGGTGCGCAACGGGTACATTGGCGATATCAAGGAAATAAATGTGAGCATTGGCGAACCGGTTAAACAGTGCGACCTGCCCACCCAACCTGTTCCTGAAGGACTCGACTGGGATGAATGGGTTGGCCCGTCGCTGTTCCGTGGTTTCAACGAAGTACTGGCTCCATCTGATATTAACGGGCCGTGGGCCTGGTGGCGCGGCTACCGCGATTTTGGCGGTGGCCTTGTTACCGACTGGGGCGCCCACATGTTCGACATTGCACAGTGGGCACTCGACATGGACAATTCGGGCCCGGTACATTTTCTTCCGCCGCCTGTTCCGGAACAAACCCACGGATTGACCATGGTTTACGAAAATGGAATCCGTGTAAACCACAAACTTTGGGGTGGCGAAAAAGACGGAAATGCAGTTCAGTTTATTGGCACCGAAGGAAAAATTGAAGTGAGCCGCGATTTTCTGCGCACTTTCCCGAATGAAAAACTGGCCAAAGCCAACCTGAAACCAGGCGACAAACGCGTTTACTACAGCGACAACCATTACCAGGATTGGGTGAATGCCATGAAAAACCGCACACGGCCAATTTCGGATGTCGAAGTCGGGCACCGCACGGCTTCGGTTTGCAACCTTGTAAACATTGCCTACGAATTGCAGCGACCGCTGGTGTGGAACCCTGAAAAAGAAAAATTTGAAGGCGACAAATGGGCCAACATGATGCTTTCGCGCCCAATCCGTGGCAAATGGGATTTTACTGATTTTTAAAAAGCCCCTCCCGACCTCCCCATGGTGAGGAGAAAGAATATTAAAACTCCGGAGTGTTTATACTCCGGAGTTTTTGTTTCATTACTTTTACTAACTGGTTAATTCAACCTTTGAATTTTAGAATTGATGATTGTAATATTACCTTTCACTCACCCCTCGCTCGCAAGCCCGCTTTGCCCCTCTATGAAATCAGAGAGGGGCGAAGTCCGCCTGCGGACTTGGGGTGAGTAAAACATAACAGATTTCTGACTCTTTTTACATGATGAACGAATTTCTGCATAAAACCTGGAACTACCTGCTTGTTGCCGGTAAAGCCACGTTGATTCAGCTTTTTGTGTTGTTGGGTCCGCTGCTTTTTCTGGCTTTTCTGATGAATTTTCTGGCACGGAAAAACGAAGAACTCAGCTACAAAACACTGGGACAAAAAGCGTATTTGTATGTTTTCGGGTGGTTGGGCACTTCGGTGCACGAACTCGGTCATGCTATTTTTGCCATTCTTTTTGCCCATAAAATCTCGGAAATCAAACTTTTCACACCGGGGTCGGGCAAATCACTGGGGCAGATAAAACACAGTTACACCAAAGGAAACCCTTACCAAACTATCGGGAATTTTTTTATCGGAATCGGGCCGATTTTACTGGGAGCCTTGCTTTTGTGGCTGGTAACCTGGCTGCTTTTCGATTTAAATGCTGTCAACATCGCGGAGAAACAAGGAATTCACATTAACTACAGGATTTTTACCAGTTGGGACCTTATCAAAAATACCGCGCAGGGAATTTATGAGGGAATAATAAGTTTTTACCAGGTTGTTACTGCCAATCACGGTGAATACTGGTGGAAAGTGGTGCTGTTCATCTATCTTTTTTATGCCATCGGGAGTTCGGTAACACTCAGTTCATCAGATATTCAAGGCGCGTTCCGCGGATTTACTTATTTTGTGATTTTGTTGCTGGTTTTTAACCTCGCCACCATCTGGAATGGCAATTTTGCCACCCGTTTTTTCGACAAAACCGGCAATTATCTTTCGGGGTTTTATTTTCTGATTGTGCTGAGCATGGCGCTGAACATGGTTTTTATAGGAATTCTCTTTCTGCTCGGGCTGATTATTTCGCCCCTGAAAACAAAGAAACCGGCCAAATCGAAAAAGTAAATGTCCAAATACCAAAAGACAAATCTCAAACGACAAAAACAAATTTCAGATGACAACAATCGATGATTACATAAAAAGCATTCCGAAAGCCGAACTGCACGTTCATATTGAAGGAACGCTCGAACCCGAATTGCTTTTCAAACTGGCTGCTCGGAATAAAATCAGGCTGAAATACAACTCGGTGGAGGAACTCAGAAAAGCTTACAATTTTCACAACCTGCAGAGTTTTCTGAATATTTATTACGAAGGCGCAGGCGTTTTGCAAACCGAAGCCGATTTTTACGACCTCACCCTGGCTCATCTCGAAAAAGCCCGTTCGCAAAATGTATTGCACACCGAAATATTTTTCGACCCGCAAACCCACACGAGCCGTGGGATTGCTTTCGAAACGGTCATCACCGGAATCAAAAAAGCGCTTGATGATGGAAAACAAAAACTTGACATCAGTTCGGGTTTGATTCTTTGCTTTTTGCGTCATTTATCAGAAGAAGAGGCTTTTAAAACATTACATGAAGCTCTGCCTTACAAACACCTGTTGTTGGGTGTTGGCCTCGATTCGTCGGAGAAAGGTCATCCACCGTCAAAATTCAGAAATGTTTTTGCCGAAGCACTGAAGGAAGGATTGCTGACTGTTGCCCATGCCGGTGAGG
This sequence comes from Prolixibacteraceae bacterium, assembly GCA_029265875.1. Lineage (GTDB taxonomy): Bacteria > Bacteroidota > Bacteroidia > Bacteroidales > Prolixibacteraceae > Draconibacterium. The sequence goes on from JAJUGS010000147.1 coordinate 5,043, forward strand.
AAGGACCGGCTGAATATGTCCGCGAAGCAGTTGACCTGCTGAAAATATCGCGTATCGACCACGGGAACAACTCGTTAAACGACAATGCCTTGCTTCAGGAACTGGCCGAAAAAAGAATTCCGCTGACGGTTTGCCCGCTTTCAAACCTGAAACTGAAAGTGGTGACCGATATGCGCAATCATCCTTTAAAGAAAATGCTGGATGCCGGACTTTTTGTGACCATCAATTCCGACGACCCGGCTTATTTTGGCGGTTATGTGAATGAAAATTTCCAGACAGTTGCTGAAAATCTCAACCTCACAAAAAAGGATATTTACCTGCTCGCAAAAAATTCATTCGAAGCCAGTTTTGTCAGTCAGACTGAAAAACATGCTTTTCTTGAAAAACTTGAAGGATTTAAACCCTGATTGTGTAAAAACCCCTGCTAAATGGAGGTTTTACAATTCGAAACAGACTTCCCCGCCTGCCGGACGGGCAGGGATTCCGCTCACTCCGACAGTCACCCTGAGTGGCAACCCAATTTTTTTGGGGCACAATGTGAGAATGACAGAATGATTCATCAACGCTGTCATTTCGATGGGTGAGCGAGGAGAATTGAAAATCAGCGGAGCTAAAACTCTTCGAACAAAGAGACCTCTCCTATCGTCGGGGTGACAGAAAAAAGAATCTGTCATTCGTAGCGCAGTCGAATGGAGCCTTTAGAATAATTTCCTATTAATAAACCGACTTTGAAACACAAACACTATTTTTAGACAGATTTTTTAACCAATTAAACTTGATTCACTATGAACCGAATTGTTCTTCTGATTCTTTTTCTGACCTTTGGTGTCCTGTTGCTGAATGCCCAGGCGCCTTACCCGGTTCGCGGTCTTTGTATTGCTGCGCCGAACGCCGGCAATGTGGATGAATTTGTAAAATTCACCGACAACGAACTGGCGCAGACCGGTCTCAACCTGCTTATCCTCAGGGTCGATTTTGGCTATAAATTTGAATCGCATCCTGAGTTGGTGGACAATCATCCGCTGACCAAAGAGGATGTTAAAAAGCTGGTGGCCGTTTGTAAGAAACACAATATCAGGCTCATTCCGCAAATCAATCTGCTGGGCCACCAGTCGTGGGCAACAACACCCGGGAAATTGCTGGAAGTTTACCCCCAATTCGACGAAACTCCCGGCGTAAAATTCCCTGAAAAATATGAATGGCCCAACCCCGACGGGTTGTATTGCAAAAGTTACTGCCCGCTGCACCCCGACGTGCACAAAGTAGTTTTCGATTTGGTTGACGAGATTTGCGATGTATTTGAAACCGATGCTTTTCATGCAGGGCTTGATGAAGTATTTTATATCGCCCATCCTGACTGTCCGCGTTGTCAGGGCCACGATCCGGCTGTTTTGTTCGCCGGTGAGGTTGCCAAAATCAGCAACCACCTGAAAGAAAAAAACCGTGAACTCTGGATGTGGGGCGACCGGCTGATTGACGGGAAAACCACCGGAATCGGTTTGTGGGAAGGCAGTTACAACAACACCCACCGCGCCATTGACATGATTCCGAAAGATGTGGTTATCTGCGACTGGCATTACGAACGCCCCGACGCCACCGCTGTGCTTTTTGCCGCAAAAGGGCTGAATGTACTGACTTGTCCGTGGAAAAACACCGAAAATGCACTGGCCCAGGAAAAACTGACACGCATGCTGATTGCCGGTGCCACAAAAGAAATGAAACCGCGTTACCAGGGAATGTTACAAACAGTCTGGGGTTCGGCAGCAGCGTTTATGAAAAGCTACCGCGGACAAGCCGAACCCGGGAAGGAAGACAAGTCGGCAGAATGTTTCAAACAACTTGCAAAAGCCTGGAAACAATAAATTTCAATAAAGCTCTATCAATCTCAGAATATCATGAAATCAATACTAATTACAACAATCCTCATCGCTATTTTAGTCACTCCAACAATCTGCAACAGCAATACGCTTCCCAAAATCAAGGTCGAAGGTAAAAACTTTGTAACCGAAGCCGGAGAAGTTATCAGGCTGAAAGGCGTCAGCTTTTCCGACCCCGACAAGCTGGAAAAAGCCGGACAATGGAACAAACGCTATTTTCAGGAAGCCAAAAACTGGGGTTGTAATGTGGTACGATTTGCTATTCACCCCACCGCACTGAACAAACGTGGTTGGGATGCCTATTTCAAATTGGTGGATGAAGGTGTAAAATGGGCGGAAGAACTGGAAATGTATGTCATTATCGACTGGCATTCCATCGGGAACCTGAACACTGAAAAGTGGTTTCGTCCGATGTACAATACCTCGTGGAATGAAACCGTGAAATTTTGGCAAACCGTTGCCAAACGATACAAGGGGAATAACACGGTGGCCGTTTACGAACTGTATAACGAACCCACCAACGATGGCGGAAAACTGGGCGAATTCTCGTGGAAAACCTGGCGGCCAACGCTCGAAAAACTCATCGATGAGATTACACCAACCGATGACCAGAAAGTTTTTCTGGTAGCCGGAATGGAATGGGGATATCTGCTGGACGAAGTAATTTCCAATCCGGTTAACCGAAAAAATGTCGCTTATTGCACCCATCCTTATCCACAAAAACGCGAAAAACCCTGGGAACCAAAATGGGAGAAAGACTGGGGGCATGTAGCCGACAAATACCCGATTCTGGCCACCGAATTCGGATTTATGGGCGCTGATGAACGGGGTGCGCACATACCGTGTATTTCTGACGAAAGCTACGGCGAAGCAATCATAGCCTACTTCGACAAAAAAGGAATCTCATACACGCCCTGGTGTTTTGACCCCGACTGGCCGCCAACCCTCATCAAAGACTGGAATTTCACACCTTCGCGACAGGGAACTTTTTTCAAAACACATTTGCAGAAAAAGAATTGACAGAAAATTTTACTCCGCAGATTCACCGAATTTTTTATTTCCATCTGTGAGTCTGTGGCTTCAATATTGCTATTTTTGCTCAACACAAAACATTAAACCTGATTAAAATGAATCAAAAAATCACTGCCATCCGAATTTCAGGAATTCTTCTGGTTGCGGCATTTTTGTTAAATACAATTGTTATGCAGGCAAAACCGGTAAAAAACGATGAACTTCCATCGCTGAAAGGCAAAAAAGTACTGATGGTTTGGGGAGGCTGGGATGGCCATCACCCAAAAGAACTCACCGAAAAAGTTAAGGCTTACCTCGATGCACAGGGCGCCATTGTTACGGTTTCCGACTCGCTGGGTGTTTACACCAACCAAAAAATCATGGACGAAACCGACCTGATTTTTCAGTCGTTTACCATGGCAAAAATTACACCCAAACAGGAAAAAGGCTTGCTTGACGCCGTAAAACGCGGTGTTGGAATAGCCGGAACCCACGGTGGTTTGGGCGACTCGTTCCGCGAAAATACCGAGTACCAGTTTATGGTAGGCGGCCAGTGGGTGGCGCACCCCGGCGGCGTGATTGACTACACCGTTGAAATTACCGACAAAAAAGACCCGGTTACTAAAGGACTGAAAGACTTCAAAATCAAATCGGAACAATATTACATGCACGTTGACCCGAATGTAAAAGTACTGGCAACCACCACCTTTACTGCCGAACACGCCGACTGGATTGACAAAGCCGTGATTCCTGTAGCCTGGAAAAAAACTTACGGAAAAGGCCGTGTTTTCTATGTTTCGGTTGGCCATACTCCCGCCGATTTCGATATTCCCGAAGCCTGGGAAATCCTTACCCGCGGCATCCGCTGGGCCAGCGAAAGCAAATACGCTCCCAAAGAAGAGTGGATGAGCCCTGTTTATCCCGGGAAAAAATAATCAATAATATACCCTGAAAAATATTCAGCCAGGCTAAAGTTATTTGGTACACCTCAACCAGTGATAAAGGTTTACAAAACGCAGTAAATATTTGCGGATATGTAAACCTTTAGTCGTATTTAGGTTTATAGATAAACGAGTTGGACGTAATATTAAACTAATACAATGTACGGAGATTTACAGTACAAATATTAAAATTATACGGATAATTTCTGTACATTTGCAGAAAAACATAATAATATGAGTACAACTATTACAGAACAGGCAAGATTTGATGCCAGACTGCCAAAAGAACAAAAACAATTCTTTGAAAAAGCTGCCTATCTTGGAGGTTATAGAAATCTTACTGATTTTGTAATTCGGGTAGTTCAGGAAAAAGCAAAAGAGATTATAAAAGAAAAAGAACAAGTCATTGCTTCAGAAAGAGATAGCCAAATATTTTTTGATGCAATAACAAATCCGAAAAAGCCTTCAGAAACTTTGAAGAATGCTTTAAATGATTATTATTCATTTATCGCAAATTCAAAATAACATGATTGAGCTTTTAAACAAAAAACATAATCGTAAGGAATTTGATTGCGGAAAAGAACTATTAAACAATTATCTAAAAAAACAAGCAGGACAGGACGTAAAACGCAAATTGTCAGCTTGTTTTGTTTTGGCAGATAATGAAACAAATTTAATACAAGGATTTTATACCCTTTCAAATTATAGTATTCCTGTAAGTAGCTTTTCTGAGCAAATTAGAAAAAAACTTCCTGATTCCAATAAATCAATTCCCACTACGCTTCTCGGCAGATTGGCGATTGACAAAAATTACCAGGGAAAAGGAATAGGGAAAATTTTATTAATTGATGCATTAAAAAGATGTTACGACATATCAACAGAAATTGGTTCTTTCGGAATAGTTGTTGACCCGATAGACGATGAAGCAAAAAGCTTTTACGAAAAATATGATTTTATTGAACTTCCTGACAGTAAGAAAATGTTTATTGCTACGAAAACTTTAAAAGAATTATTTGATTGAAAATTAGAATACTACACTCAAAAGAGCAGGTTACCCCACAGGTTATTAGCCAGCGGTGAGAATCTCTCGAACCACCCCCGGTTGTAATCGGGGCAGGCAATGCGTACGGGTCTTGTAAATGGCGGTTCGTCGGGTATCAACTTTATCCCGGGTTGTCAGGGAAGTAGCCCGCAATCAGCTACGACATACAGTTTACCGTTTTAGAGCATTTTAACAAACATATCCACAGCACATTAGACTCAAATTAGGTTACCTATAAATATTTATTGAAAGCCTTTTACGATCAGAATAGATTTTCTAAATTTGTATCCAAATGAATACAGTTCGATAAATGTTTTTAATTGAGAAGACTGAAGAATTTGACAAATGGCTGATAAAACTTAAAGATTTAAGAGCCAAAGCCAAAATATTATTTCGAATTCAGAAGATTCAGACCGATGAGCACTTTGGGGACTGCGAACCTGTTGGAGGTGGCATTCGTGAATTGAAAATTGACTATGCCAAAGGATACAGGATATATTTTAAAGAATCTGACGGAAAAATTATCATTCTGCTCATTGGCGGAGATAAATCAAAGCAACAAAGAGACATTGAAAAGGCAAAAGAGATTTTAAAACGACTAAAAAAATAGAGAAATGGAAACTTCAAAATTTGATATAGCTGACTATTTAGATAGTAACGAAATGATTGCAGAATATCTGAATACTGTTTTAGCAGAAGGAAACGAATCGGATGTTATTGCAGCTATCGGACATGTAGCAAAATCAATCGGGATGACCAAGATTGCTCAGGAAACCGGATTAAGCAGACCAAGTTTATACAAAGCTTTGTCGGATGGATCGAAACCACAATTTGAAACAATTATGAAAGTATTAAAAGCAATCGGCGGACAGATACAAATAAATCCTATAACTGCATAAAGAAAAACGCATCACTCGAGTAGATAGTCGGAGAACCACTAAGCCCAACAGATACGGCTTCTCATTACCTTCTTTTTAACACTCACAAAGAATTCATTCAAAAAAACCAGTATTAATAAATTATTGCTGACCTTTGCACTTTAAATTCATTCAACCTTTATGAGTCAGCAAAATACGACAATCGCTTTGGGCACCGAAGATGTGGGCAAATTGCTCACACGCTACGCCTGGCCTGCGATTGTCGCCATGACGGCTTCATCGCTTTTTAACATCACCGACAGCATTTTTATCGGGCATGGTGTGGGGCCATTGGCTATTTCGGGACTGGCCATCACTTTCCCGCTCATGAACCTGGCCGCGGCTTTCGGGTCATTGGTGGGCATCGGGGCATCCACGCTGATGTCGGTGCGGTTGGGACAAAAAGATTACGAAACAGCCAACAAGGTTTTGGGAAATGTGTTCGTGCTGAACATCATTCTCGGGCTGGCATTTTCAATTATAGTACTAACTTTTCTTAACCCAATCCTCCTGTTTTTCGGGGCCAGTGCCTCGGCTTCGCCTGCCGGGGAGAGGTCTACGTCCGTCCACCCGGTGAAGCGGTTTTCAAGGTTCCATGCACTCTGCCCGTGTCTGAGAAGGATGAGCCGCGCCATGCCGCCTCCGTGCTGCCGATGGTGTGA
>JAJUGS010000347.1 GCA_029265875.1 Prolixibacteraceae bacterium
CACCCCACATGTTAAGCGGAACTGGTGCGGTGGTTGTTAATGCCGGAAGATCAGAAGACGCATAAGTTTTGTGAATTGAGCTGTGACAGGTAGCACATAATAATTTACCATAAGCAGTTCCTGCTGTGGCTGCATACGGGTTTGTGTATTTGCCGTTTGAACCCTGAACGAATTCTGCTGAAATGTTATTCTCAACTACATATTTGAATCCTTCCTGAGCATGACACGGAGCACAAGCGGTATTCCCTGCTTCTTCTTCTGCAGCAAGACCATACTCATGTTTCGAAAGCTGGAATTCAACAGCAATCTTATCAACAACACCCGGAGCGTGACAAATGATGCAGGTTTCATTAGCATCTTTACCGTCTTTACCATCTTTCCCATCAGCACCGGCCGGACCTTCTGGTCCCATTGGGCCTTCCTTTACACATGATGATACGGCAAAAGCACAAATAAATCCCATTAAAATTAATCGTAGAAATGAATTGTGTTTCATAACGTAAAATAGATTAGATAAGGTTTTAAAAACTATTTTTCTTTAACGTAAAAATAGTGACTAACCTATTAAACCTGACATCCAGCCTGATGATATAAAAATGTGTATAAAGTGATAAAAATTATTGATATAATTGATATAAATCAATTATCCGTTAATGCTGATATTAATTAATGAGGCTTCATCGGTTATTTCAATTTCGCTTGCCTGCGTCTTAATTATATTCGACTCTTTAAACTGTTGCAAAATCCTTACCAGGCTTTCTTTGGTCATGTTCGACATATCGGCTAATTCCTGGCGGGACAAGGTTGTGCTGAATTTTCCGGTTTTGTAAATTTCGTTTTTCAGGTATAACAGCGTTTCGGCCACTCTGCCGGGCATATATTTTTGAGTCAACCCGACCATTCTTGAAAGCAGATAATTGTTTTGCCTTGTGTGGGTCCGCAATAGTTCAACTGCAAAATTGGTGTTTTGCGTAAAAAGTTGTGTTAATCTACCAGAATCGATTAAACAACAGGTGACCGGACTTATTGCTGAAATCGTGAAATGATGAATATTCCCGTTGAAAAGGCCTCCCCCGGTAATAAAATCGCCTTTGCCAATTATTTTAACAATCAGGTTTTTCCCTTTTTCCCCTTCAATATAAACTTTGGCAAAACCCTCTTTCATGCAAATAACATAGGTTGAAGCCGTATTTTGTTTGATGATTGTTTCGCCGGTTTTATACCTGATTTGTTGCTTTTTATCCACCAGGTAATCTAACTCTTCATCTGTCAGATGTTTAAAAATATTTTCCTCATCATCGCGAAAGCAGGAAGCATTACAACAGTTTTGTTTTCTGTCGCATTCATTACATACCATACATCCCTTCTCATCCTGATATTTCATAGATACCTGATTGCTAAAATTTAATTGTAAATTAATTTTATCACAACTTTCAGGTTAAAATCGATGTCACAATAAATAAATTTTGTATAACGAAAATATTGATTTTTATCAATTTTTCAATGTTTGTTGATAAATAAGTAGATGGTTTACCGATTTAGCCGGTTTTTCGTGATTAAGCGAATTAGCAGTGCTATATATTCTTTTTAAGAATAATAATTTGCAGGTTTAAACAATTCGGGTTCCGCGGCCATTGGCAATACTTTCGGCATTGGTAATCAACACCTCTTTAACACCGCGTTTTTTGGCACTGAATGCATTTTCGAGCTTTGGGATCATTCCTGAACTGATTATGCCCTGGGTTTTATAATCTTCAAACTGAAGATAATCCAGCTCATAAATTACTGATGCATCATTGGCCGGATCGAGTAATACGCCACGTTTCTCGAAACAGAAAAACAAAAAAACATTATAGAAAGCAGCCAGGTCAGCAGCGAGCTCAGCCGCCATTGTATCGGCATTTGTGTTGAGTAACAATCCTTTTCCATCATGAGTGATGGGTGCAATTACAGGAACCACATTTTCGTTGAGCAGCAACCTCAATTCGCGGGTATTCACTTCTTCCACATCTCCTACAAAACCATAATCAATTGTTTGAACCGGTCTTTTGCGTGTTCTCACAAGGCTCATATCTGCCCCTGTCATTCCCAAAGCATTGCAGTTACGGGCTTGCAACCCGGCCACGATGCGTTTGTTCACCAATCCTCCGTAAACCATTGTCACCACATCCAGCATGGCCGAACTGGTAATCCTGCGCCCTTCTACCATGGTTGTTTCAACGCCCAATTGGTTTGCCAGGCTTGTTGCCAAAGTGCCTCCGCCATGCACCAGCAGTTTGTAGCCTGAAATGCGTTTAAACTGGTCGAGCATTAATTCAAGAGCCTGTTGGTCTTCAACTACTTTTCCGCCTACTTTAATGATGGTCAGTCTGTCCATGTGAATTGTTTAATTTTTACAATTTTATGAAGTTTTCGAGAATGGTGGCGCCCACAGTTCCGCTTTTTTCGGGGTGAAACTGGGTGGCGTAAAAATTGTCTTTCCGGAGTGCTGCGCTGAACGGATTGATGTAGTTACAGGTGGCAATTGTGTGTTCACCCAATCCAGCGTAAAAAGAATGCACAAAATAAACATACTGCTCCTCCAGTTCTTTGAAAAGACTGGTTTTCAGATTTGCTATTTTATTCCATCCCATGTGTGGCACTTTATGGATGTATTCTTCACCGGGAGCCGGGACAAACCGTTTCACCACTTCGTCAAAAATACCCAGGCATTCTGTATCGTTTTCTTCGGAATAGGAACACATCAACTGCAACCCGAGACATATTCCCAGTACCGGCTGTTTCAGTGAAATAATCACTTCATCAAGACCTTTTTCACGCAAATAAGCCATCGTTGTACTGGCTTCCCCAACGCCCGGAAAAATCACTTTGGAAGCATTTCTGATCCGGTTGTGATCGTCAGTGATTTCAGCAGTCACATTGAGCCGGATGAGCGCATTTTTAACCGATTCAATGTTGCCGGCGTTGTATTTTATAATGACAATCGGTCCCAATTTTTACAATCGTTTACTGTTTCAGTAAAATTTCAATCACCTGTTTCATCTCGTTAAACTCGTCTTCTTTATAAAGACGTGTCAGATAAACAATTTTGCCGGTTTTATCGACGATTACATTGCGTGTAACACCCGCATTTTTTTCGGCAAAGGTGTAAAATATTTTACCACCCGGATCAAGTGCCAGTGGGTAGGTGATTTTTATGTCTTCGGCAAACTTTTTCACTTTATCCAGCGGTTCATCCAGGTCGATGCCGTACAAAGCAAAGTTTTTGTTTCTTTTGTGTTTCTGCCAGATTTCTTTTTCAATATGAGGCATTTCTTTACGGCAAACCGAACACCAGCTTGCTGTAAACTGGAGCATCACAACTTTCCCTTTTAAATCAGATGTTTTGACGGTTTGCCCGTCAGCCAGTGTCATTTCAAAATCGGGTAATTGCTGTCC
>JAJUGS010000121.1 GCA_029265875.1 Prolixibacteraceae bacterium
ACTGACTTTCATTAACCCGGTTGCTGCTAATAACATTTATAAGGGTTTAAACCTTTCGGCATTGTACGAAACAAGCATTTCGAATTACATCGGTGTAATGAGCTTTGTTGTTGTTTTATCATTCATGAAAGCATACTTATTCTACCTGGTTGTAAAAATTTTCATGAAATTGAATCTGGTAAAACCTTTCAATGTGGAGATTGCCAAACTGATTGAGAAGATAAGCTTTGAAGCATTTGCTATCGCAATTGTGAGTGTTATCGCGCATCAGTACACAAAGCGGCTCATTCAATCGGGTAATAAGCTTGGTGATGTAGGACAGTATTGGGATGACACAGCCGCTTTTTTGATGATGGCAGGTATCATATTTGTGATTTCACAGGTTTTTAAAAAGGGAATAGAAATTCAGAATGAAAACGACTTAACTGTGTAAGCCAAGCCATTAATAGTTAATCATGATTTTATAATTACAAAATTGAGAATTTGTTACGAACCAATTGATTCTTATTTTTTTTTCCACTAATGGTTAAATGGCAATTTGCAGGAATTTGTCAAATAAAAATATTAAAACAAAATACAGTATGTCAACAAAAAAAGATTATGCACTTATTGCCCTGAACGTGATTTCGTGGATTATTTTTATCGGTTTATGCTTCAATGCCGGAGCTTACCTTTTCAACGCATTTTTTACCTTGTTTTATAATCCTTTTGGCGAAGGTAAAATCTGGGATGTGGCGAGTTTAGGCGAATTGTACAACTACAATCAAAGCTGGTATGTTACAATCATTTCTCTAATGATTATCACTGCCGTGCTGAAGGCTTTGATGTTTTACCTGATTGTGAAGATTTTTCACGACAAAAAGTTCGACCTTTCACATCCGTTTAACGAACCGGTCCGTAAATTTATCGTCAACATTGCCTGGCTGGCTTTGGGAATTGGCTTCTTTTCGTATTGGGGTGCAAAAGACACGGCGAATTTTGTGGCAGAGGGAGTAAACATGCCCGATGTTCAGCATTTGAATCTGGGTGGGGCCGATGTGTGGCTTTTTATGGGTGTAACACTTTTGGTGATTGGCCGGGTTTTTAAAAAGGGAATTGAAATTCAGGACGAAATCGACTTAACCGTGTAAGCCATGCCCATAATTGTAAATCTTGATGTGATGATGGCCAAACGGAAAATGTCGCTGAACGAACTTTCGGAAAAGGTAGACTTAACGCTTTCGAACCTTTCGATTTTAAAAACCGGGAAGGCTAAAGCAATCCGTTTCTCCACACTCGAAGCCATTTGCAAAGCACTGGAGTGCCAGCCTGCCGATATTCTGGAGTATAGGGAAAAGTAGAGCATTCTGGCAAGTATATTGATTTAACTGCCGGTTTTTGCAGGTTGGTTCTCTATTCCATATTTCTTTTGATTTTGTGAATAATCGCCATATCAATTCCATTTTTTTAGCCGGTTGTTTACACAAGTGCAAAAAATCATCTGTTTTTCGGGGTTGCAATTTTTGTTGCGCTGCTTGTAACCCGAAGTTGCTTTCTTTGCCGGCGCAAACCGAAATCTGAATCAATTTGAACCAGCTATCGGTTTTTATTAAAATTTGTTTGAATGAAATTATTTGAAGGACACTCTTTTCATATACCTGTTTTAGGTGTTGGATATTCGATAGATACCCCAATTAATGTGGCTCCGTATGGAATTTCGTCGGTTATTTCGCTGGTCGATGATTCGACAATCGAAAGAATGCGCGAGTTTTACAGTCAGAAATTTGATATCCCATTTAAGAAAATCACCAAAGAAGTGGAAGATTTCAGGGCCAAGCGAATTACTTCGTACCTGAACCTTGTGGATGAAATCGTTAAGCGAAAGGTTACAGAGCTGAAAAACAGTGCTGTTCAAGCCGGAACCGAAATTGAGAAATATATTAGTCTGCTACCTGATAAATCGGCTTTAAAGGAAAAATTTAACCTGGCACAAAAAAGCCGCGAGGCCGCCGATGAATTCAAAAAATGGATTGAGTCAAAACTGCACGTTGGGTCGATTGATGTAAACATCATGACAAAACTTGATAAAGTAAATTACAAAGAAGGTGTTGAACTGCCGGTTGAATACAACGATGCACACGCCGCACTCCGTGGTTTCGCCAATAGCAACCTGCATTCGTCATTGGTTTTATCAGCCGGAATGAGCCCCCGTTTGTACAGTTATCTCGAAAATTTCAAAGATTTTTTCCCCGATGAGAATGGTTTTGTTAAAAAGAAAATCATTTTAAAAGTGAGCGACTTTCGTTCAGCATTGGTTCAGGGTAAAATATTTGCCGGAAAAGGATTGTGGGTTTCGGAATACAGAATTGAGTCGGGCGTAAATTGCGGCGGACATTGTTTCCCCACAAACGGCGTTTTATTCGGACCAATTCTGGAAGATTTTAAAAAGAACCGCGACCAGCTTTTTGAAACCTGTATCGAAATGTATAAAGCGGCGCTTATGAAAAAAGGACTCCCACTGCCTGCTGAGACTCCTGAACTGAAAGTTACCGCGCAGGGTGGGGTGGGCACCGCCGAAGAACATGAACTGCTGCTGGATTATTACGAATTGGACAGTGTTGGTTGGGCAACCCCTTTTATGCTGGTTCCGGAGGTTATCAGTATCGATAACGAAACGCTGGACATTCTGTCAAATGCTAAGGAAGACGATTTGGTTTACAGTGGTTTGTCCCCGCTGGGTGTTCCTTTCAATACGGTAAAAGGTGTTTCGATGAGCGTACACAAAGCTGAGTTGGCAAAGAACGGAAAGCCGGGTTATTCTTGTACAAAAGGGTTTCTGAAATACAATACCGAATACACCGAAAAGCCAATTTGTACTTCCTCTAAAGAGTATCAACGTAAAAAACTGAAGGAACTTGCTGAACAAAATCTGCCCGAAGCCGAGTACCACAAAGCTTATGAGAAGATTATTGAAAGAGAGTGTCTGTGTAATGGGTTGAGCACGTCGGCGCTGGTTTCGAAAGGGATTGAAGTAAAACCTGAATTCAAGGTTACTTGTTGCCCCGGCCCCAATCTGGCCTGGTTTTCAAAGGTTTCGACCCTGAAAGAAATGGTTGGCCACATTTATGGCAGAATGAATCTGCTGGATAACAGGCATCGCCCACACATGTTTTTGAAAGAACTCAACATGTACCTCGATATTTTTAAAGAGCGCGTTGAAACCTGGAAAAAGAATACCGAAGATTCAAAAGAATACAAGCAATTGGTTAGTTTTCATGAGAACCTGATGGACGGCGTTCAATACTACAAAACGCTTTTTACAGAAAAGAAAAGAGAAGTGGTGACCGAACTGGAGCAATTGATTAATAAATATCCGGTTTTCAGGGATTTTAAGATAGTTACAACCGGAAGTACAGTGGCCTGAAATATTTTGAAATTGATTGACGCAGCCACAGATTCACGGCTGCCCGTAATAAAAAAGTTTACTGAAATTTTTCAGTAAACTTTTTTGTTTATTGGTGCTGTGTAGCTGAAACGGGAAAGTGTGTGATTATTTTTCAAATTCTTCAAGCAGCTCCAATGCCTTGTCGCGAAGTGGTTTTTGCCTGTAGCGCCAAATCAGGTATCCGATAAAAAAGGCGATTATTATTACAACAACATAACCGGTAAAAACTATTAGCAGCCGCATTATTAGATCAGTGTGTGAAATTAAATCCTGGATACTGAAGCTGGTACCGATTCCGATCAATAAAATCGGAATAATAGTGAGGTATGTTTTTGTTTGCCATAACTGGTAACGATAAACTGCTTTCTTAAGCATCTCGATGGTCGGAATTCCATAATCAACCGATTTGTATGCAGCATGCAAAATTTTGAAAAGAATACCAAATGCGAGAAGTCCCAGCGAAGTAAACAGAAACCCCAGCTGGTCGAACGTGAACCCTTCGGAAATGAAAATAATGACAGCAATAATGAAATATAGCGGACCCATAAACAACATCATTAATTTGAAATTCTTCGATATATTTTCCTGGCGGGAATCTTCTTTTTGCAGTCCGGATACCAGTTGGTTGAGGTCGATAAAAGCGTTTTTGTTTTGAATCGTTTCCATGTTTACTGTTTTAAATTGTTTAACTGTTGTTTCAGGTTTTCCTTAATCCGGTGAATTTTCACCTTTACGTTGGGCTCTGTCAGCCCGATTACATCGGCAATTTCGCGCATCGATAATCCTTCAAGCATCATCGTAATCAGCGCTTTATCAATAATCGACAATAGGTTGAGTTGCGTTTCGAGTTCTTCGAGGTGCAATTCGGTTTTTTGCTTTTTCTCCAACTCATCGTCGTCGAGCAAAATGCCGATTCCCTGTGGCATCTGGTCGATGCTGAGGTTGAGGTTCCGGTAGTTTTTGCCTGCAAAAGTGAGCGAAGTATTAACTGCAATGCGGTAAATCCATGTATTTACCGACGATTCGCCTCTGAACTTATCGAGACTTTTCCAGATGTTGATGAGAATTTCCTGATACAGGTCTTTGCTGTCGTCGGAGTTTTTGCTGTAGTAATTGCAGATTCTGCTGATTCGGTTGCTGTTTTCTTCAACAATTTGCCTGAATCGGATTTCTTTCGCGTTGTCCGTTGATTTGTTCGTTTGATTTCTTAGTCAGGGCGGTTTTTGATTGGTTACATTTTTTACGGGGGAAAAGAACGAGATTTATCGAGATTTGTTGAGATTCATTGAGATTTTCACTGTTAATCACCATCAGTCTCCATCAATCTCAATCAATCTCTGTCTTTCTCCATCTGTCTCCGATTCTTCTACTTTCCTTTCCGCCAGAACTGCATCACGGTTTTTTCGGGGAAAATGCCATGACTCACCGATTTTACATCTTCCACCGAGTAGAATGCTTTTGGATTGGTGGTTTTTACGATGTTTTCGACTTTCTGAATCTCAGTTCGTTTGATGATGCTGTAAATGATGCTTACTTCTTCTGAACCGCCATGCGCTTCGTGGTGCGTGATCCCGTAGCCGGCGTTTTTCAGGTTTTCAATCAGTTGTTTTGCTTCTTTGCTGGTGATTATCTGGATTTTTACAATCCCGATGGCCATTTTTTCCTCGATAATCAGTCCGATGTAATTTCCGGTTGCAAAACCTCCGGCGTATGCAATGTAACAAAGCCAGTTATCCAGGTTCTGAATGATGCGTGTAATCGCCACCAGCCAGATAAAAACTTCGAAAAAACCAAGAATCGGTGCCCAATATTTCTGCCCCTTCGAAACCATTACAATACGAATGGTTCCAATTGTTACGTCGCAAATGCGTGACAGAAAAATCAGAAACGGAAGAATCACAAATGTGAATAGATTTCCGTCGAAAAATGAATCAAGAATAATCATGACAAGATTTTTTACAAAGCTAAAAAAAGAAAACAATTCCGAAGTTCAGCCAGAGTTCCCCCAACCCTAAAGGGGATTTTTGCAGAAATCAAATAATGAAGCTGAACGTAAATATTTTAGCTGAGTTAACCTGAAAAGTCACCCTTTAGGGCCGGGGTAAAAACATATTAAAATTCAGAAGTAAAATGAAAACGTATTTTTTTGAATTCGTCTTGTGCCATTTGCAGGATAAATGGTGAATCGGCCATAAAAACATCGCGGCCGAGTTTGTCTTTGGCCATTTTCTGGTGTTTCCGCTTTTTGAATTCCTCCAGCTCTTTTTTGTCGTCGCTCTGAATCCAGCACGCCTTGTACATTTGCAGCGGCTCGAAACGGCATTTAGCGCCGTATTCATGTTCCAAACGGAATTGAATTACTTCGAACTGAAGTTGACCAACCGTTCCAATGATTTTCCGGCCGTTAAACTGGCTGGTAAAAAGCTGTGCCACACCTTCGTCCATCAACTGGTCAACTCCTTTTGCCAGTTGTTTCGATTTCATCGGATCGGCATTTTCGATGTAACGGAAAAGTTCGGGCGAAAAGCTGGGCAAACCTTTGAAGTGGATGTCCTCGCCTTCGGTAAGCGTGTCGCCAATGATGAAATTGCCGGTATCAGGCACCCCGATAATATCGCCGGGAAAAGCTTCGTCAATCACCTCCTTCTGCGAGGCCATAAAAGCTGTGGGACTTGAAATACGCAGCGTTTTACCCGAGCGGATGTGTTTGTAAACATTGTTACGCACAAACATCCCGGAGCAGATTTTAACAAAAGCGATGCGGCTGCGGTGGTTGGGGTCGATATTGGCATGTATTTTAAATACAAAACCCGAAAACTTGTTTTCCTCCGGTTCCACGATTCTTTCTTCGGCAAAACTCGGGCGTGGCCACGGAGCAATTTCCACAAATGCGTCGAGCAATTCCTGAACACCAAAGTTGTAAAGTGCACTGCCAAAGAACACGGGGGCCAAATCACCGGCAAGGTAAGCATCCTTGTCGAATTTGGGATAAACACCTTCCACAAGGTCAAGTTCCTCGCGTAATACCGCCGCATCACTGCCAATATAATTTTCCAGTTCAGGATTGCTGATATCTTCAAATTTGATTCGTTCCTCAATGGTTTGAATATCAGGTTTAAAAAGTTTCAGGCTGCGGTTATAAATATTGTAAACACCTTGGAAATCAGGTCCATTATTGATAGGCCAGCTCAGCGGGCGCACTTTTATCTGTAATTGTTTTTCAATTTCATCCATCAGCGAAAACGGGTCGCCGGCAGGGCGGTCCATTTTGTTGACAAAAACAATCACAGGAGTTTTGCGCATCCGGCAAACATTCATCAGTTTTTCGGTTTGCGGCTCAACTCCTTTAGCAGCATCAATAACAATAATTACGCTGTCAACAGCAGTTAAAGTTCTGAAAGTAACTTCCTGGAAATCCTGGTTGCCGGGTGTATCGAGAATATTCACCTTGTACCCTTTGTACTCGAAACCCATTACCGAAGTGGCCACCGAAATACCGCGCTGGCGTTCGATTTCCATAAAGTCGGAGGTGGCACCTTTTTTTATTTTGTTGCTTTTAACCGCACCTGCCACACGAATGGCACCCCCGAAAAGCAGCAGTTTTTCGGTAAGTGTGGTTTTCCCGGCATCGGGGTGGCTTACAATTCCAAATGTGCGGCGGCGTTGTATTTCTTCCAGAAAAGTCATTTTCTAACCTGTTTATTTTGAGGGCGCAAAAATAGCAAACACATTTACAATTTAGCTATTTACGATTTACTATTTGCGATTTGAATTAACCTTTCCCAAAGTTTAAAACTTTGGGAAAGGTTAATTTCAGTAATCTCAATCAATCAATCTTCATTTATCACAAATTCTTATTTCTTCGCTTTTCTTAGAATATACGAAATGTAATTCCAGTACTCTTCGTGAAAACGGACGCTTTTCTTGCCGATAATATCGTTGTAGGTCATGGGTTTATCATCGGGGTTGAACTTCAGCGGCTTCAGGTCTTCGTACAATCCCGGCACTTCGGGGTGGAACTGAACTGCAAAAACATTCGGATATTTTTTGTGTGCGAGGCCTTCAATTATTTTTCCGTCGGGCGAAAGCGCCGTTACTTCCAATCCTTTTCCGGTTTTTTCGACGGCCTGGTGGTGACTGCTGTAAATACGCGGATGAAAATCTTTCGAAACATTTACCGCCTTGCCAAAAAACGGGTGGCTGGTAAACTGAATGGTATGCAGGTTGATTCCCATCAGCAGCGTGTCTTTCGAAATTTCCTGCCAATAGTTGCGGTGCAGGTTGGCACGGCCGATTTCGAGTGTGGCTTCGGGTGTTGTTGCCCCGTAAATTTCGGCCGGAATATCCTGAATCAAAGTGCCGCCGGTAGCCACGTTCATGGTCTGCATTCCCAAACAAAAACCGGTAACCAGGTATTTATTATTTTTTTCGAGGAACGGTTTGAAATCTTCATTCCGGAAGCCACCCAGCAAATGAAACAGAAAAGTGGTTTCGAACCGGTGCCGCCCGGGATCGGTCACAACCGACAGCGTGTTTGCTTCGCCATAAATGGCAGGTTGAATGTCGGGACCACCAAAAAAGAAAATACCCACCGAGTTTTCGAATATTTTTTTCAATTGCCCGGTGCAATCGTTTTGCACGAAAAGATTTGAGTCGTTCAACTCGCCTTTTACTTCCTGCAGGTAAAAATTACCAAGGCGATTTTCTTCGATGTATTTTTTAGTTTCGTTAAAATCGTATGCCTGGCCGGGATGGTAAACACCAACAAATTTCATTTTTCTTTCGTTAATATCCAACAGTTTGACATTTACCAGATACTGAACAACTTTCAGATTACCAACTGTTGGGTTTGCCAGCAAAATGTACTTTTTATGTTTGTTGAAACCGGTGTCAAAAAAATCCTGGGTGAAAGCCTGAATAAAAATAAAGAGGATAATTGTTGTGAGTGAAATTTGTTTCATGGTAAGTATAATTTTACTTTCAAATTTAATAAAACCACATATTCAGTGATTTTGCCGCTTTAAAATCAAAATAAATACATTTGTCAACAATAAAAAAAGATTTACAATGATAAAAATCCGCAATCCCTTTATTGATATGGGGACCCGCCACGATTACAACTGTTTTGGCTGTTCGCCTTTTAATGAAAACGGTTTACAGATGGAGTTCTGGGAAAATGGTGACGAACTTTTTGCCAGATGGAGCCCCAGAAAAGCGCTTGAAGGCTGGTCGGATGTTTTGCATGGCGGAATTCAGGCGGCACTGATGGATGAGTTGGCTGGCTGGGTGGTGCTGATTAAAAGAAAAACTTCAGGAGTTACATCGGCTCTTAACATAAAGTACCTAAAACCGGTAAATATTTCGAAAGGAGAAATTACCGTCACCGGAAAAGTAATTGCCACCGATCGTAAAAATGCCACTATTTCTGTATGCCTGCGCGATGGAGAAGGAACCGAATGTGCTGTTGCTGAGGCAATTTATTACTGTCTTCCTGAAAATGTTGCCCGGGCAAAATACTTTTACCCCGGGCACGAAGCATTTTATTACAAGCAATAAATTACCTGTTTCATTAACGGGGGACTCATAAAATAGCAGATTTTTCTGTTTACATCGGTAATAAGGATTGAATTAACTTTTTATCACGAATTATTTACGACGGTTTTTAAATTTCTCCTGATTCAGAAATAAATCATCTTCTTCTTCGTATTCGTCGTAAATCGATAAGCGTCTTTTTGAACTTTTGTCTCTTGACCCCGAACCCTTTTTCCCAAATTCGTAATTGTCATCGAAATCAAAATGATTTCTCCTCAAATTGTTCTTTTTCATTTTTTCGAAACAATAAAAGCTAAAAATGAATTTTTATGATTTTATGAATTAAACATCGACGAAAAATAGAAATTTTTTGGATATGTTGCTTCAATACACATTTTTTTTCTACAACAGCAAGGTTTACAAACGTTTCAAAAATACTTTTTTTATTACTTTGCAACGTTTTTTCACAAACCCGATAACCGGATTATTAGCCGGATATAGTTTTATTTTTTTGTAGTGTTTTATTCTAAATGGTGATGTTTATAATGTTTGAAATCAATCGTTTAAATCGAATCCAAAATTGGAAAACATCTCTAATTGCCCTCCTTGTACTTTTGAGTTTCAATTTTCAGGTTTCAGCGCAAACCGAAAAAAGAACGGAGAAACTGTTTGAAGAGGCTAAAACTGAATACTCGTCAAAGCATTTTCCAAAAGCGATTGAACAATGTAAGAAAATTCTGGCTGAGAAACCGGATTTCAGGGACGCACACCTTTTATTAGCAGAAATTTACAGCGAAATTGACTCTGTTAACCTGGAAATCAAACATCTGGAAAGGGCAAAGGAATTGGGGCAGAATCCGCTTCTTGATTTCAGGCTTGGGGAGGCATATTATAAGAATGCAAATTACTACGAAGCACTATCGTATTATAACGAATACAGTAAGGACAAAAATATTCCTGAAAAACGGCAGTTTTTATTAGCCTGTAAAATTGCCAGTTGCCAGTTCGCGTTGAATTCACTGGAAAATCCGGTGGAATTTGAACCGCAGAACCTGGGCGACCAGGTGAATTCTGAATACGATGAGTACTGGCCTACCCCCTCGCTCGATGGGAAAAAACTTGTTTTTACCCGTTTGATAAAAGGTAACGGACAAATGGCCCAGGAAGATTTTTTTGTAGCCGATCTTGATTCTTCTGAAAACGCAACACCTCTTGGTGATGTAAACACTCCGGATAATGAAGGGGCACAAACTTTATCTGCCGATTCCAAAATTCTGTTTTTCACAGCCTGTAACCGGCGCGATGGTTTCGGAAGTTGTGATTTGTATTTCTCACGGGTTGTAAATGGAAAATGGACAAAACCCGCCAATGCAGGCGAAATTATTAATTCAAGTGCATGGGAAGGTCAGCCGTCATTATCGTCGGATAATAAATATCTGTATTTTTCCAGTTCACGGCCGGGTGGAAAAGGAGGGAAAGATATTTGGAGGGCCGAATTCAAAGGTTTTTCAGAAATCGGGACACCACAGTTTAAAGCACCTGAAAATCTTGGCAGCCAGATCAATACGCCGGGCGATGAGATTTCACCGTTTATTCATGCCAATGGCCGCAATTTCTATTTTGCATCAGACACTCAAATCGGGATGGGTGGTTTTGACCTGTTTACAGCCGAAATCGACGAATTTGGGAAAGTCATGGGCGTAAAAAACCTGGGATATCCCATCAATACCAATAAAGATGAGTTAGGGCTTACTATCAACTCAATTGGTGAAACCGCCTATTTTTCGTCGGCACGGGTTGCTGAAAAAGGACTGGATATTTTCTCTTTCAACCTCACCCGTGGATTGCGGCCAACCCCGGTTTCGTATGTGAAAGCAAAAGTTACCGACAAAAAAACAGGCAAAATGGTTCAGGCTGATATTGAACTCGTTAATATGTCGTACTCCCCGCCACAAAGCCGTATTGAAAAGGCAGATGAAAAAGGGGAAGCCATGCTGGCCCTGCCGCTTCAGCGAAATTATTCATTCAATGTTTCAGAGCCAGGCTACCTGTTTTATTCAAAATCCATATTACTGAAAGACTCAACATCTATTACCAACCCGTTTGTTTTGGCCATTGAGCTTGAACCGATTGAAATTGGTGCAAAAATGGAACTTTACAATATCTATTATGAAACCGATTCCTTCAGGATTTTACCACAGTCGGAACCTGAACTTAACAAACTTGTCACATTCCTGAAAGAAAATCCGGGGTTGAAAGTCCAGATTCAGGGTCACACCGACAGCTCGGGTAATCCTGAAAGAAACCAGAAACTGTCTGAAATGAGGGCCATTTCGGTGGTGCAATATCTTGAAAAGAATGGAATAACCGGAAATCGCCTGCAATCAGAAGGATTTGGCGATAAAGTTCCGGTAGCCGACAATGCCACCGAGGAAGGAAGAAGACAAAACCGTCGGACCACTGTGAAAATCCTGGGTAATTAGAAAGGTCGGCAAAACCAATGTGTTTTTCTGAAGCTGTTTCCTTTCTTTATTTGAGAAAGGAAGCAGTATCAGATTTTGATTCATTCAAAGCGTATCAGCAAGGAGAAAAAGTAGTTTCTGGGATTGCCAGGGTAATAATAGCGCGGGGCACTGTTTCCGGCAGGCAACGCATTTACTGCCAGCATTGAGGTATAATGTATATCAAAGATATTCTGAATACCGGCTTTTAGTTCAAAACTGAACCGTTTTACCTCTGGCCTGAATTTAATCTCTGCGTTCGAGATGCCAAATGCATCGGAATATTCCGAATTGGCATCATTCACAGGCATTTCACCCGTAAACCGGTGCCAAAGAGTAACATCGAGGTTTCGGGTCAATCGGAAAAAAGCCTGGGCAAACCAGGTGTTTTTGGCAGTGCCCGGCAGATTTTTCCCTGAATAATCAATCCCCTCATCGATAAAATCTGTAAAATGATAATTGGCAAAAGTAGCGGTTCCTGCCAACTGCACTGATGGAAATTTTTCAGGATTTGTAACAAACCACCGAATTTCAGTTTCCAAACCCGGGTGCTCCGATTTGCCTGCATTCACACCCACATATTCATCGTCGCCGGTACGACGGGCAACCAATAGGTTTTTGATATAAATCCGGTAATAACTGGCCGAAAACTGAACACGGTTTGCCCATTGCGAGCGAAACCCGGCTTCTGCACTCCATCCGGTTTCGGGTTGAATATCAGGGTTAATTTCTCCCTGTGGGTACAAAGTCTCTTCGAAAGTTGGTGTTGAAAAACCGTGGCTGATATTTCCGAAAACCGAAATATTTCTGTTGATGAGGTAATTCACTCCGAGACGCGGAGAAATTGTTGGCTTGTAATGTTGTTCGCCCGATTGGTCGCCATTTTCGGTGAAAAGGTCGGTATAATAAAACCGGGTCAGGTTTCCGTTAATTCCAGCAGAAAGTGAGACTTTTTCAGAAAATACAGCTTCAACCTGAACAAACAGGTTTTCATACTGCCGGTTTTCTTCGTTGTCAGAAATCAAATCATTGCCATTGTTTGTAAGGGTTGACCAATCATATTTTTCCCTGAAAACTTCTAAACCGGTCGAAATGATAAATTTGTTTTTCTCACCGGTGATCAGTTTCTGATAATAAGCTCTCCAGCCGTAAAACTGGGTGATTTCCTTTAAGGTATTAAACGGGCGCAGTTC
>JAJUGS010000214.1 GCA_029265875.1 Prolixibacteraceae bacterium
GGACAAGAATTTTAATTCCTGGCGAAAAGAGCTGGCCGGTAGTGGTTTCAAAATAGGGTTTCAGCATCCGGAATGTGTAGGACCAGATTGTGGCGCGTGAACGCGCAATAATTTCGTTTCCCTGTTTTTCAATCAGTTCAAGATAACAGTGGCCATTGCGGTTTTCTTTTAATTCGCTGATTTCACCAACCACCCAAACGCCAACCGGGAAAGCACCTGACAGTACTTCTCCGATTTTTTTGTTTAATTCCGAAAGGGTGAGCTTCTGGTCCATCCAACTATTGAATTTTGCTGAGTTTAAAAGTTTCAGTTTCTCCTTCAGAATTGATTTTCAGAATCAGTAATCCAACCGGAAGCTGGTTTAATCCCACAAGTTCAACCCGATTTTCACCCTGTACCACTTTCTTCAGCAACAGTTTTCCGTCGATTGAAAAGATACCGATTTCAGTTTTATCGCTGAAAGAACGGCTGATCTTTTGTATTACCAGTTTTTCAGTAACCGGATTCGGATAAACCGTCCAGCTTCCATTTTCTTTAAAATCTGAAACGGCTAAAGGACAATAAAATCGCCACGCCTTTTCAAAATCGGGAACACCGTATCCTAATCGGACATCGGGATTTGCATAAAGATGACTGAATTTCTCGATCGTTTTCTTTATTTCGGCAGCCGGTACATGCCTGACTGACTGCCAAAAACAAGCTGCCATTCCGGCCATTACCGGCGACGAAAATGATGTCCCGTTTGCATAACCCAAAGTTCCATTGCTGATTTGCATATAAGTATTCCATCCAATTGCTGAAACATTGGGTTTTGTTTGTCCACCAAATGCAGGTCCAAATGAAGTAAAAGGTGCGGCAACAGTATCTTTGTTCATAGCTCCCACCCCGATCACATTTTCGCCATCCGACGGAGCGCCGATGTATTTCCACGGTTTGTTCCCTTCGTTTCCGGCACTGGCAAAAACAAGCATTCCGCGTGTTGCTGCAATATTTGCCCCACGTGTCACGCGGGTGGTTTTTCCATCCAAATCAGAATAAGTGTGGCTCATTGCCGGATCATCAAAAGTTGTATATCCCAACGATGAATTAATCACATCACAACCCACACTATCGGCAAATTCGGCGGCCACCACCCAATTGTCTTCTTCAATTAAATATTCCGAGTCTGTGTCCTCTGAACGAAGCAGCCAATATGACGCCTCGGGAGCCGTTCCGATCAATTGCCCGGGAATGTTGCCTCCCATGCAGGAAAGCACACTCATTCCGTGGTAGTGCGTTGAGTAGAAGCGTGAATTCGGATCGACAAAATCTTTGGTTCCCAAAATCTGTCCGTTGGCGCGCAAACTATCGAAAGCCGGATAAATATCCACATTCAGGAAACCGCCGTCGAGAATGGCAATATGCATTCCCTGTCCGCGATAACCGTGATTGTGTAAAAATTGTCCGTTAAGTGTTGAAACCTGGGAAACGGACAAACCAAAATAAGCTGAATCAATTGGTTCCGACTCCGAATCCATCTCGGTTTCCCATTTATTGAAAGCGCTTTTGGTTCCGGTTGATTTTGTTAATTGAACTTCTTTTACAAACGGTAGTTGTTTCACTTTGTACTCAAAACTATCGATGGCAACTTTTACCGTGATCCCATTCAGCCATTTTGAAGAATGGACAAATTCCACCCCCAAATCGGTTACCTCTTTAATATAGTTTTTATTAACCGGAAGATCCAGTGAATCAATTGCTATTTGCTGGCGATCGCGCCGCTCAATGGCCCTTTCTGATAAATACTCCTGTGGCTTTGATATTGAATAGGGCGAGTTTTTCTTATCGGTAAAACCAACCCAGAAATAATTCTGCGCAAATACAGGTAAAACTCCCGTAATCAATAATACAATCAGCAAAAAATTGCGTTTCATCCTGCACCTGTTTTAATAGACGATAAATTTAAGCCATTTCCTGAATCCTGAACTTGAGCCACTACTTTAAAATATTCGCCCTTTGCATGTATTCTGATGGATCGGCGATATATTTTTCAGGATCAATTACCGAATCTTTTCCCTTTTCCATATCCAGAATCTGCTGGTTGGCAATACTGTCGCGCACTTGCGGATTCAGCAATTTTCCATTATCGAAAAATAACGAATAAAGATATTTTCCCTCCCGGTTGTAATACTTCCATTCACCATCGCGAAGATCGTTTTTATAGCCAGCTTCCATTTCGAGCCGGCCATTGTCGAAATACGAAAGACAAAGACCGTTGCGTTGGTTGTTGCTCATTTTACACTGAAAAAAAGGCTCGCCGTTTTTAAAGAAAACCTGGTAGCTGCCTTCCTGTTTACCGTTCACCCAGTTGGTTTCTTCACAAACTTCACCGGTGTCGTAAAATTTTCTGGCCTTGCCGTTTTTGATACCTTTCTCAAAGTTTTCTTCTGCAACAACCCGGTTTTCAGAAAAATATTTCCACAACCCGGTCTTTTGTTCATTCAGAAAAATACCTTCTGCCAATTTCTTTCCGGTTTCATCAAACATCACCGTAAAAGCAGAGTCGGAACCGGCTTTGTAGCTGATAGTTGCTTTTATCCGCCCGTTTTCATGGAATCTTTTCCATTCGCCCACTGGCTTGTTATCTTTAAAATAGCCGTCGTACAAAGGTTTTCCGTTGGGTTGCATTTTTTGCCAGCGCCCTTGTTTCAGTCCGTTGCTGTCGGTCTGGTTGATTTGCGAAAAAGCCACAACCGGCAACAAAAAAAACAATATTAAAATCGACTTCATGTTTCTGTTTTTAAAATTGTAAAATTAGGGAATATTTTGGGAGGAGAGTGTTGAAAAACAGGGGTTGGTTGCAAATCTCAAAACAGTAAATTGCAGTTCTGAATTGATACAATTTTTATAATGACCGCAAAAGAGCTGATTAACCACCTGCAACTGCTGCCTCATCCCGAAGGTGGCTGGTACCGCGAAACTTACCGTTCGGCAGAACTGATGACTAACAAAAACGGGGCACAGCGCAATGTTTTCACAGCCATTTATTTTCTGTTGGAAGGGAAGGATAAATCACACTTTCACCGAATTGAAAGCGACGAAAGCTGGTTTTTCCACAGTGGCGAACCGCTGGAAATCCTGTTGATTGAAGACGGACAACTCCGGATTGTTTTGCTTGGAAATAATCTTTCGAAAGGAGAAATGCCACAGTTTACAGTTCCTGCGCGAACCTGGTTTGCCGCAAAAATAAAATCCGGAACCGGTTTCTCGCTGGTGAGTTGCACGGTTGCACCAGGTTTCGACTTTGCGGATTTTCAATTAGCTAAACGGGAGAAGCTTTCGAATGAATTTTCTGAATTAAAAAATGTGATCCGGGAGTTTACAATTGATTGAAAACGGTTCTTTCTCTTTGAGAAACTCTGTGTCTTCTTTGTGGCCTTTGTAAAATTAATTACACAAAGTGGCACAAAGAAAACACAAAGTTGTAAACCAATAATTAAAGAAATTCTATTCCTTGTTTAAATCAATTCCCTGCAAATGAACAGTTTTAACGGCGCGCCCTGATGGGTCGGCATTGTTACGGAACGACGCGTCCCACGCCAGTGCTTCGGCAGTACTGCAGGCAATCGACGGTACCGAAGGCACACATTTTGCCGCCTCATCCGACGGGAAATGTTCACTGAAAATACTGCGGTAATGATATTCTTCCTTGCTCATAGGCGTATTAATCGGGAAGCGGAATTTGGCATTTTTCATCATTTCGTCGGAAACCAAATCGTTGGCCACCTGTTTCAGCGTGTCAATCCAGCCATATCCAACGCCATCCGAGAACTGTTCTTTCTGGCGCCAGGCAATGCTTTCCGGTATTTGGCTTTCAAAAGCCTTGCGCAACGGCCATTTTTCCATCCGTCCGTTTTTTGCCATTTTTTCAGCGGGGTTAAAACGCATGGCCACATCCAAAAACTCTTTGTCGAGGAATGGCACACGGCCTTCAACTCCCCACGCGGCCAGCGTTTTGTTGGCGCGTAAACAGTCGTACAAATGCAGACGGCCAACTTTTCGCACACTTTCCTTGTGAAACTCCTCCGCGTTGGGTGCTTTGTGAAAATAGAGGTAGCCACCAAAAATTTCGTCGGCCCCTTCGCCTGAAAGCACCATTTTTATCCCCATTGATTTTATTACACGAGCCAGCAAATACATGGGAGTTGAGGCACGAATGGTGGTAACATCGTAAGTTTCGATATGATAAATCACATCGCGGATAGCATCGAGGCCTTCCTGGATGGTATAATGAATTTCGTGGTGAATGGTACCAATTTCTTCGGCAGCTTTGCGTGCGGCAGCCAAATCGGGCGAACCTTCGAGCCCTATTGCAAATGAGTGCAATTGTGGCCACCAGGCATCTTTTGTGTCGTTTTCTTCGATGCGTTTGCCCGAAAATTTCTTGGCCAATGCCGATGTAATGGTTGAATCGAGCCCTCCTGACAAAAGTACACCATACGGAACGTCTGACATTAACTGCCGGTGCACAGCTTTTTCAAGTGCTTCGCGCAATTCATCGATATCGGCAGGATTGTCTTTAACATTTTCGTATTCAGTCCATTCCCGGATGTGCCAGCGTTTCAGTTCGCCGTCTTTGCTGTATAAATAATGTGCCGGCGGAAACTCTTCAATTTTTTTGCACTGACCTTCCAATGCTTTTAGCTCCGAAGCAACATAATAATTACCAAACTCGTCCCAGCCATGGTAAAGCGGTATAATCCCGATATGGTCGCGTGCAACGAGGTAGGCATCGTTCTCTTCATCGTACAATGCAAACCCGAAAATCCCGTTCATTTCATCCAGAAATTTCTCTTTTTTATCGTGGTACAATGCAAGAATCACTTCGCAATCAGAACCGGTAAGAACTTCATATTTCCCTTCATATCTTTTTCTTATTTCCCGGTGATTATAAATTTCGCCATTCACTGCAAGAATCAGCTTTCTGTCTTTGCTGTACAACGGTTGCTGTCCCGATTCAGGGTCAACAATCGAAAGCCGCTCATGGGCCATCACCGACTTTTCGCCACAATAAATTCCCGACCAGTCGGGGCCACGATGACGTATTTTTTTCGACATCTTCAAAACCCTTGGCCTGAGCTCCTGGGCATCAGTTTTTAAATCGAACGCACATACTATTCCACACATATCTGAATTAATTATTTTCTTGTAAAATTTTGCCAAAAATAACCATTTTGATTGCCTGACAAAATTATTTGTGACATATTTCTATATTATTTCACTTTTATTATACATTAATCAATAATTTACCAATTTTTCAAGCAAAACTGCTTTTTCAAACAATTTATAATAAACCCCATTTTAACACCCCTCCTCTGCCATAAATTACAAAATAAACGGCTGCTACCCCTTTCAATGAAGAAGGAAGTTCTGAAATTTTAACTGTTTTAGCCTACATACCCTTCAAAAAAAACCACCTGAACAGTATTGATGAAACATCTGCTTCAGTTTCAAAACTTTCATTTTTATTGCATCTAATTAACATTTTGGCAATACGACACAATAAAAAATGTGTGTTTAATCGGTCACAACAGACAGATAAGACAGATGAAATAAATACATCCTGAAAAATTGCGCCTATCTTGCCATTAAAATATCAGGTTGTGATAAAAAGGCAACAAGTTATTTTCCTGACCTTACAAAAATGCCTTCAAACGATGAATTGAAAATTGCGCTAGGTGAACAATTCTCTTTGTGGATTGAAATCATGGATTTTGTAATTGAAAATTATCCGCCTGCAATAGAAGAATGGCATGTATCTGTAAAAATACGGCTGGGGATTCAGAATAAAAGACAGGAAAAGAGCCATCATTTAGCTGTCTCCTCCAAATGGCTGGTACATTGTTACTTTTGTTTTCGGTCAAAAAGCAACCGATGAAATTCTGGTTCCGGAAAATCGCAACGAAATAAAAACACACCGATAAAATCTAAAGTTTATAAGGAAGGCCGGGTTGTCGGGATTGACTTTCGGGAGCGTAGAGTAATTCTATACATAAAAAAACTGGTGTTGTTTAATTCAGCCAAACAAAAAGAAGCACCGGCTTATTTAAAAAACCGATGCTTCAGAATGCTTCAATAATTGATGTACTTATAAACTATTTTTTATACCAGTCGAGTTCAACAGTACCTCCCGAATTTGCCCATTTTATAAAACGCGGGTAAACTTTGTCGATTGATACTTTTTCCTCCGGTGTTACAAAATCGGTGTAGAAATTGAGTGCCCAAGGCAAATTGCGGTCGGTTTTGTAATAACGGTTGTTTTCAACACTGCTGTAATCATCGCCCTGTCCAAGCATGGCAAGTCCCTTTGAAGTTGGCGCCATATCAGGCAAATGAACTTCTCGTTTTCGATCACCATCAACAATAATAAACGGATTAAAAGGGACACTTCCCAACGTGTTTTTATTTACTCCTGTTTTAAAATCGACGACTATTTTCAAAGTCTGTCCTTTGAGTTTTGAGGCATTTTCGGTAACAAAAATTACAGTTTCGTTGACACCTGATTCTGTGCCATTTGAATTTAGCGTAACATAACCTGCATTCATTGCCTGGTTTGACACACTTTTGATTTTATCAGCCGGGACAGGCAATATAAAGGCAAACCCGTTTTTGAATGACCCACCGATTTGTTTAACCGTGAAAGTTGCTTCAATAGAAATAATATGGTTTTTTGAGTTGGCAATCATATTAAAATTGTAACCCATAACGAGGTCGTTAAAATCATAATCGCCTTTACTTGGCCATAAATCTTCGTAAACCAGTGTACCTGTATTATCTATTGACGGGGAGAAGTTGTTAAATGATTTATTGGGATCGTATGGGAAATCATCGAGTTCGTCATTAACCCCATCACCATCGGCATCATTTGCAGCATCAATTGGTTGTACATCTGATTTTAAAACTGCGTCAACCGGATTCACTGTGGCATAATAAACAGCATCGTTGAAATCGTTATCACAACTGCTTTCGTCACGGTTAATATCTTCGAAACCCATCAGCAACAATTCGCGTGTTTTATCCCAAAGTAACACCATATGGTTTTTGTTTGCACTCTTTTTTTCGGGATTGATATCGGATTGCGAATAAAACACTCCCTTGCCATCTGTAACTGAATTACCATTCCATCCATCTGCCACCAAAAACCAGGAAATTACAGTGTTCGCATCAAACTGACCAAGATGCACTTTATCTCCTGATTTTAATCCACCTCCACTTCCTGAATATGACAGGTTCGGAAAAACAACTGTTA
>JAJUGS010000313.1 GCA_029265875.1 Prolixibacteraceae bacterium
TCCGCGATTTTTCGGAGGTTAAAAACCTCCGAACCCTTATTCCGCACCCTTTCAATCTCCACCTTCATACGTTCCAGTTTTTCAGAATATCGATTTAATGCTTTAGGCGGGATGGCATCTTTCAAAATCCAGGTTACAAAGAAAGCTTGCCCGGGTTGTTGATAATGAGGAAGAATATGTTTATAGTATTCCTTCTTTTCCATAAGTATTTGGTTTGATGTGCAAGTTATGAAAAGTTCAGAGTTGCGCACGGGTGACGCGGATTCCGATCCGCGTTTTTTAAAAATCGGCAAATCGGAATTCGCCGCACCCGGGGTAACCGCTGCTCCCACGCAAACATTTTTACAAAAATAAATGCTTTTTAAATCGCCGATTGGTTATTTTTATGGCCTTGTAAAAATCAGTTAAACCATCTCTGAAAAGGGAATAAAATCAAAATGAAATGAAGAAATTTTTTGTTTTTGCAATTGCAACAATTTTAATGACTGGAACCACTTTTTCCCAGGTCAACACGCTTTCAAAAAAAGAAAAGAAAGAAGGTTGGGTACTTTTATTTAATGGCAAGGATTTTTCAGGTTGGCGCCAGTGCAACGGCACAGCCATGCCTGCCAACTGGGTAATTGAAGACGATGCCATGAAAGTGCTGATTGGCGAGGGAAAACAGCCCGGACAAGGCGCTGGCGGCGATATTCTTTTTGCCGATAAAAAATACAAAAACTTTGAACTTACCATCGACTGGAAAGCCAGCAAAATGGCTAACTCGGGTATTTTTTACTACGTGCGCGAAGTGCCGGGAAAACCCATTTATTATGCAGCCCCGGAAATTCAGGTGCTCGACAACGTGGATGCCACCGACAATAAAATTGCCAGTCATTTGGCCGGCTCGCTGTATGATTTGATTGCCGCCGACCCCAAAACAGTAAAACCGGCCGGTGAATGGAACACCTGTGTCATTAAAGTAAAAGACGGCAAAGCGACAATCAGTATGAATGGCACCAAAGTAGTGGAATACACCCACTGGACACCAGAATGGGATGCAATGGTACAAAACAGCAAATTCAAATCGTTCCCCGGCTGGACCGAAGGAATTGATAAAGAGGGTTACATCGGACTGCAGGACCACGGTTACCCGGTTTGGTTCCGTAACATCAAAATCAGGGAATTATAGTTTTACAACACAAAGACACTGAGACACGAAGAAAATTTACACTTTGTGCCTTCGTGTCTTTGTGTTTATTATTAAACAATCACCCTTTCACATTATCGGATTGAAACAATTCAACAAAATTTATAAAATGAAGTCAGCATATTACACAATTATTTTATCGATTCTTGTTATCAGTTTTTCGTGTCAAAAACCGGCACAAAATAAAGCAACCGATTACACCCAGTTTGTTGACCCACTCATTGGCAGCGGTTACCACGGCCATGTTTTTGTAGGTGCCAGCGTTCCGTTTGGTGCAGTGCAACTGGGACCAAACAACGAAACCCAGGGTTGGGACTGGTGTTCGGGTTATCATTATTCCGATTCCATCCTGATTGGTTTTTCGCACACCCGTTTGAGCGGAACCGGGATTGGCGATTTGGGCGACGTGGTTTTTATGCCCGTTACCGACGATTTTAAACCCGGTGCCGATACCATCGCCTACCCCTGGAAATCGAAATATTCGCACGAAAAAGAGGTGGCACAGGCCGGTTACTACTCGCTTCATATCGACCGCTATAATATTGATGCTGAACTCACGGCCACCCACCGCGTGGGGTTTCACCGTTACAAATTCAATAACGAAGGAGATTCAAAAATTGTAGTCGAATTAAAATATGGCACCGGCTGGGATAAAATTACCTACGGTTCTGTTGAACAGGTTGATAAAAACACCATCCAGGGCTACCGGTTTTCAAAAGGCTGGGCCGAAGACCAGAAAATCTTTTTTTACACCCAATTCTCGAAAGAAATTAAAAGTTTTGAAGTTTTGGAGGCCAACGATGGTGAAGGCATTTTAACCGCGCTGGTTGGTTTCGAAAGTAATGGCGAATTGCTCGCAAAAACAGGCATTTCGGCAACAAGTGCCGAGGGAGCAAAAAATAACCTTTTGGCTGAAATAAACGATTGGGATTTTGAAACGATAAAAAAAGCTTCACAAGCAAGCTGGAATAAAGAGCTCTCGAAAATTAAAGTTGAAACCAACAACCTTTCTGACAAAAAGATTTTTTACACAGCGCTTTACCACACCATGATTGCCCCGTCGCTGTTTAACGATGCCAACGGCGATTACCGTGGTGCCGACAAACAGGTTCACCAGAATCCGGGCTATCAAACTTATACAACATTTTCGCTCTGGGATACCTACCGCGCGGCTCACCCTCTGTTTACACTGGTGCAGCCTGAACGTGTTAACGACTTTGTAAATACCATGCTTGCCATTTACGACCAGCAGGGAAAACTGCCGGTTTGGCACCTGCACGCCAACGAAACCAATTGCATGGTGGGCTACCACGCCATTCCGGTAATTGCCGACGCTTACCTGAAAGGGTTCCGCGGATTTGACGCCGAAAAAGCTTTTGAAGCCATGAAAGCCTCGGCCATGAGCGATTTCCGGGGTGTTGACTTTGTAAAATCGCAGGGCTACATTCCCGCCGATTCGCAGGTTGAATCGGTGGCACGCGCCATGGAATACGCCATCGACGACTGGTGCATTGCGGCAATGGCAAGCGCCATGGGTAAGACCGAAGACGCAGCCTACTTCTCGAAACGGGCAAAATACTACGAAAACTACTTCGACCCGCAAACCCGTTTTATGCGCGGTAAAATGGCCGACGGAAGCTGGCGGACACCTTTCAACCCGGTTGCATCGCAGCACAATGCCGACGATTATTGCGAAGGAAATGCCTGGCAATATCTCTGGCTGGTACCGCAAAACCCGGAAGGGTTGATTGAACTGCTGGGTGGAGAAGAACCTTTTGTGAACAAGCTCGACAGTCTTTTCACCATTTCTTCGGAACAAACAGAAGGCGCCTCTTCGGATATTTCGGGGCTGATTGGCCAGTA
Organism: Prolixibacteraceae bacterium; assembly: GCA_029265875.1. Taxonomy (GTDB): domain Bacteria; phylum Bacteroidota; class Bacteroidia; order Bacteroidales; family Prolixibacteraceae; genus Draconibacterium. The sequence continues at coordinate 3,050 of JAJUGS010000313.1, forward strand.
TGCACACGGCAACGAACCCAGTCACCACACCACTTATATGTACGCTTTTGCCGGTCAGCAGTGGAAAACAGCCAGCCTTGTGCGTGAGATCTGCAAAACCATGTACACCGATAAAAACGACGGCTTATGTGGAAACGAGGACTGCGGCCAAATGTCGGCCTGGTATGTACTTTCTTCGATGGGAATGTACCCGGTCAACCCGGCTGCCGGAGTTTATGTTTTTGGCAGCCCGCTTTTTGACAAAGCCGAAATCAGTTTGCCCGAAGGAAAAACTTTCAGCATTGTTGCCGAAAACAACAGCGCCGAAAATATCTACATCCAGTCGGCTGAACTGAATGGCCAACCTTATACAAAATCGTTTATCACGCACAAAGATATTTTAGCCGGCGGCACCTTGAAATTTGTGATGGGCAACCAACCCAACACGGCATTTGGCGCCGCTTTGGAAGATCGTCCAAAATCGATGGTTTATTAACAATTTTATTGCGCCCTTTGCGAAATTCATTGCGCCCTTTGCGTTAAATTTTCTCTAAACGCAAAGTTCGCAGAGAAACCGCAAGGCACGCAATGTTTAAAACAAAATCACTATGAAATATACCGCTTTTATTTTCACATTATTACTTCTTTTTGGTTGTCAAATAAAAACACAGCAACCAAAAACAGATTCAAACGAAAAATTAACCGACCTCGTGAACCCGTTGATGGGGACCGATTCCGATTTTTCGTTGTCAAACGGAAACACATATCCGGCCATTGCACGCCCGTGGGGAATGAATTTCTGGACACCGCAAACCGGTAAAATGGGCAACGGCTGGGGCTACATGTACGACGACAAAAAAATCCGCGGCATCAAACAAACCCACCAGCCCAGTCCGTGGATAAACGACTACGCTGCCTTTTCGTTTATGCCGGTTACAGGGAAACTAAAGTTTAATGAAGACGAACGTGCTTCGTGGTTTTCGCACAAGGCTGAAACTGCAAAACCGCATTATTACAGTGTATATCTGGCCGATTACGATGTTACCGCCGAAGTAACACCCACCGAACGTGCCGCTATTTTCAGGTTTACTTTTCCTGAAAGCGACAGCTCGTACCTATTGCTCGACGCTTTTAATGGTGGTTCGTCGGTAACAATAATTCCCGAAGAACGGAAGATTGTCGGCTACTGCCAGAACAACCACGGCGGCGTTCCGGCCAATTTCA
>JAJUGS010000261.1 GCA_029265875.1 Prolixibacteraceae bacterium
TGGTATTCGTCCGGGAACTGCCGGTGCACAGGCCTGGAGCAGCCTGCTTAATTTTAAAAACTCCACACTGGCTGAAGGATTATGGATGACTGAAACTTCGGGATACTCAAATATTTGGGAAGGTGAATGGGGAAAAGATTATTTAAGCGGAAAAGACCAATTCTTCCCTGGGCCGCTTGATTTTGCAGCAGCTATGTTCACATCATTCAAATCAGGAAATATCAGCAGTTGGGTTGACCTTGACAGGCCTGTTGATAAACTTGATAACGACCTGCTGGGAAGTGTTTTTAAAAATTACTCGAAATTTTTGGTTCCCGGAGCGATAATGATTGATGCAAAATCGAGTGGCAGTGATGTTATGTCGCTGGCTTTTCAAAATCCTGAAAATTCAATATTTGTCATATTACTAAACAGAAACAGCAAACCTGTAAAAGCAAAACTCCAGGGACAAGGCCTGCCTGAATTTTTTCAATCCTATACGACTCAAAACTTGTCGGCTTTTACAGCAGGCACAGTTGTTGCCGGTGGCGATATTCTTTTGCCGGCACGCAGTATCACAACATTGGTCAACTCAAATGCCAATGCTGCTCCAACGGTTAACCAGATAAAAAGCACCGATGTAATACTTCGTGACGGAGATGTTAAAATATCGCTGTCGGGTATTGGCTACGGACCGGATAAAGAGCCCCAATCGGTTGTAAGTGTCAATGTTGTTTCTCAAAATCAGGAGGTGGCAAAAGCCAACATCAGCTACACAGAGAATGCTGACAATGCCGAACTTACCATTTCTCCGGTTAGTATTGGAACAACCTATTTTACGATAACTGTGAAAGATGATGGCGGTATCGAAAACAATGGCATCGATTCAACCAGCTTTACTTTCGCTGTAAATGTAAAAACAGCCGTTGGTATTAAAGATGTAAACAAAGTCAATGTAAAACTGTACCCGAACCCTGCCAACGATTATTTAACGGTCACGCTGGAAAACGGAATGGCCGAACGAATCACGATACGGGATATTTCAGGAAAAATTGTGACCGAGCAGATTGTTACAGAAAGTACGGCAGATTGGAAGCTTTCGGTGGCTGGATTGCCGAAAGGTTTGTATTTTGTAACCGTTATAACAAAAGAGGATCAACAATCATTGAAATTTGTCAAACAATAATTAGCACGAATGAAACTAAATTTATTTTTCAGAATACTGATGATGATGGCGATGTTTACCCTGTTGGCCGGTTGCAACGGAGAGGATAACGACCCGGTAGCGGAGGAAGAATTTGTTTTTCCTTCAAAAGTGATTAATCACATCACAATTGATGAAAGCGGTACAAAATGGTTTGCCACTGAAAAAGGCATCATAAGTTTCGATGGCAATACCTGGAAAAGTTATACAGATGATCAGCATAAAACCACAGGGCCGGTTGCCGATATAGTATTTGAAATTGCCCCCGGAATGAAAAAGATTTGGATGGCTACAAATTCAGGGTTATCGGCTTTCAACTTTGAAACTGATAAAATTTCCACCTCGAATTATAATACTGCAAAAGATGATATTTTATCTGATTCGGTATCCGCCATCAATGTCGATAATAAAGCAGTTAAATATGTTGGCACTTCAAAAGGTTTGTCGATTTTGAAAAATGAAAAATGGGATAAATTTTACGGAAGAAACGGTGAGGAAATTTTAGCCACTTATAAAATCAGTTCCGTAGCTATTGCCAACAACGGATATATATACGCTGCCACCATGGGAGGCGGGATCTCGCGGTTTAAATACACTGATGCCGTTTCGGGGGCCACAACTTATAACCTGCCCTGGGCTGGCGGGCTCCCCTCTGAAAATGTACTTTGTGCCATAGCCGATGGAAACGACCAATGGTATGGCACTGATTCCGGCGCTGCGTTTCATGCCGGCGAATTAACCAAGTCGGGCTGGACGACTTATACCCGTGAAGAAGGTTTGGTGTGCGACACAGTGTATGCCATTGCAAAAGACCTGGCAGGAAATGTATGGTTTGGCACCCACAAGGGTGTAAGTAAGCTCATTGGCGATCAATGGCAAAACATCACAAAAGCCGATGGACTGCTGGATAATAAGGTCAATACAATTGCCATCGACAAAGACAACTCAGTGTGGTTTGGCACCGACAAAGGCATTTCGCATTATTCAGGCGGGAAATGGGTAAATTATTAGGATACTGACTTATCAAACTAAACTTAAACCGATTATTCTGATTATTAAAATACCTAATACATTGTCTGAAAATTTGTATTAAAGCCTAATAAAATCAGTAATTATTCAGTGACTGGTCCGAAAAACTTTAACAGATCAAAAGGACCAGTCACTATTTTTTTGGTTAAAACCCCAGCGTAAAAACCGTCTCTTTTCCGGGAACCGAACGCACCTGCAGGCTTCCGCCATGCAACCGCATAATCTGGCGCGAAAGGCTTAACCCGATTCCTGAGCCATTTTCGCGGGTGGTAAAAAACGGTACAAAAATTTGTTCTATTATCTCCTCCGGAATTCCCGGGCCATTATCAATAACCAATATTTCAGGCCTGTTCTTTTCCGAAATTCTGGCAATTAACTGAATCCGGGCATCGGGACTTTTCGAGATGGCTTCCAGCGCATTTTTCAAAAGGTTCAATAATACCTGCGAAATCAGGTTTTCATCGGCCAGCAGTTCAAGATCAGGCGGATTTATTGCAACACTGAGTTTCACCAAATCACTGTTTTCAAGCGACAGGTAGAGCATTTTCACGCGGGTTACAAGGTCTTCAACCTTAAAAAGCTTTTTCTCGGGTTTTGGCAGGCGTGTAAGTTTGCGGTACGATTCCACAAAATACATCAGTCCGTTGCCCTGTTCGTTGATTACGTTCAGCCCTCGCACCGTCATCGCAATGGTTTTTTCATCAATTTCAGCAGGCAGCACTTCCCTGCCCTCTTTGGTATAAAACTTACTCAGGCTTTCGGCCAGCGAAGTTATAGGTGCAATGGAGTTCATAATTTCGTGCATCAAAACCCGTATCAGTTTCATCCACGAGTCCAGCTCTTTTTCATCAAGTTCACTGCGGATATCCTGTATCGATAGCAAAATCAATTCATCGGTGGTGGTTTTAATAGAACTGGCTTTCAGCGAAAGTTCAATGGTCCCGCGTTCGTTGGTCAGCGCAACAAGTTTCTGGTCGAAAGGCCGGATATTCTGCATGGTCTGGAAAAGCGTTCTGTTGATACGGTCAATCTGGCTGATATGCGTCAGCACATCCATCCCAAGTAATTTCCTGGCAAAACTATTGGCGTGCAGCACAAAACCTTTCGAGTTATAGGTAATTATTCCTGTGGCAATATGTTCCAATAAGGTTTGAAAATATTGCTCGCGTTGCTGGCTTTCAATCTTCAGTTGCTGGATTTGTTCGTTCACTTTATTCAATCCCTGATAAAGTTCGCGGATGGGTTTGTTTCTGATATCTTCCGGGAATTTCAGCGTTGAATCGTTGTTTTGAACCGCTTCCAGAAAATAACTCATTTTCCGGTTGGTACCATTCAGAAAAGAGATAAGGTTAAAAACAAGAAGAATACCGGCGATTATAAGAGCAAAAATCAATATTCCTGAACCACCCGACGCCCAAAGCCAGCCAACACCGGTTGCGGTGGCAGAAATCAGAACAACCCTGATAATTATCTGGAGATAAAGATTACGGCTGATCATTGTCCGAAGCGTTTCATTTTGTTATAAAGTGTTTGTCGTGTAATTCCGAGTTGTTCGGCTGCAGCGCTCAGGTTCCCCTGGTTTTTTTCAATTGCCTGGTTTATCATTCGTTTTTCCATTTCTTCGAGTGTAAAACCGGTGGCATGGTTTTGCAGGGTTGAAACTGGTCGCATAAAAAAGTCTTCCGGCTTCAAAACGTTGTTATCGCTCAGAATAACGGCCTTTTCCACAGTATGTTGCAATTCGCGGATATTCCCGGGCCAGTTGTATTTTAAAAGTTTTTCCTGGGCCGGCTGATTGATTTTCAGGTTGGGTTTGTTGTATTTCGAAGCATGTTTTTTCAGGAAGAAGTCGGCCAGCACCAGTACATCTTCACCTCTTTCGCGCAGGGGCGGCACTTCAATCTGAATGGTGTTAATACGATAGAGTAAATCTTCCCTGAACAGCCCCTCCCTGACCATGTTTTCAAGGTTTTTGTTGGTGGCGCAAATCAATCGGATGTCAACCGGAACCGGCTGGTTGGAACCGATTCGTGAAATCTGCCGGTTCTGAATGGCAGCCAGTAGTTTGGCCTGTAAATGAAACGACAGGTTTCCGATTTCATCCAGGAAAAGGCTGCCCTTGTCGGCCACTTCAAATTTTCCGGGACGGCTTTCACGGGCATCGGTAAAAGCGCCTTTCATGTGCCCGAAAAGTTCGCTTTCGAAAAGAGTCTCGGTAATTGCGCCCATATCAACACTCACCAACACTTCGTTCGAACGGTTCGAAAGCCGGTGTATTTCCTGCGCAATCAGTTCTTTACCGGTGCCGTTCTCACCGGTAATCAGCACGTTGGCGTCGGTTTTTGCCACTTTCCGCACCAGGTTCAGTACCTGCATCAACTGTGGCGACGAACCAACAATGAATTTCTGTTCCCGGTTAATTTCGCTTTTCAGTCCCTTTTCTTTTTCCTTTAACTGGCTCACCTCTTTTTTCGAAAGGTTGAGTTGCAGCGCCGATTTCAGTGTTGCCAGCATTTTGGCATTGTCCCAGGGTTTCAGGATGAAATCGGTTGCTCCGGCTTTTAAAGCCTTAACTGTCAACTCCACATCGCCATAAGCGGTAATCATCACCACCGATATTTCGGGGTTGGATTCTTTGATGCGTCCCAGCCAGTAAATTCCTTCATTTCCGGTATTGATTCCGGCGTTGAAATTCATGTCGAGTACAACAAGATTGTATTCTTTTTTCCTGAGTTCTGAAGGAATCAGGTTGGGGTCGGCCAGCGTGGTTACGGTTTGGAATTCGGGCGACAACAAAATATCCAATGCACTCAGAATACTTTTGTTGTCATCCACAATCAGCAGGTTTCCTTTAGCCATTTTTTGTTTAAAGGTAAAAATCAACGGAATACGAGAAATGAATCTGTCAAAATATTTTACACGTTTCTGTCAATTATTTTTACTCACAAAAGCAAAACAATATATTAACTATTTGTTTTTCTGCTAATTAACATTTTGGCATTATTCTGGCACACCCATTTAAAAACAATTCAACAATGAAACAGAACGACATCGAAAAAAAAGCAGAAAGCGGCTACAGGTTAAAATCCGGGGTTGCTGCTTTCTTGCTTCTTTTAACATTCTTCAACTCACGAAACGTACTGGTGGCACAGGAAACATGGAGCCTGAACCGGTGCGTTTCCTTTGCCATCGAAAATAACATCGGTTTGCGGAAAATGCAGGTACTCGAGCAAATGGCTGCCGAAGATTATAACCAGGCACGCAGAAACCTGCTTCCCGAATTAAATGCTTCATCCAATGCAGGCTGGAGTTTTGGCCGTTCAATCGACCCTAATACAAACGACTATGTGAACACAGGTTTCTTCAACAACACTTACGAGGTGGGTGCTTCGGTTACATTATTCAACGCCGCAAAGCAGATTTATACAATTGAATATCAGAAATTCAGAAAAAAAGCCAGCGAACTGAACCGATTGAGTGCCACCGACGACCTCGCATTTCTGGTTATGAACTCCTATTTCGATGTGGTTTATCAAAACGGGCTGCTTAAAATTGCCGAA
>JAJUGS010000350.1 GCA_029265875.1 Prolixibacteraceae bacterium
ACGTAGAAGCTTTGCCCGTTTTATATTATCAGATTTAGACATTTTTCTGTTTCCTATATTTTAATTGTTTCTCAGCAACTTTCAAAGCTTCAAGTCCAAAATCTTCGTCTTCCAATTCATAGAGCACTTTTTCACTCAAAAAATCAATAATCAGTTTGTCAGAGTCTGCTTTATAGAGGTCAGCCAATTTCAAAACCAATTCTTTTGAGAATTTTCTCTCTCCACGTTCCATTTTACTCAATATCGCTACATCAATATCTACTTGCGTTGCAGCTTTTCGCAAAGACAAACCTGCCTGCTCTCTTAATTCCCTTAATTTTAGTCCTAGTGTTGACATTTTTCGTGTTGACTATTTATGTCAAAGGTAATACGTTTTTTACTTATTGAGTTCTGTATATTTCAATTTTTTATCCACAGTTTATTTTCAACAGGCGGGTTGGCAAGAAAAGCATCCCGCAAAAACGGGACAAGTAGTGTGTGGCTGCGAAGGGACGGTTGCAGGGAAGGGCAGCAACACTCTTGCTTTTGTGCGGTGGCATTTTTCTTTTTCTTTGTATTTATACAGCAAAAATATCATTGTCATTGTGTCGCTGTTTTTTTTTCTCGGCTTGCTTGTAACGGCTGTGTAACCCAGCTGGTTGGGTTATTTTTCTATTGTCGGGTTGGTTTATACCCCCAAATCGGGTGTGTAAATGTAGTTTTGTGCAGGGATGGTACATTTTTTTGAGGTTTTTTTATGGCCTTGGTTTTTATGCCTGGTTAATTTTTCCAAAGCTAATAAAATACTGAATGGCTGCACTTTGCTGTTGTGGATTTTTTTCAGGGAAATGCCTTCAACCTTGTTATTTCTTCACCAACCTTAGTAGCTGGTTTGTATCACACAAACAAAACCTAATTCAATAAGGTTTGGGTCGTGGGGGAGGAGGGAATTTTACGGCTGCTAAGGTTAAAAGGAATGAAAATAAGGTTTTTAATATCTCCGGTTGGATTTCTGTTTAATCATTTAAATCCCTTCCGTTTTAAACCCGGCGGGTTTACATATTTATAGAAAAAACAGGTAAAAATGAATACGGCCCTGGTCAGGGTCGCACCTGTAACATGCTCGTTTTTCTATAAATATGCGATGCCTCCGGCATCGGGCTGCCCGGGAGTACTTCAAAAGGTATAATTTGAACCTTTTTACTCCGACGTTGCACCTCTGAGGTAATAATTATCACCTTTTTACTTCAACGTTGCACCTCTGAGGTGCTCGCCTGAACCTTTTTGCTTCAACGTTGCACCTTTGAAGTACTTCCCCCCAAATCGGAAGTACCCCTTTAATCATCTGCTCCCGATTTTTAGAATTATCAGAACAGATAATCGACTATCGCAGGATTTTTTACGCCCGTCTATGTACTTTATCGAAACGAAAAAAGAGCGTGTAAAGGGTGTATGTTTAATTTTAGCCAATCAAAAATTAAACTGATAAAACAATGGCTGTAACAGTTACCCGCACATTTGATATTCTCGAACGATATCTGCAGGAATTTCCGCGAAAAGACGCGCTGGGTGGTAAAAAAGACGGCGCCTGGTACACATTTTCAACCGAAGAATACAACCTGAAATCGCACCAGTTTGCCATGGGTATTATGGCCCTCGGATTGAAACCGGGCGATAAAATTGCCACGGTAACCACCAATCGGCCCGAGTGGAATTTTGCGGATATGGGAATGGCCATGTGTGGTGTGATCCATGTCCCGATTTACCCCACCATTGGCGAGGACGAATACAAATACATCCTCAACCACGCCGAAGTAAAGATGGTGATTGTGGGCGACCAGAAACTTTTTGATAAAATCAACCCGATTGCCGCTGAGTTGCCCGATATGGCAGGTGTTTATGCCTTTGAAGATGTGAAAGGGGCCAAAAACTACGAGGAAATCCTGAAACTGGGCGAGTCAAAAAGTCAGGAGTTAAAAGGGAAGCTGGAAGAACTCAAAAAATCGGTGCAGCCCGACGATGTGGCTACTTTGATTTACACATCGGGAACGACGGGTGTCCCCAAAGGGGTGATGCTCACACAGCGGAACCTGGTGAGTAATTTTGTGGCACATGCCAAAATGCACCATCTCGGGAAAGATCACCGTGTGATCAGTTTTCTGCCGCTTTGCCATGTTTACGAGCGCAGCGTGAATTATCATTTTCAATACAAGGGGATGGGTGTTTATTACGTGGGTAACCTGAACCAGATCCTTTCGGCCATCAAAGAGATAAAACCCCACATGTTTAATTCGGTGCCGCGTTTGCTGGAAAAGGTGCACGACGGATTTGTCACGAAAGGGAAAGAACTCACGGGCATCAAAAAATCGCTCTATTTCTGGGCGCTCAACCTCACGCAACATTTTGAATACAACAAAAAATACGGGCCGCTGCTCAGCCTGAAAATAAAAATAGCCGACAAGCTGATTTACTCGAAATGGCGCGAAGCGCTGGGGGGCAACATTGTTTATATTGTTTCGGGAGGAGCAGCCTTGCAACCCCGTATTGCCCGGGTTTTGGGAATGGCCAAAATGCTGAACCTCGAAGGCTATGGCCTAACCGAAACTTCTCCGGTGATTGCTGTTAGCAACCCCGCCAAAAAGGAAATGAAAATCGGAACGGTGGGCCCCATTCTCGAAGGCTACGAAGTGAAGATTGCCGATGATGGCGAAATTCTTTGCAAAGGCCCCGGCGTGATGAAAGGTTATTACAAAGCGCCTGAAATGACAGCCGAGGTGATCGACAGCGATGGCTGGTTTCATACCGGCGATATCGGGGTACTGGAAGATGGAAAATACCTGAAAATTACCGACCGCAAAAAAGAAATCTTTAAATTGTCGGGCGGGAAATACATTGCCCCGCAAATGATTGAAAACAAACTGAAAGCTTCGGAACTGATTGAACAGGTGATGGTAATCGGGGCCAACGAAAAATTTGCAAGTGCGCTGATCTCGCCCAATTTCCCGCTGTTGCACGACTGGTGTGCCGAACACAAAGTTCATTACGAAAACAACATCGAACTGATTCAGTTGCCACAGGTAATTGAGAAAATTCAGAACGAAGTAAACCTGGTCAACAAAACACTGGGTTCGCACGAACAAATCAGCCGCATCAGGCTGGTGTGCGAGGAATGGACACCGGCAACCGGCGAATTGTCGCCCACACTGAAACTCAGAAGAAACGTTGTGGCTGCCAAATATCAGCACCTGATTGACGACATCTACTCGGTGGGTAAAAGCTGATTCCGACGGGATTAATCTGTCTTTTTATTCACCTTAATGCTGGTATTTTTTCAATTTCGGGTTCTTTACAAGTAAAAAGATATTTATTTTGTATCGCGTTGTCCGGAAAAGTATTTTTAATAATGA
>JAJUGS010000224.1 GCA_029265875.1 Prolixibacteraceae bacterium
CGGATGAAAAAGGAAACCACGGTGCCGATCTTGCTTACCTGGAGTGGTGCGTAAAACAGGTGTCCGAGGCCGTAAATGAAGCCGTCTCGAAACTGGAACCTGCTTCTGTTAAAACAGCCGTGGGCGAGGCAAAAGGCAAAATTGCCTACAATTATTATGCTCCCGAGCTTTACGACCGCCGGATGGGTGTTATCCAGGCAATTGCCACCACCGGCAAAAACCAGGGAAAACCCATTGCCACATTGGTAAATTACGCCACACATCCCGAAATTCTGGGAACCGACCGCAAAACCATCAGCCCCGATTTGTGTGGGCCTCTTTACGATCGAATAGAAGAAAAAGCCGGTGGAATGGCCCTTTTTATGAATAGTGCACAGGGAGGAATGGTAACTGCCGACACCCGGCTTGAAAACGGAGGCGAAGCCAACGACTGGAACGAATGCATACGGATTGGCACTTTGATGGCCGATGAAGCATTGCGGATTATTGCACCGGCACCGGTGCAGCAAAATCCCGGGTTATATTGTGCTGCAAAGGAAATCGAATTCCCCGTTGAATCGAAAGCCATGCAGTATGTTTTGCTGAATTCGCCACTGGTTGATGAAACCACTAAAAAAGGCGATCCGACAAAGGTAAAAACCCGTTTGAACCTGCTGAACATTGGCCAGGCTCAGGTAATTACCATTCCGGGCGAAGCTTTGCCCAACATTGGTTTTTATGTAAAACGCCACATGAAAACCGACCAGCCTTTTTTGTTTGGACTTACCAACGATGCTTTTGGCTACATCATTTCGAAAGAGGATTTTAACAGTTTTAAGCGGTACGAGTACATTTCGCGCACTTCGCTGGGCGAAATGACCGGCGAAATTTATGGCCGAGAAGCGTTGAAAATGATTGAAGAGAATCCGGCTCCTGAAAAATAAGTTCTGATTTTTGTTAAAATACAATCCGGAATACTGGTTTTACGGTTTTTGCGGATTGTTTTTTTAGCCGAATATCAAAGGTATTTTTCAAAAAACGCATCCATTTTCTTTTGCATGTAATCGTTGGCACGTTTGGCAATGTCCATGGTGTGGGGCCAAAGCGGCAGTTTGTAATATTCTGCCGGTACACCCAGCCTGTCAAGCCGTGTTTTCAGCGTGTCCGACTGACTTGTGGGTACCAGTTTGTCTGATGTTCCCTGGAAAATCAGGGTTGCCGGTAAATCTTTGCGAAGATATTTTGCCGGGGAAGCATCCCAGTACAATTCAGGTTTTTCGGAGTAAGGATGCCCGATAAACCGGGTTACCAAAGGTTGTGACTGTGCGTAAGGAGTAGTCAGGTCAACCGGGCCATAAATATCGACCACTGCTTTTACTTTATGAAAAGGAACAGGGACAGAATCCTGCTGCGGCCGGTGATTTACCCAGTTGTAGCCTCCCAGCAGCGAAAGATGTCCGCCCGCAGAACCTCCAATCAGGGCAATCCGTGAAGTATCCACTCCGTAAGTTCCGCCATTTTTGAAAATCCAGTCCACCGCATCGGCAATATCTTCAACACAACCCGGGTAAAGTGTGTCGAGCCGGTACGTAACCGTGGCGGTCATGTAACCTTTTTCGGCAAAATCAACCAGGTAAACCAGGTAATCAGAACGATCTCCGTGCCGCCAGGCTCCCCCGTGAATAAACACAAGCAGCGGAGATGGTTCTTTCAAATCTTTCGGTTTATACATATCGAGTTGCAGTGATTTTCCTCCAATGTTTTTGTACTCAATATTTTTGATTTCTTCAATGGTTGCAGGAATTTCAGGTTTCAGGTCGGCCATTTTTTCTAATCCCACGCCAATTGCCAGGTAATCGAGAATTTCAAAATGATAGGCAATCGGGGCTTTCTCCGGGAAAAGCCAGCCAATGGTTCGGGGTGTAAGCATGAATACGATAAACAGACCGAGGATAATCAGAAATCCTTTTACAATTTGTTTCAATATTTTTTTGACCATAGTTAATAATTCTTGTTTTTCTAACAATGTCGTTGCCCTGAACAATGGGGCGGCACCTTTTTCGTCCTTTCCCCGGGTTGAAACCCGGGGTTATGCAAATTGAATCCTTTCAGGATTTATCTTTCAACAATTTTTTTGTCTTATAATTTCAAAGCCGGTGCCCTGAACTGCGGGGCGGGTGGTATTTTCACTTTTGACCCGGGGCTTTACCCCGGGCTACCAATATTTCGCTCCTACGGAGCTTATCTGGCGCCTTGCCCTTTGCACTCGGCCTACTGCCTGCTACCAACTGCCTACTTCTTCCGGCTTTCTGCTATTTCAACTCTCCCAACATTTCCTGCAGGTTCTTATGAATCACACCGGCTGTTTCAGGACCCAGTGAATTTTCTTCACCATACGGAGAATTATCCCGTCCGTAAGTGTAAGGGGCCTTTTCATCCCACTGACTTTTGGGCAAAATGTAACCTACTTCATCGTTGGCAAGTCCGAATACAAACTTGTATTTGCCGGGCATCATTTCTCGTATTACAGGCACTTCCACCGGCTGAATCCCGAAATCGTTTCCTTCGGGCGCATCAACGGGGCCGTTTACCAATTCCGGGTAAATTTCGCCGGGAACGGTCACAACAGAAACCGGACCAATCTGAACCACTGCCAGTTCCGAACGCATCTTCATCCAGCCTGCCGTGCCACGTTTCATAACGCCCAGGGCAGCACCCAGCTTAAAAAGTGTATTATCGATTTTCAAAGGAACCGTTTTTACAACCAGCGAAATAGCAGCAGAATCGATTACTTCTGCCGGATTTTCCATAGCCGATAAAGTTGCCAGCCCAAGAATCTTTCCTTCCGCCTCTGCTTTTTCATACGAAGGTTCTTTTAATTCTTCACCCAAAAACGGATGAACCACCGCCAGACTTGGGTGTGTACACATCAATCCGCCCAGCGTAGCGTTCACAAAAACAGCCGTTCCTCCAATTCCGGGTTTCACCAAACTGTCGCCATTGTAAACACCTTTTTCCACATTCTCCCTGAAAAAATGGGGATAATCGGAACTTACCAGCAGATTTTTGCTCCACAGCGTTTCAGGATGGTTTCCCCACGAAAGCAGCGACCCAAGTGTTTCACCGGTTTCAGCATCCACGGCTTTTATCAGGCGCAATCCCGAATCAAAAACTTCGGGTTTCCGGGTGTCTTTCACCAATGCTGCTGCACCTGTCCTATCTTCCGAAATTTCAAGTTTAGCAGGACGCAATTTGCCGGCGGCCTCCGTCACCGATTGAACGATACGCAATTTCACAAATTTCAGGTATTCGGGGTTAACACCGCTTTTAAACGGCGTTTTTCCCCATAATCCCAACAAATCCGGGCCTTCGTGGGTATGCGTTGAAGTAATGATTGTGTAGGTAATCCCCAAATCTGTAGGAATCATTTTCCGCACATCCACCACATCGTCATTCATAAAACCAATGGCATCGAGAGCAACAATGGCGAGCCTTGTTTTTCCGTCGTCAATAATCAGGGTTCTTGCCCAGGTATCATCGTGAATGCCGTTGGCTGGTTTGCTGTTGCTGAACCCGGCAATCCAAACCGGATCAAATTTCCCGTTGCCATTTCCGTCGGTGAATGTGTCGCCTTTTTTAGGTTCATATTTCGCATTGCCGTCTTTATCTTCCCAGCGGTCAGGCACTTCAGGCGTGATGGTGACGGCTGCAAAACCGGCCATCAGTTTTCCGGGAGCATTTCCGGTAATTTTCAGATCGGCTTTATAATCCGGGTGCCGGTCTTTCATATTGGAGAACATCCAGATAGTAAGACCGCCAATAACCACGATCAGCATTATCCCGAGTATTTTAAAGAATTTCTTCATGTTGATTATTATTCGTTTTTATTAGATTCTTTTTGCTGAATCGCCTCTTTTTTATATTGATTCTGATACATCATTTTCCGCTCAATATTCGGATTGTCAATCTCCGGGCCCTGCTCAATTTTGCGCCAGTCGATGGTTTTGTTGTATTTTTTCATGGCCAGGTCAGCATCGAAAATGCGTGAATCGTGCCTTTCAAGTGTGTAAGGCGTAAAATCGGGTTTATCGGTGAAAAAGTCCTGTAACAAAGAAGCTGTCACATCAAACTGGTTGACATACGGAACTCCCAGAATATTGTAAATCGTTTTCAGGATGGAACCGAAATTGGCGTGTGTGTGCGAAACATAACCTCTTTTTACGTAGGGTCCGGCCATCATCAGTACCGAGCGGTGCCCATCAATATGGTCAACGCCTCCCTGTGGATCATCTTCGGTGATAATCACCAGCATATCCTTCCAGTATTTTGTTCTTGAAAGAAAATGCAAAATCCTGCCTACCGCGAGGTCATTGTCCACCATAAACGATTGTGGGTAAGGATAACCATCTTCGGGTCTTATTTTTGCCCCGTGGTCGTTGGGAACCTGCATGGTAATCAGCGATGGCAGTTTTTCATTCCCATTTATCCATTTAGCAGTGAACTCGCGTTCAAACTGGTCCATCCGGTACTGGTCGGGAATATTCATATTGTACCCGGCATAATCATGACTTGTCCTGGTAAATAGCGCATTCTGCATGGGCACCATTACGGCATGAGCAGCACCTGTGTTGGTATCGTACCATTCCTCGCGCTCATGTCCATCCTCGTTGGCCTCGCCAAAGTTGTAAAACGAAACATTTTTTCGTTCAAGCGCTTCCCAAAGGCCACCAATTTCTGCATAATCTTCCGGGTCAACACTTCCGATGGTGCTGGGGAAACGGCGCCCGGGTGCCTTTGAAAAGAGCATGGCAGTTTTAGAAGTAGCTGCGTTTGCTTCCACCCATTCGTTGGGAATCACACCCACCATCCAGTGATGGCCATGAACCGAAGCATCGCTGTCGCAATAGTAATTGTCGGAATACGAAAACTGGCGCGCAGCTTTAATATGGTTCGGGCTGATGCGCAACCCGGGAAATCTCGGCCTCAGCGAATCGGGCAATGTGTATTCACAATTGATACCAAAACGCGCCAGTGTACTGTCGCCAACAGATTCTTTCAACTGACCGAAAATCTCGTCGAAAGTCCTGTTTTCCTTTGTAATGTAAACAATGTGTTTGATAGGAGTTTTGTACAAACCAGGTGTTGGTGGCAGCGGGTTCTTTTTATCCACTTTCAGTGTTTCTGTTTTGAAGGTATTCTCAATCGACTGCTTTGTGTATTGCGCCAGTTGGGCTTCATCGGGAACTGCCACTTTCTGGAAACTTCCCAGTTGAATATCGCCCACAAAATAACCCTGAATGGGTGGCACAAAATCCTTACCTCCATTGGGCCCGGCACCCAATCCACGACAAGTGGTGATGTAAAGTTCCCTGTTATCAGCCGAAAGTTTTACCCTTGTCGGCCCCCAGCCTGAAGGAATCAGGCCTTTTGTTTTCCCGGTTTCCGTATCAATTACCGCCACGGCATTAAACCCCAGCAAAGCCACGTACAAGGTTTTTTCGTCGTTGCTGAGCGTGATTCCAAAAGGCAGCAAGCCGCGGTACTTGTCAATCTGTTTATCCACAAGAATCGGGATATCGTGCAACAGTTTATGGTTTTTGTAATCAATCACCGAAATATTGTCGTTATTGGCATTGGTAACATAAGCAAATTGTTTCCCAACTGCAATCGAGTTCGGACTGGCGCCTCCCACCACTTCAGCATCTTCAATCATTTGCCCTATTTGGTGACCGGTCTTGAATTTTTCGACCACCTTGTTACTTAGCAAATCGATGGTAAAAACACTCATGGCATCGGGGTGAAGCGGGCTTCCTAAACCGGGGATTTCCCGGCCTTCCACCACAGTTCCGTTAATCGATTCGGGCGTATTATTGCCATACGGATGATGCGAAATCATCAGCGAATCGATATTTTCGGGCGTTGCCCCGGTGATAAGCGGGTAGGAATACATTCCCACATTGGCTACAAGCGCCGTTTTTTTGTCGGGACTCAGGGTTAATCCGAAAGGCTGCCGACCCACCGGAATGGAAGCGGTGATTTTACGTGTCCCCAGATCAATTCTCACCATCCTGAAATTTCCGCGGTCCAAAACAAGCAGTTCATTGTTTTCATCGTTCAAAACCAAATCTGAATTAAAACTATCGCCATAATCCACCCCATCCACAACACCGTTTAACGATACTGAATCCAGCCGCGTCATTTTTTCGATATCATAACTGATAACCGCACCATTGTCGCCACCGCTCAGGTAAACAGTTTTTGAATCGGCAGCAAAAGCCACGCCCAGGAAAGAGCCATTTGACAGCGGCGACCTGATTTTCCCATCATAACTGGGAACCCTTACTGCATCAAGGTTTTTAAGGTCGATAATTGAAAACACGCCATTGTGCAGCGTAACCGCTTTGCTCCCATCCGGCGAAATGGCCATTCCATACGGGTCGTTGGTGATGCGGATAAAATCACCGGCGGGTGTCAGCAAACGGCCACTGGGCAAAATGGTGGTTCCGCCTTCGTTTATTTTTGTGTATTCATTAACCGCAGGAACGGTAAGAATCTCCACTTTTTTCTGTGCCTGCAACCACTGAACAGAAATAAGGAATAGGCCCGTTAAAAAAAGACCCAGGTATTTTGTATTCATTTTTTAATCCATTTAATAAGTTTCACTTTTTACAGGATTCAGCCTGTACCATTCGTCAACTCTCAGTTTTACATTTTCGCGGATGTTCATCCAGAAAAGGTTAATATCGTAAATATGAAGGTCTTTTTTGTTTTCAAGCTTGGCTTTCAGCGGTTCCGGAACATTGACCCAGAGAATTTTTGTTGCCGGCTCAATTTCTGCCGAAAGCGTATTGGGTACAATGCTGTCAAAACCC
Source organism: Prolixibacteraceae bacterium (assembly GCA_029265875.1). Taxonomy (GTDB): domain Bacteria; phylum Bacteroidota; class Bacteroidia; order Bacteroidales; family Prolixibacteraceae; genus Draconibacterium. The sequence goes on from JAJUGS010000224.1 coordinate 6,852, forward strand.
AGCATGATTCCTTTGTGCAACGCCGGCGAAGCCCATTCTGTGGAAGTATTCCAGGTAAGCGGGTTTACACAGATTGAATTTCCCTTTTCAGCTACAACTTTTTC
>JAJUGS010000409.1 GCA_029265875.1 Prolixibacteraceae bacterium
ATGTGAAATTCACAGGAAACCGTGCTCACAATTCATGCTGACTGTTTGTTGTGAAATTCACAGGAAACCGTGCCAATAAAGGAAAGAAAAACCGGGTGTTACTGGCAAAAAAAGGAAACATCGAGAAAACGACACTAAAAATGACACCATCATTTTTGAGCACCCTTATAAAATACACTTTTACAGTAAGTTACAGAAGTCGCCCCCCTGCCTCACAGGCATGGGGTTTCAAATTTTAAAAATAGTCGATCCCGTAAATGTCGCAGAGTTCGTCTTTTCGCTCTGGTTCCGCACTACAAGCAAATTCAATAAATGTTCGTTTCTCATCGTCTGAATGAAAAATAAACTCATCAAACGGCCTTTTTTTAATGGTTGCTATCCAGAAAACCCCGGCTGACCAAATTGTGAATTTTGGCTTTAGTTTTATGAAGTTCAGTAACACCCCTGCAACATCTTGTTTGTCCAGTTCCAAAAATCTTAAATACTCTTTTTTAATCTCCGTTAAAACAATTTTGTCCAGTTCCGAGCTGTTCAGTCCATCTCCTTTATATTGCTTCAAAACAACCGGGGAAACTCTATCGATTGTTTTTCGGATAATTCGCTGCTCCTGCTTCTTATTCATTGTCGATTTTATCAATTATTCGGTCTATATCATCCTCTGAGAGCTTGTTGTAATCAATCCTGAAGTCCTGCTCTCTGGGTAAGATCAATCTTGCAAGTTTGAAAAAGAAGTTTAACCGCTGCCATGAATCCAGTTTTTTTAAGTCCTGAGATATTTTGACAGCGGTGTACTCCTTTTTTAGGATTGAAGTAACAAGCTCTTTAATTTCGTAAGTAGCAACATTCCTACTGCCCTTTGGCCTTCCCCCCGGATTTCCTGATTGCCCCTTTTGAAACTTCATAACCTGTATTTTTTTTGTAGTTTACAGCAATTAACGCAACCGTTCAACAATCCAGGGGTTTAAACAAATGTCTGTTCCGTTGAATGAGTCGGTAATATTCTGAATAAGGGTTTTATTTTCCTTTGGTAGCCCTGTCATCAGATTTGAGAGTAGGTTTCTAAGTTCGTTTGCTTTCGTGTTTATGTCAGCAACCATGTCAACCGCTTTCTTTTGTACTTCATTTGTGAGGTAGATAGAACACAAATCTGTTAGCCTGGCTTCGCCTGATTCATCAAAAACAACTTTCCCAGATTCCTCAACAGTGAATAAATCATAATCCAGAATCAGGGAGGTGGTTGTAAATTGTCGGGCAATTCCGTATGACTTTCTTACCCGTTCCACAATTTCACCAATCTGATTAATTGAAATTTCGATTTGCTTTTGCAATGAATCATGGATAACCTTTGGCACGTTTACCATTTGCAAAGTAGTTGCAAGGTCTTGCACGATCGAATTCTGAAACTCTGATAGGTTATTAATCGCCTTCAGCATTATCTCTTTAGAAAATGGCTGTTTCAGCCCTAAACCGGTGTAAAAATCTGAAAGTTCGTTCAATGGTTTCAATAAGCTCGTGTATAAACTTTTGTTTTCATTGAAAACCATTTTATCAAAAAAATAAACTGTCTTTTTCATGGGTTCCCGTTTTTATTTGTTGCTTGTTTTCTTTGCCCAGCTTTCAATTTCCCGATCAACTGAGGTATTTTCCATCAATTCTATTTCTTCCAGAATCCTATCTTTAAAAGCCGGATCTGTTTTTAATGTTTCTTTCATTTCTGATAGCAATACTTCTTTCTCCATTTTTCAATCATTTAAAGTGTTATTTATAATTCGAATGTTTTTGGCTTTTTACCGTCGTTCTGGATATCCAGTTCTTTGAATGTTTCGTGAATTCTATAGGTGTTTTCTCTGTTAAACGTATTTGTTGAAAATACTATGTTCAGAA
>JAJUGS010000416.1 GCA_029265875.1 Prolixibacteraceae bacterium
ATGTTCAAGTCGAAAACCCTGTTTCGGACGGAATGGCACAATCCCCACTAAAAAGGGGTTACAAATGAGGTGGTAAGAACTCAATTTCCCTGGGTTGAAACCCAGGGTTATTCAAAGTAATCACTTTCAGGGTTTTTACTAGGAAAAAGTCCGAAGGACTTAAATATGAATAACCCCCAGTTTTAACCGGGGGTAAATAAACAAACAGGATTTAGAACCCCGGAGTGGGTTCAACAAATACTAAAACTGAATTTTATTTAGAATGAAAAAATACATCATTTCAATTGCGCTGGCAGCCCTGATTGCTAAAGGAATTTCAGCCCCCAATGTTCCGGTTAAGGAAGATTTCAAACCTTCGGAAGTCAACCAGCAGGGGAAACAATTTCCTCAGGTAAACTCCGAAGGACGCGTGCGTGTGCAGATTTCGGCACCCAATGCAAACAAAGTTCAGCTCGATATTGGCGGGGTAAAGTATGACCTTGTGAAAGATGACAAAGGCGTGTGGACCGGCGAATCGGCTCCGCAAGATGAAGGTTTTCATTATTACCAACTGAACATCGACGGCGCTTCGGTACCCGACCCCGGAACCCGCTATTTTTATGGAGCAGGAAGGTGGGGCAGCGGCATTGAAATTCCGGCTGCCGACCAGGATTTTTATGCGATAAAAGATGTGCCGCACGGGCTGGTAAGCGAAAACATTTATTTTTCAAAAATCACCAATACATTTCGCCGCTGTTTTGTGTACACACCGGCCGAATATGCCCAGAATCCGCAAAAACGCTACCCGGTGCTTTATCTGCAGCATGGCAGTTTTGAAGACGAAACAGGTTGGGCATCGCGGGGAAAAGCAGGCCTCATTCTCGATAACCTGATTGCTGCAGGCAAAGCCGTTCCGATGATTATTGTGATGGACAACGGCTACGCCTCCAAACCACAAACCAGTGAAAACCCGGGGCGCCCGGCTTCGGTTTTCGAAGAGGTGATGATAAACGAAATCATCCCGATGACTGACGCAAAATTCCGCACCATTGCCGACCGCGAGCACCGCGCCATTGCCGGACTTTCGATGGGCGCCAATCAAACCATGCGCATCTTTATGAACAACAACGATAAGTTTGCTTCCTACGGCGGTTTCAGTGGAACATCCAATTACCCGAGTACTGCCGAAATTGACCCGGCTACTTTTCTGGATGGTAAATTCAACGACGGAGCAGCCATCAACAAACAGGTTAAAGTTTTCTGGCTGGGCCTCGGAACAAAAGAACCCAATCCTTTTCCGGGTTCGGTGGGCGCTTTCCGCAAAATGATGGACAAACAGGGAATCAAATACGTGTATTACGAATCGCCCGGAACAGCCCACGAGTGGCTCACCTGGCGCAGGTCGCTGCATCAGTACGCACAGTTGCTTTTTAAAAACTAATTGGTAAATCAAATGAAGATAAAGTTTGCAATTATCGCTCTTGGATTGATTTGGATTTCGGGTCGTGGTTTTGCCCAGCAGGCCAATGTTAATCTCGATTATAATCAGCAGAAAAATACCGAGGGGCTGAACCCGTTCAGCGCGCCGTTGAATTCGCCCGAAGTACACGACGACCATACCGTGAC
>JAJUGS010000335.1 GCA_029265875.1 Prolixibacteraceae bacterium
ACCCCTCGCAAAATGTTATCGATTATTTAAACAATCTGAACCCGCTGGTAAGTCAGTTTCTGGCTTGCCGCGAATCATACACAAGAACTCTTTCCGATATTCAGGCAGTTCTGTTTGATGCTTCTATCGCTGTTGAATTAAAAGAACAATTTGCCTGGGAATCGGCTATGGCAAGTGCTCAACTTTCGGCCCAGATTCTGAACCCGCTGGATGCAGCCATGAAACAACTGGCACAGCAAATTGAAGCCCTTGGCAACCCGCCAAATCCTTCAACGGAAAAATGTAACGCCAGAAACCGCTATAAAAAAGCGTTAGGACAACCTATTCCTGACTATCCTTTCGAAGGGGTCTGGATTGGAGAAGACAACAGCAAATCAATTATTAAAGTAGCTCATTCGTTCAACGACGGTAAAGCACTGGTTTATATCTATCCCGTTTCATGGTTTAATTCAATGAAGGAAAAGGGATACGACATTAATAAAATTGGCAGCCAGTATGTCGAAGGTCAGGGAATGGCGTTAATGCCCGGAGTTGCAGACCTTTTGTGGATTTACGAAGAAGTCAGGCCGGGAGTTTGGATTTCACTGAACTGGAGTTTTATCCAAACCATCCTGGCTTATTCATTCGAAGGTAAGAAAATGATTACCAATTCATACGTACCTCCAAACGCATTTTCAGAAGTGTCCAAATTTTCAAAAAGCGAATCGACAAAAACCGATGAACCTTACGATAATCCCCCGGTAATTTATGTCGATGAAGCTCCTTGCGACTGGAAAAAACTGTCTGAAAGGATTGAACAGGAAAAATGGTACGAGGAAAAATATGACGGGTATATGAAATGGCGCAGCACACCCGATGCCGAACAAAGTATTGCCGCAGCTTTACAGGGACCTTCTCAAAATCAGATAAGAAAAGAAGAATACGTTGCCAAAAAAGCAAGTATTGAAAAGAATTACCAGGAACGACTGAGAATCGGGGATGAATCATTACCCCAATATGTAAATCCCACAGCCGAACAAAAACAGGAACAGGAACGGATCAGACAGGAAAATCATTCATTAGCAGACCAAAGCAGAAAAGAACAATTGCAAAAACTCGATCAGGAATATGCCGATGTTACTGGTGCATCACCAACTCCTGCTCAGCCACAGCAAACCACCAATAACACCCAGCAGACCAGTGCCAACAAATCAAAAGAAGAAGCAGCCCGCCTTGAACAGGAGAAAAAAGATGCCATCGCTTTTCACACCGAAATGGTTCAGGTAATTAACAAAAACCTGGAGCGCGAAATCGCCGACCGCGAAAATGCCATCAAAGCCATGAGCCAGGCCAAAACCCCAAAAGAGGCCGAGATGCAGAACGAGAGAATCAAAGAATTCAATATGCGGATTATAAATATTCAGTCGCAGATGCAGGCTGAACAGGATTTGGTGACTTCGTATCAAACCGGGCAGGTGGTGCATACGCGCACCGTTTTTGATGAATATGCACACCAGAAAATGATTCGCGACATGAAGGAAAATGCCGCACGTGTTGATGCGACCCGCCGCATTGCCCAGAGTATCGACAGGCAAATTGAACTGTTGCCGGAAGAAATAAGGGCCCGTGCCCGCGAAACCGCCCGCAATGTGGTTGATGGAAAAGCACTGGCCTCGGGCGACGTTGAGAAAGCACGAAAACTGGCCAACTCCATTGCCAGTCAGGTTCAGGGTTATGCCGAATATGATGCCGCCATGGCAAAAGTGGCTGAAATTGATGCCCAGCAAAACGAGTTTATTGCCCAAACCACCATCATGGCTGCAGGAGCTGTTTTCATGGGACTTGGGTCGGCAGCATTGGCCGAAACCTTTGGTGTTGAAGCCGCCGCAACCATTTATGGGACCAAAGCATTGGGCGCGGTTTGGGGTGGCACAACCGGGCTCATTGCAGGTGGCCCGAAAGAAGGAGTGACAGGTGCTGTCTCGTGGTGGTCGCCTAACGGTTATGCAGCTGTACAATTTATCGAAGGTTACCATAACGCCGGTCTCGAACCCAATGCAACAACCGCCTCGCAAACCTGGAATGGTGTGCAACAGGCAGGTGCAGCATTTTTTATGGGAAAAGCTTTTGAAATGGGCGCCGGGCTGCTGGCAAAAGGGAGCCTGGTTGCTTTCGGGAATGAGAGCCGGCTGTTTAAACCGGTGATAAAAACCCCGTCGCAACGGTCAAAAGAAGTGCTCGATGCCATGCGCACCACACAAAAACTGGCCAATGCCCAAGACGAAATCAATACATTCCAGCGAATTCAGGGTGAATTGGCCACACTCAAAAAGAACCCCACACTCAATGCTCAAAAAATCCGGCAGCTCGAACAACAAAGCCAGCAACTGGCTGCCGGGATGAACGCTTCGTATTACACAAAATGGATGCTGAAATACAAGGCAACACCCGAAACGCGTTGGAAATTTGATAAAGCGGTTCAGGCCAACTACGCTGAAATGACACCCGGGATGGTGAAACGGCTTGAAGCGCAAGGATATGACATGAACGGAATTGAATTCCGCCAATTCAGAAATGGCTCCAGCGGTGGTACCTCGAGCATGGACCTCGACCTTGGCCCGGTGATGAAAGGAACGATGCAGGAACCCGGCGTGAATAAATTGATTACAAAAAAAGATGGCTCGGTGGTTACCATCGAACAGTTTATGAAAGACTCGCAAAAAGCAATGAACGACGAATACAAACAATTGTTTGGGTTATCAGCTCCTTCATCGGATATGAACCTGGTAACATCGGCTCATAAAGAAGCCTTTTCAACACCCAAATTATTAGACCACAAAATACCGATGTCATCCTTTACGGCTGAAGAAATTGCCAGTATCGGGAAAGTGCTTTCTGTAAAAATGGAAGGAATCAATCGCAACCAGATGTTGACCAATACCACAAAAATGCAGGCACAATGCCGCGAATCGTCGAAAGAAATTGAAAATATGCTACTGAGAAAGCTGAAAGAAGACCTGGCAAAAGCACCGGCAAACAGTGCGCAACAGAAGCAAATCCAGGCCGACATCAATTACTGGGAAGACATGTTACGGCGGTTTAAAACCATCGGGACCGAAGAAACCAACCCGATGAAAATCATTGAATTGAACCGCGAAATCATGAAAGATACCGGTGGCAAAGATGTTACCGGAGTTATAAACGATTTAATTGCCAAATTCAAACCAAAAGCTTAAGCAACAAAAAAGCCCGGCGCGATATTGATCCCCCGGGCTTTTTATTGAAACGAATCGATCGTTACCTGAAAACCCACATAATATCGTAAACATAGGTTGGCTGCTGGTTTTCGCCAAAAGCCACGCCCACATCGCGGAATGCTTTTATGCGCAACGCTTCGAGCATCACTTCGTTTTGATAAACCTCGCGCATAAAACTCCAGTCGCGCTGTTCATCTTTTAAAACCTTTTGTTCCATTTTGCTGATGAGCGATCTTGATTCGCCGTAACATTTCGAGTCGGGGTCGATGGCGGCAAGTACGGCGCCCGCCTGCATGGCGCCATTCGAGTTAGGTTGCGCCGCCCAGCACGCCGACGCCACATTCACCATCACCTGGCAATCGTGGTCGATGTAATCCTGGTAAATCGGGCCAATTTCGTCCAATGCCTTCATATAACAGTCTTTACAAACCTCCGGAATCCCTGAAAGCGTGGCCAGTGCATCGGCAAACTGGTTTTGGGCAGCCAGCGATTTGGCCCGGGCAATGATAAAATCGCACCGGGAATTATAATA
>JAJUGS010000213.1 GCA_029265875.1 Prolixibacteraceae bacterium
CAGGATTCGCTGGCTTTGGTAGCCATTTACAAAGCCACCAATGGCCCGAACTGGGGAAGAAAGGATAACTGGTTGACGGGTAATGTTCAAAATTGGTATGGTGTAACGATGAATATGGATGGCAGGGTAACCGGTCTCAACCTGGCTGTAAACGGGTTGAATGGGTATATCCCAACCGAAATTGGAAACCTTACAGAATTAAGAAAACTCCATTTGGGAACTAGCAGGTTCTATGCACAATGGAATGGTTGGAATAATTTAAACCGACAGCCATTACCAGCAAGCATGGCCAATCTGACTAAGCTCGAGATTTTGTCGCTCGACAGGCTTTATTTAGTTAATGAATTGCCCGATATTTTTGGCGGGATGATCAATTTAAGGGAGTTGTACATTGAGAACAACTATTTCACTAACCAAAGTCTGCCCGGCAGCATTGCTTCATGCACCAATCTCGAAAAACTATTGATTTATTACAATAATTTTTACGATATGCCTGATTTGACTGGTTTGGTAAAAATGAACGAATTCAATGCTTCCAATTGCTATTTCGGTTTTGAAGATGTTGAGCCAAACCTTTCGATACCCAATTTCTATTATGGTAACCAGCGGTTGATGTTGGGTAACGCTGAATCCATTAATCCTGCTTTCGGAGAAACAGTGACACGAACAATTGTGGCGGGCGGTGCAAATAACATTTATCAATGGTTAAAAGATGGAGTAGAGTTAACGGGTCAAAATACAAATACCTTGACTTTGGAAAATGTAGATGCAGGTGATGCGGGTATTTACACACTTCGGGTTACCAACAGCCAGGCTACCCAATTAATTTTATCCAGCCACCCGGTCATCCTGTATCAAAACCAATTGCCGGTTTACAAGGCACTCGAAGCGTTGTACAACAGTACCGGCGGTGATAACTGGACCCGGAAAACCAACTGGTTAACCAACGAGCCAATTACCAGCTGGGCAGGTATTGGGCTTGATTCCTGGAGCGGATTATATTATCTGAGTATATATGGCAACAATCTGGTTGGTACTTTACCTCAGGAAATTGGCGATTTATCAATCTTCTATTCCATAGAAATTTCCGATAATCCCGGGTTGACGGGTGAAATTCCGGCATCTGTCGGTAATTTGATAAAACTTCAAAATTTGTATTTAGGTAACAATAACCTATCCGGGTCTATTCCCGCTGAAATTAAGAATTGCACCAATTTAAGGTATTTCTATTTCTATAACAATCAAATCAGCGGCCTGCCTGCCGATTTAACGGGGATGAACTTGTACGGAGTTAGTGCCTATAACAACAAACTGGAGTTTGATGATATTGTTCCCTGGATGGGGAAAATGCAAGGTTGGTTTGAATATTCGCCGCAAAAGAAATTTGGCGAGTTTGAAATGCACCTCAAACAACCAGGGGAAAGCTTAAGCCTTACGGTCACAGCTGGAGGAACAGGAAATATTTACCAATGGTATAAAGATGGTAACTTGTTGGATGGTAAAACTTCAAATGTTCTTGATTTTAATTCACTAACTATAAACGATTATGGAACTTACACCTGTCAGGTTACTAATCCCGATGTTCCAAATCTGACTTTGGAATCAGAATCAATCTGGGTTGTTGATCCCGATATGGCAGACGCCTATGAACCTGATAATACGATTGAAACAGCGAGCACAATTTTATCGGGCAGTTCTCAGGAGCATAATATTTATCCGGTTGAAGATGTCGATTATGCCAGTTTCGAGGTTATATCTCCTTCTCAGGTTGAGATAAGTTTTATAACCGAACAAGGGGCAAGGCAAATCCAGCTTATTGCACCCGATGGCAGCACCGTGCTTGCTCAATCATGGGACTATATTTCTATCAGTTTAAACGAGGCCGGCAAATATTACATTCGGGCGTGGAATCCTGAAAATCAACTGACTGCAAGTTATCAGCTTAGTTTAAATATCAGACCAATTGTTCTGGTTTCTACAATTACCCTGACGGATGGAACGATAAACACAAACAACGGTACATTGCAAATGGTTGCTAATGTATTGCCAGTTGATGCCGAAAACCAGACCTTGAGCTGGTCGGTGGAAAATGGTACTGGAAGAGCTTCTATCGACAATAATGGACTACTAACTGCCATAATGAATGGCACTGTTGTAGTTAAAGCTAAAGCAACAGATGGTTCAGGGGTTGAAGGAACAGCCATTGTAACTATAAGTGGACAGGTTACTGAATTTGAGGATTTTGAGATTATTAGAAATGGTAATTTCGATTTTGTTGATAGCAATGGCAGAGGCGTATATTGGGGAGGTTGGACAGACGCTTCTCCTTCACATCAGATAATTGACGGTGTTTCAGTTCATACTCCTGTTGCAAGTGCTAATGTTTGGAATTACCAGTTTGTACAGGAAAATTTAACAGCTTTGCCCAATATCCAGTATATTTTCAAATTTAAAGCCTGGGCTGATGAAGCCAGAACTATTAATGTTGATTTTGAGGATATTAGCGCAAATGGGTATAACAGATATGGAGCATCATCAGATTCGAGATCTACTTCTGGTCGTAGCGACTGGACTTTTGACATAACCACTGAACCAACATGGTACACTTTTGATGTGGTTTTTGACCAAATCTTACCAACCACAATTCAGCAAGTTCATTTTATGCTCGGATTGTACTCAACCGCAACAGTTTATATTGATAGTGTATCATTGATTAGCGTAGCTGATTTACTCTTACTGCAACAAATGCCTGTTGCTGATGCCGGTTTCGATCAAAATGTTACGGAAGGTGATTTGGTAACGCTTGATGGAACAGCATCAACGAATCCGGTTCCCGGTGCTTTAACCTATTTATGGACAGCACCTGCCGGGATAATTCTAAGTTCTGATACCACTTCTCGACCCACGTTTACAGCTCCTGATGTATTATCTGAAGCTGAATATATTTTCTCGCTGGTTGTCAGTAACGGAATTGTAAGTTCAGTCCCCGATTCTGTTGTAATTACAGTGAAGAATTTTGATCCCTGTCCGCAACATTTCCACACGGTATGGGAAGGCACATCAGGAGTTGACCACATGAATATCAACATCATAGGCGCTCAATACGATGGATTTGATCTGCAAGCAGGCGATGAAATAGGAGTATTCGATGGAGAAAAATGCGTAGGTTATGGCAAAGTAACACAAACTATCGATCATCAGCATGTTCTCAACATCAAGGCATCGAAAAACGACGGCACGGGCAACGGCTTTGTCCCGGGCAATGAAGTGATATACAGGATTTGGGATTGTAGTGCAGGTGCAGAATTGGAAGTAAACAGAGTACAATGCTTCGATAATATGCTGAACCCAATTGTATGTTCTCCATTTGAAGCCAATGGAACTTCTTTTGTTGAACTATCAGGAACTAGCGTAATTTGCACAACGCTTCGGTTCAGGACCGGGTGGAACATATTTTCAGTACCTAATACACCTGAAACGCCCGATATGAAAACAGTTTATCAGCCGATGATTACAAGAAGCTCACTGGTAAAGATACAGGATGAGTTGGGGAACTCGCTGGAGAACTGGGGCATTTTTGGAGGGTGGAAAAACAACATAGGTAATATTTCGCCCACCGAAGGATATAAAATAAAAGTAGCCTACAACGATTCGATTGAGATATGCGGTACACCAATCGACTACCCGTATGCTATTCCATTAAGAACAGGCTGGAACATTATGGGCTACCCGCAAATGACGGCTTTCAACGGAAAGGATGTGGTACAGGAACTGATAGCCAGCGGGAAACTGATAAAAGTACAGGACGAACTGGGCAACTCCATCGAGAACTGGGGAATTTTCGGAGGCTGGAAAAACAACATCGGCAGTTTTACGGCAGGTGAAGGATACAAAATCAAATTGAGCGGGCCGGATACACTGTGGATAAAAAACAGCTATCCAAAATCGACTACAGTACTGCCGGAGTTAATAGCCACCCGTCACTTTATCCCTGGATTTGAGGGGAACGGAGTTGACCACATGAACATTAACATCGTTGGATTGCCGGTAAACGCTTTGCAGGCAGGCGATGAGTTGGCAGTATTCGATGGCGAAGATTGTGTTGGCTCGATAACAATAATGCCACATCATTTACAGAACCAATCGGTTGGTATTGTTGCCTCTGCTACCGACAACCAGGGAATGGCAGGCTTTTCAGAGGGCGGAGTGTTTACTTTAAAACTGTGGAGTTCACTCAGTAACCAGGAATACATGCTCGAACCAGAAATAATACAAGGTTCAGCCACGTTTGTGAAACACGAAACCACGGTTGCCAGTCTTGAGAAATACACTACCGGATTTAAAGGAATCACAGGAATGGAAGCCAGCATAATCAACTGTTATCCGAATCCTTTCAGCGATGAAATAACCATCGAAATCAACCTGACAAAAGAAACAGAGGTACAGGTAGAGGTTTTGAACCAATTGGGACAGCGGGTAAAATATGTAGCCACCAAACAAATATTACCGGGTGGATTGCATAAACTCATCTGGAATGGCTGCAATGCCAGCAACCAGAAAGTTTCTCCGGGGATTTACCACCTGCGTATCAGTATTGATGAATCTGTTCATCATCGAAAGATTGTTATGTCAAAATAAATATACTGGAAAAGCGCAGATCTGAATGATCTGCCTTTTCTTTTTTTAATCAGCTAAAAACCAACATTATGAAAGCAATAAAACACCTGCTTGTTTTTTTCTTCTTTGGAGTATTAACGGTAGAAATGGTTCAGGCGCAAACGCATTTTACTGCTGTTGGCGATTTCTCCAATGCAATGAATATTAATTTTCTGGAAGCAAAATTAAACACCATAAACCTGGAAGCCGGAGATGAAATTGCTGTTTTTGACGGTACACTGTGCGTAGGATCAAAAATTCTAACCGAAAGTTTAGGTGAACTTTTTGATTTGACTGTTTTGGCTTGCCCTGTGGGTGCTGACGATGTTAGCACGCCCAAAAAAGATGGATTTATTGAAGGAAATTCTATTTTATTTAAAATCTGGGATGCTTCTGAACATACTGAAATCAATGTAGTTGTGCCAACTTTCATTAATGCTGATGATGGCGCTGTTATTAGTCCGGCCCCAAAATTTGAAAAAGCAGGGTTGGCTTTTGTTTCGATAGCAAGTGATTTCACTTTTTTTAATCTTCAGGTTATCACCGAAAAAAGCAAATGTTATGGTGATACAGGCAGGATTAACCTCTCTGTAATTTCAGGAGGTACACCTTTTACCGGAGGTTTGTACGATATTTGGTTAAATGGAACGCTTGAAGGTAGAATGTCAGCTTTTTCAAAAGCTTTACTATCTGGTGTTTACAGTCTTGTGATTGGCGATGCCAACGGCTCAAAGAATTTCCAATCGCCCGAAGTTTTACAACCCGCCCCAATCAGTTTTAATGTTTCGCAAACTGTTGCCAATTGTAGTTTCGATAGCGGTAGGGTTTGGATTGACGTTAATTCTGTATCGGGGGGAACAAAACCATACGACCACTGGATTATCGCCAATGACCCTGAATTTAATTCGATTGTAGAAACATTGGACGATGTTACTGATACATCAGCCTATTTGATGCCTGGCAAATACTACATAAGATTGTTTGACAAAAACGGTTGCTCTGGAGATTATATCAGTACTGAAGGGAAAAAGGAAGTTATCATTGGTACGTTCAACATCAGCTATGTTCCTGGTAATTGCTTTGGAGAACCAGTTGAAGTTGAGATTATGCTGAACTTCGATAATCCGGATCATCAGGTTTTCTATACTTCCGACAACGGTAAAACCTGGCAAACCTCACGCGTTTTTCCAAATCTCGCTTCAGGGAAAACTTATTGGTTTGGGTATCGCGACGAAACAATCGGATGTACTTATTTTACCGAAAGGAAACTAGATGCGCCTGATTCAATTGTGGTTAAAAATATTTTTAAGTCCGATGTTACCTGTTTTGGCCTGGCGAACGGGAAAATTGTGTTGCCTTCCATTTCTGGAGGAAACGGCCCACTGTGGAATATTCACATCACTGGATTAAACTATAAAGGAGAGGCCGTGGATATATTGTTTCAGGGTATAAACGACACAACCGCTGTTTTAACCGGTCTGCCGGCTTCTTCAGGAGAATATACTGTAGTTGTTTTTGATATTCAGGGATGTAGTTCTGCAGAATACAAAATTGGAATCAGTCAGCCAGACCAAATTCGCTTTGATGTAATGGCATATAATTCAACGGGTAATTCTTGTTCCGAAGGGAGAATCACTGTACAAAATATTACGGGGGGGCAACATTTTAACAACGCGAAATACCAAATCTGGCTGAATGGAGTATACCGGGGAAAATTAGCGAATTTTGATTCGGGGAATACACTTTATCCGGGCGAATATTCAGTAACAGTTATCGATTCGGTTGGTTGCAGCAGTGCAAAAGTGGTGACAATTGCCTCAGATATTTCTCCGATTACGTTGGTTTGCCCGCCAGACACTACAATAAGTTCGTGTTTGTCGAAACTTCAAATTGAAGAGATTTTAAATAGTTGGATTGCCCACACTTCCAATACATTACAAGGCGGCTGTAATCCGGAAGTAAAAGAGTCGATTGATGATGAAACCTCAGATTGTGGTGGGAAGGCATTTGTTAAATGGGTAATGTATGACGAAAATATCGCCCGCGATTCTTGTTTCGCCAATTTTTTTGTATCAACACCCGATACTATAACTTACTCCCAGCCCGAAGATTTAGCAGTTACGAGCTGCGATTTTGTTTCTGTTTCGGAAGTTAAACAGGCTTTTGATAATTGGACAACCGAAATTTCGTTACAACTTCAAAATACCATAAGCGGAGGTTGTAGTCCTGTTGTCGTAAATATTTCTGATACTTTATCAAATATCGATTTTTGCAGCAACTGGAGTGCACCTGCTAAATGGCTGGTTGTTGATAAGTGCGATACTTTTGTTGTTGCTGCTGCATTTAATTTTTTAGCTCCCGACGAAATATCTTTTCAATTACCTGCCGATACAAGTGTTTTTAGTTGCAATTATCAAAATCAGGCCGAAATTCAGAATGACTTTGAAAACTGGATTTCAAGAGTAAATACAATAATTGAAAACAGTCTGTCGGGCGGTTGTAATCTGATTGTTACAAATAACGCAGCAAGTATTATTGTTCCACATTTATGCAGCGACTGGCAGGTGCCGGTAACCTGGGTTGTTGCCGATAAATGCGATACAGTATCAGTAACTGCCACATTTACAAACGTTGCTCCCGATACAATTTCTTTTGAAATGCCAAAAGA
>JAJUGS010000284.1 GCA_029265875.1 Prolixibacteraceae bacterium
ACGGATTCATTAAAATCTGAAACTGGTTGCCACAGGAAACCGCCTTTTGTTCGGGCGGAAGGTTTTCAGAACACAAAAAACATTTTCGTTCCGCAATCGATGCTGTATCGACTTTTGCAGCCGATGAACGGATTCGCCCTGGATTGAACTGGGCTTTGATGACAAAACTGCCAAATTCAAACTGCTTCTCCTCCACCTTGCCGAGACCGGCATAATTGGCTGAAGCCAGCGGCCAGCATTGCTTTTGTTCTTCGGCAAATTGGGTCAAAACCTGCTCCGCAGTTTGACCGGTTTCAATTATCATATCTTGTAATTGTTGCATTACAATCGATTTACCATTTATATGTCTTAAGGACTAAAGTCCTTTTTGGTTGTTTTGCTTAACCCCAGCCTTAAGGCTGGGGTTAGTCACATTGAGTAAAACAAGGGCTTTAGCCCCAATATCTTTCCCAAAAAATATTATTCCCTTTTCTTCAGATTCATGTTTTTGCGGGCCAGTAGTTCGATGGTACGGATGCGGTCTTTGTACAGGTTGTGGCCGTTCATCACTTCGGTGCTCAGCGCGGCGTCGGAGTTGTCGTCCCAGCGACGGCAGAGGTAAATGGGGTTGTAAATGCGGCCAATCTGGTAGTGGCGCGAAATGGCCAGACCCAGCGCGTAATCTTCGCCATAGCTAACATTTGGCACCGGAATTTTGCGCAATACCGGCGTGTAAAAAGCACGCGGCGCACCCAGTCCGTTGATGCGCAGTGCGTTGTTGCGACCGTTTTCGGGTGTCCACTCTTTGTGGTCGATAATGCCGGGCGGAATTTCCTGCAAATCAAAATTCACCATCTGGTAGGTACCCACCACCATCGCACAATTCTGGCTATAAAAAGCATCCACCACCTGTTGCAACGTGGTTTCGTCGAAATACAAATCGTCGCTGTCCAACTGAACCGCAAATTTTCCGCAGGAAGCGCTCATTACGGCTTCGTTCCAGCAACCGCCGATGCCAAGGTCTTTGCGTTCAGGAATAATGTGTACCACGCGATTGTCGGTTTTGGCATATCTGGCAATGATTTCGGTGGTGCCGTCGGTGGAGTAATTGTCAACAATTATGAGGTTAAAACTGAATGATGTTTTTTGCGAAAGCACCGATTTGATGGCATCTTCGATGGTGCGCACGCGGTTTCTCACCGGAATGATTACCGATGCTTCAGTGGCAAACGGTTGACTTTCGAAATTTACCGGTTCAAAAACAGGTTCGAGCCAGGCACCCACTTTTTTGAGGTGACAAGTACAGGCTTTCTCCATTTCGATTTGCACGGCGCGGTTTTTCGGGTCAACGTAATCAAATATTTTTTCGCCCGATTTGCGAAGGTCGGTTTCCTGCTCGGTGTACAAATATTCCGGAATCCTGAGAATAGGTGCCAGCCGCGAAACTGCCAGCCGCAGCGCGTAAAGTCCGGCAAACTCCAGCTCTTCACTAATCTGTTCTGCTGCTTTTTTCAGCGTTGCCGTGTGATAAAACAGCACCGACCCAAAATTGAAATCGTCTCGCAAACTGCCTTCCTGGTAATCAATCACCGGAACATTTTCCACTTTGCCGTTTTTTACCGCGAGATAGTTGGAATAAACCATTCCGGCCAGCGTGTCGGCAGCAACCTGCGCAAAACGTTCGAGCGCCAGCTGTCCGGGATTCAGCGCGGCATTGCGGGTATAAATCAAGGTAAATTCAGTATCCGAAATTTCAGCAATCTGTTTCACTGTTTTTGCCGAAACCAGCGAACCGGCCACCAGTATTTCGGCACCTTCAAAAGGTTCGGCAGGTTGTTCCTTGCACACCAGCACAATTTTTGAAACCGCCGCTGATTTTCTGAATTCCTTGATTGTTTGCTTTGTGTCATCAAATGTTCCGGGAGATAAAAAGCAGGTTATGTTTTTCATGAATTATCGTTTTTAATTCAGCCAAAATAGATAAAAATCTCCGCACCGTTTCAAAATCCGGCGTTCGTTTATCAACCGCCCACACCTGAAAAAATACGGTGCAAAACATGTACATTTGCACTCGTTGTACAAAGAATCTTATCGGATTGAAGATTCAGGAAACAACACCAACTTTTGAAACACTGAAAATGATACTGATAGCCGACAGCGGATCGACAAAAACCACCTGGAAACTGGTTGCCGGAAATGGCAATGTGACAACAATTTCGACCTCCGGAATGAACCCTTTTTTCAGAACCACCGAAGAAATAGCTGCCGAACTGGAAGAAAAACTGGTTCCGGTTGCCGGCAACGTTGAACACGTGTTTTTTTATGGTGCCGGGGTGGTGAACGAAGAAAAAGGTGCTGTTGTCAGCCGCGCCATCAGCCGGTTTTTTCCATCGGCGAAAATTGAAACCCACAGCGATTTGCTGGGCGCCTGTCGTGCATTATTTGGAAAATCAGCCGGAATTGCCTGCATCCTGGGAACCGGCTCCAATGCCTGTATTTTTGATGGCGAAAAAATTGCCGCGCATGTTTCGCCGCTGGGTTTTATCCTGGGCGACGAAGGTAGTGGTGCCGTGATGGGAAAACACCTGCTTGGCGATTATTTTAAGGAAGTGATGCCCGCCGATTTGCGAAGGATTTTTGCCGAAAAATACCAACTCAGCCGCGACGAGGCCCTGAACCGGGTTTACCGCGAACAACGGCCTAACCATTTTCTGGCCACATTTGTGCCGTTTCTTGCGGAAAACCTGGAACACGAATATTGCCGGCAGTTTGTAACACAAAATTTCAGGTCGTTTGTGGAAAGAAATATTCAGAAACTGCCCGGTTACAATGAGTTTCCGGTAGGATTTGCCGGTTCGGTGGCGTGGTATTTTTCCGACATCATGATAACGGTGCTTGCCGAAGAAGGAATTGAAAACACAAAGTTTCTGAAAGACCCGATTGACGAGCTTGTCAGATTTCATACAGAAACAAAATAACCGCAGGGAAATGAGCCAAATCAGCATAACGGAACAGGATTCGCTGCACAACGACCTGGAAAACAAATCGGTAAAAGAACTTTTACTTGGCATTCACGAGGAAGACAACAAAATTTTGCCTGCTGTTTTTGCCGCCATCCCGCAGATTGAAAAATTGGTGGAGCAGATTCTGAAGCGGATGAAAAAGGGAGGCCGGTTGTTTTACCTGGGCGCCGGGACCAGCGGACGTCTGGGCATTTTGGATGCCTCTGAAATTCCACCAACGTATGGTGTTGGTTACGACCTTGTCATCGGGCTCATTGCCGGTGGCGACCGCGCCATCCGCAAAGCCGTGGAAGCTGCCGAAGACGACCCGGAAGCCGGCTGGGTGGAACTTCAGAAATTCAAGATTAATAAGCTGGATACAGTGGTGGGAATTGCTGCTTCGGGCCGGACGCCCTATGTTGCCGGTGCACTGAAAAGAGCGCGGGAACACGGAATTTTAACCGGTTGTATTGTAAATAACCCGGGAAGTGTGGTGGCCCAAAATGCCGATATTGCCATTGAAGCCATTGTGGGCCCGGAGTTTGTAACCGGCAGCACCCGCATGAAATCGGGCACTTCTCAAAAACTGATTCTGAACATGATCACCACATCGCTGATGATTAAACTAGGACGGGTAAAAGGCAACAAAATGGTAAATATGCAGCTGACCAACCAGAAATTGGTGCACCGTGGAACCCGGATGATTATGAACGAACTGGGATACGATGAACAAACGGCAAAACGATTGTTGCTGCTGCACGGCTCGGTAAATGCGGTGCTCGAAAAATCGAAAAATGGTGAGTTATAAACATCCCAGTTTGGGTTAAAAGATGTTATTACAGGGTTAAATTTCAGGAGCGTGCAGCCACCAGCGTTAACGTTTAATGTTTTTTGTCGTAACTTCACCCCGCTTTAAAAAAATTAGTTTTACCAACTTAAATAAATAATATTATGGCAGTCAGTTATAAAGAATTAGGCCTGGTAAACAGCAAGGAGCTTTTTGCCAAAGCTGTGGCAGGCGGATATGCAATTCCGGCTTACAACTTTAACAACCTGGAACAATTACAGGCAATTCTTCAGGCTTGTGTTGAAACCAAATCACCGGTAATCCTGCAGGTTTCTTCAGGTGCCCGTAAATATGCCAACGCCACTTTGTTGCGTAATATGGCAAAAGGTGCTGTTGAATATGTAAAAGAACTGGGTTACGAAATTCCGATCGTTCTTCACCTCGACCATGGCGATACTTTCGAACTTTGCAAAGAGTGTATCGACAGCGGTTTCTCATCAGTAATGATTGACGGATCGCACCACCCGTATGAAAAAAATGTGGAACTCACCAAAAAAGTGGTTGAATATGCACACGCTCACGATGTAACCGTGGAAGGCGAACTGGGTGTTCTGGCAGGTATCGAAGACGATGTGGTGGCTGAACATTCAACTTACACCCGCCCTGAAGAAGTGGAAGATTTCGTAAAGAAAACCGGTGTTGATTCACTGGCTATTTCAATCGGGACTTCGCACGGTGCCAACAAATTCACACCTGCTCAGTGTAAACGCAACGAAGAAGGTATCCTGATTCCGCCGATGCTCCGTTTCGACATTCTCGAAGAAATTGAAAAACGTATTCCGGGGTTCCCGATTGTTCTGCACGGTTCTTCTTCTGTTCCGCAGGATTTGGTGAAACTGGTTAACGAATATGGCGGCAAAATGAAAGACACGGTGGGTATTCCGGAAGAGTGGCTGCGCAGGGCTGCAAAATCGGCCGTTTGCAAAATCAATATCGACTCTGACGGACGTATTGCCATGACCGCTGCAATCCGCAAAGTACTGGCTGAAAACCCGGGTGAATTCGACCCGAGAAAATACCTCGGCCCGGCCCGCGATTCGCTGAAAAAGCTGTACATGCACAAAAACATCAACGTTTTAGGTTCGGCTGGACAAGCTTAATCAATGAAAAATTAGAAATTAAAAATTCTGAAATAGAAAAGGATGGCCGGAAGGCTGTCCTTTTTTTTTATCCTTTTTCGCTGATTTCGCGGAGTGACTGAAAATCGATAATCCCCATTTTTTTGCCATCCATTTTTATAAGCCC
>JAJUGS010000048.1 GCA_029265875.1 Prolixibacteraceae bacterium
ACTAAAAATAAAAGGGTTGCGGCTCGACCTGAAAAAAACAAAACGGATTGCCATTGCCGGCCATTCAACCGAAACACAGCGTGTGAAAAAGTTGCTGGAAGAATCGCAGATCAGGTCGGAACTGGCTGGTTTTATTGCACTCGACGACACAGACCGCGGCGAAAATTACCTCGGTGAAATCAGGCAACTTCCCGA
Organism: Prolixibacteraceae bacterium; assembly: GCA_029265875.1. Classification (GTDB taxonomy): domain Bacteria; phylum Bacteroidota; class Bacteroidia; order Bacteroidales; family Prolixibacteraceae; genus Draconibacterium. The sequence goes on from JAJUGS010000048.1 coordinate 196, forward strand.
GATTATCCGCATCAACCGTATCGATGAAATAATTTTTTGTGCTGAAAGCATCCCTTCGGCGCAGATTATCCGCGCCATGCTCGATCTCACGCATCTTGATATCGATTATAAAATTGCTCCCCCCGAAAGCATCAGCATTATAGGGAGTAACTCAATCCACACAGCCGGCGATTTGTATGTGGTGAATATCAATGCCATTTCGAAACCGGCCAACAAACGCAGAAAACGGATTTTTGACATCGGGGTGGCAAAACTGTGCCTGTTGTTCAGTCCGTTAGTGATTTGGTTTTTTAAATCGAAGGGGCAATACTTCGGCAATATTTTCAGTGTGTTGGCGGGCAAAAAAACCTGGATTGGCTATATTCCCGGTTCACCCGGAATTGAAAAGCTGCCGGTGCTGAAACCCGGAATTTTGCACCCCGGCGATTTGTTCCCCGATATTCACTATGATGCAGGGAAAAAGGAACGGATGAATATTTTATATGCCAAAGACTACAGCCTTTACACCGATGCGGAAATACTGCTGAAAAGCTGGAAAAACCTCGACAGAAAATAGATAGTATGAAAAACCATCTTGCATACGGAAAAGTAAGCCTGCGGCCGCTGGAACCCGCCGACATCGATCTGATGTACCAGTGGGAAAACAACCTGGAAATCTGGAATGTCAGCAATACAAAAACACCTTTCTCCCGCTACATTTTAGCCGAATACCTCAAAGAATCGGCCAAAGATATTTACGAAACCAAACAGTTGCGGCTGATGATCGAAACACAGGAAGCCGGACCGGTGGGCGCTGTCGATTTGTTTGATTTCGACCCGTACCACATGCGTGCCGGAATCGGCATCCTCATTCATAATCCCGACAACCGGAACCACGGCTATGCCGGCGATGCTTTGCAAGTGATGTTTGGTTATGCCCGCGATTTTTTAGGGCTTAAACAGTTGTATGCCAATATTGCAGCCAGTAATGTGGTGAGTATTCATCTGTTTCAAAAATCGGGTTTTGTGGTTACCGGCACCAAACTCAACTGGCTGAAAACTGCAAAAGGCTGGGAGGACGAATTCTTGTTGCAGAAGATGTTGTAATGGGTGAATGGGTGAATGAGTGAATGAGTTATTGGGGAAGAATCAGTAATCCTTGGGTTGGATAAATAAATCCTGAAGTTCTAATCCTTTTAAAACAGGGTTCTGTGCTTAATTTCAGGCTGAAACTTGTATCTCTGCCTTTTCCTCCGCCTCCGCCTTTTCCTTATAACTCCCCATACCCCGGAATCTCACGCAGATACGAAAAGCTGTTGTTGTCATAATCCATTTTGCAGGCAAAGTGTTGCAGACCATTGGAAACAATGATGCCTGCCACTTTCAGCGCCATGTTGTAACGCACTACCTGGTCGAAAACTTCCTGTGTGATTTTTACATCGGGAGCTTTAAACTCGGCAATCAGGCAGGGCTGGTGCATGCGCGAATACACCAGTAAATCAAAACGCCGCTGCAGTTGGTTGATGGTAACTTGTTTTTCCACCGCCATCAGCGACGCCGGGTATTTCTTTTCGGTTTTCAGGTATTCAATAAAGTTCTGGCGCACCCACTCTTCGGGTGTCAATGTTACAAATTTCCGGCGGATGGCATCAAAAATCATCGTTTTGCCCTCTTCGGTTTTTATTCTGAACGTGTATTCCGGTAAATTCAGTTGCTGCATGGTCTTTCTTTTTGCTTCCTTTCCGGGTTACCGGATGACTGCTAAAATTATAAATTTGCCATTTCGTCGAACGAAAAGTAAACTACCTTTGTTCAAAGGTAAAAAAAGGACAATATGAAGACAAAAAAAGAGATAGTTGACGACTGGTTGCCGCGCTACACGGGGAAGAACCTTGATACTTTCGGGAAGTACATCCTGCTGACCAATTTTCAGTATTATGTTGACAGGTTTGCCCAGAAATTCGGTGTGCCGGTTGAGGGTACCGAAAAGAACATGGCAAGCGCCACAGCCGAAAACATTACCATCATCAACTTCGGAATGGGCAGTCCAAATGCCGCCACCATCATGGACCTGCTTTCGTCGATTGAGCCAAAAGCAGTTTTGTTCCTGGGAAAATGCGGCGGACTGAAAAAGAAAAACCAGTTGGGCGACCTTATTTTACCCATTGCCGCCATCCGGAAGGAAGGAACCTCGGATGACTACCTGCCCCCGGAAATTCCGGCACTTCCGGCATTTAATTTACAGCGTGCCGTTTCGCATATTCTGCGCAACGAAGAGCAGGATTACTGGACCGGCGTGGTTTATACCACCAACCGCCGTGTTTGGGAGTTCGATACAAAATTTAAAAAAGTACTCTCGAAAACACGGGCCATGGCCATCGATATGGAAACTGCCACGCTGTTCACCGTCGGTTTTTCAAACCACATCCCAACCGGTGCACTGTTGCTGGTAACCGATCAGCCTATGATTTCGAGCGGGGTGAAAACTTCGGCCAGCGATAAAAAAGTGACATCCGAGTTTACCGAAATACATCTCGATACCGGCATCAAAGCGCTTTGCGAAATCCGCGACAATGGTTTATCGGTAAAACACCTGAGGTTCTGATTATGGAATTTGAAGCAGTCATTCAGAATATCAAAAAAAATATTATTCACCCCATTTATCTTTTGCAGGGCGAAGAACCCTATTTTATTGACGAGATTTCGGATTACATTGAGAAAAACCTGTTAAATGATTCTGAAAAGGCCTTTAACCAGACCGTTGTTTACGGCAAGGACTCGTCGGTGGTGAACATTGCCGAAAGCTGCCTGCGGTTTCCGATGATGGCGCAGCGACAGGTTATCATTGTAAAAGAGGCACAGAGCCTCCAGAAAATTGAACTGCTGGCGCCGTATGCCGAAAAACCAATGGTTTCCACGGTGCTTGTGTTGTGCCACAAATACAAGAAACTCGATGCACGTACCAAACTTTCGCAGGCTATTAAAAAGAACGGGCTGATTTTTACTTCCGACAAGATGAAGGAATACCAGTTGCCTGCCTGGATTGAAAAGTTCCTGGCCGGCAAGGGTTTTTCCATCACCCCGCAGGCTGCACAGTTGCTTACATCGTATCTTGGCGCCGATCTGGGCAAAGTGGCCAACGAACTGAACAAGCTGGTGGTTGCCGTGAAAGACACAAACCGCATCACGCCCGAGCACATCGAAAAAAACATTGGTGTGAGCAAGGAATATAACCTGCTCGAATTGCAGAATGCACTGGGCGAAAGAAATATTCTGAAAGCCAACCAGATTATCAAATATTTTGCCGCTAATCAGACTGATAATCCTCTGTTGAGAACCACGATCACGCTTTTCGGGTTCTTTTCAAACATATTTGCTGTTCATTTTCTGAAAGACAAATCGGAAAGTGCCATTGCCTCGCAACTGGGCGTTCACCCGTATGTGGCCAAAAACCTGCTCGCTGCCTCAAAACGTTACACACCCACCAAATTGTACGAGATTATCGGCATTTTGCGTGAATACGATATGAAAGCGAGGGGCTACGATGCTTCCGGGTTAATTGATGTACCCGAGTTACAGAAAGAAATGATTTATAAAATTTTGCACTGATGATTACCTATCTTCTGATTGCGGTAACCGGCATTCTATCGTACCTGGCTTTTCAGAACCATACGATGATGGACAAAATGCAGTTTAATGCAGCCAAAGTGGTTCATGGGAAAGAATATTACAGGCTGGTTACACATGCCTTTATACATGCCGGATGGTCGCATTTGCTGGTAAATATGTTTGTGTTGTATTTCTTCGGAAGAGCAATTGAACAGTATTTTGGCTATTATTTTGGAAACAAAGCCACCGCTTATTTCCTGCTGTTGTATTTTGGCGGCATATTGGCATCGAACCTCTGGAGCCTGGCAACCCAGAAAAACAATTATTATTACAATGCTGTGGGCGCGTCGGGAGCTGTTTCGGCAGTGCTTTTTACGTTTATTTTTCTGAACCCCTGGGAAAAGCTCTATTTTTTTGCGGTGATCCCCATTCCCGGAATTTTGTTTGGCGTTGGATATCTTTTTTATTCGTACCAGATGAGCAAACAAAGCAACGACAATGTGGCACACGACGCCCATTTGTTGGGAGCGTTGTTTGGCTTTGTTTTTCCGGTTCTTGTGAAACCCTCGCTTTTCCGTCATTTTATCGACCAGCTTTTCAGTATTTTATAACCACGAAAATGCTTTTTACCAGTGAAAACAGAATTTGTGATTGCAAACGGGCAGATACTGAAGAAGGAGGATTTTGTTCCTTTTGCATACAATAATCCGGTTGTTCTGACCCGGAAAATCTGGTACGGTTTCGGTGGAATCCCGCTTTTCAGTAAAAATATTGAGCTAATCAAAACCGAACTTTCACTCCTGAAAATGGCTGTTCCCGCGTTGCTGAACGACGTGAACGAGTTTTTCAGGCTGGCAAAAAGGATGTTGAATAAATCGAAGTTTTACCGTTCGGGGTATGTTACCATCAAACTGTTTGCGGAGGTTACCAAAACCGATTTTGTAGTTGAATGCAATGCTTTTGAGGAGTTTGAATTTCCGGTTTCGCAGCAGGGAATTTTGCTGAATTTTGCTGAAGTGCCTGTTTTCAGTGGCGACCCGTTTGTCCGCTTTCAATTTTATAATTCCCTGGTCTGGAAAATGGCAGAAATTGCCAACCTTCAGTCACAGGTACAGAATTCGGTTTTTCTGAACGAGAAGGGCTGTGTGATACATGGAATCGGTGCCAATATTTTTGCGGTGAAGGGAAGGGAAATATTTACGCCATCGCCTGAAACCGGTTGTTATATCGATGTTCTCAGGAACCTGGTAATCGAAATTGCCCGGAAATCGGGGCTAAAAGTCAGGGAAACAGCGACACTTAGAAAAGAGGATTTGCTGGAAATGGATGAAATTTTTCTGGCTTCCGAAGCCGGCGGGTTTCAGTGGGTAATGGGAATCGGGACCAAACGTTTCGTGCAGAAATTTGCCGGTATGATTTGTGAAAACCTGAACACTGCTTTAAAAGAAATGGTTTGATTACCGGGCGGCCCAGCGGAAAACAAAAAATGCGATCACACTGTATAAAATGTTGGGAATCCAGATTGCCAGGAACACCGGCATTGAGCCACTGATGGCAAAAACCGTGGTGATCTGCATAAACAGGATGTACGAAAAACTGAGCGCCAGTCCGAGTCCCAGGTGAAATCCCAATCCGCCTTTTATCTTTCGCGATGCCAGTCCAGCCCCGATCAGTGTTAAAATAAAAGTGGAAAACGGTGTCGCCATGCGTTTGTGTTTTTCAATTTCCCATTCCACCGTATTCATCCCGCGGGTTTTCATCACATCGATTTCTTCAATCAGATCGGGTGTGGTGTAGGTTTCCATTTCTTTCTTTTTCAGCCTGAATTCGTCGGGTTTCATATTGAGGGTGGTGTCAATCCGGTAGCCGCTTTCCAGAATTTCGTAATCCTCCATAATGGTTCTTTTCCAGTAATTGTTGATCACCCATTTGTTGTTGTCCTTGTCCCAGCGGATATTGTCGGCAGTAATTTTTTCCACCAGTTTAGCCCCGTCGAATTTTTCGAGCGTGAAACTGTTGCCGATGTCGTTCTGGTTGTAACTGCGCATGTAAATATAAACACCGGGCTCAATCTGCCGGTGAATATCACGCTCAAAACCGGGTTTGGCGTTTTCAATATTTTTCAGCCTGAAATCGTTCATGGTTTTAGTGTCTGGCGGAATCACAAAATTGCCCAGCGAAAAAGTAAAAACTGCAAGAATGGCTGCCGAAACAATGTAGGGGTACATCAGCCGGCGATACGAAACCCCACTGCTGAGAATGGCAATGATTTCGGTGTTGTAGGCCATTTTTGAGGTAAAATAAATAACGGCGATGAATGTGAAAAGCGGGCTGAAAAGGTTGGCAAAATAAGGGATGAAATTGAAATAATAATCGAAAATGATTTCCTTGACCGGAATCTCTTTTGACAGAAATTCATCCAGGTTTTCCGACATGTCGAAAACCACGGCAATACTCAGAATCAGTGCTATTGCATAGAAAAATGTCCCCAGAAATTTCCGGGTGATGTAAAAATCTATGGTTTTATAGTACTTCATTCCGGGGTGGTTATAACTTGTGATTCAGTTTTTTAACCATTTCCTGTTTCCAGGGTTCGAAACTTCCGTCAATAATTTTCTGACGTGCAGTTTTTACCAGCCAAAGGTAAAATGAAAGGTTGTGCTGGCTGGCTATTTGTGCGCCTAACATTTCGTTGGCGATAATCAGGTGCCGCAGGTAAGCTTTCGAATATCCGTCAACGTACGAAGTTCCGTTTTCATCAATGAGAGAGTGGTCGTTTTCCCATTTGGCATTTCGGATGTTGATTTTTCCCTCGCTGGTGAAAATCATTCCGTTTCGTCCGTTTCGGGTGGGCATCACACAGTCGAACATATCAATTCCGCGCTCAATGGCTTCAAGGATGTTAACCGGAGTTCCCACACCCATCAGGTAGCGCGGTTTATTTTGTGGCAGAACGGCATTCACCACTTCTATCATTTCATACATCACCTCTTCCTTTTCGCCCACGGCAAGTCCGCCAATTGCATAACCATCAGCGTTGTACGACATAACATGTTCGGCTGCTTTTACACGCAATTCAGGATAAGTCACACCCTGAACGATGGGGAAAAGACTCTGGTTGTGACCGTATTTTGGCTGGGTGGTTTCCATTTGCTTAAAGCAGCGGTCGAGCCAGCGCTGTGTAAGTTCCAGCGACTTTTTTGCATAGTTGTAATCGGCGTCGCCCGGCGCGCACTCGTCAAAAGCCATAATAATATCGGCACCGATTGTTCGCTGGATGTCAATCACTTTTTCGGGGGTGAAAAGATGGTATGAACCATCGATGTGCGACTGAAAACGAGCCCCGTCTTCGGTGAGTTTACGAATGTCGCCCAGCGAAAAAACCTGGTAACCGCCACTGTCGGTCAGAATGGGTCTGTCCCAGCGGTTAAATTTGTGCAGTCCGCCGGCTTTTTCAATCACATCCATTCCCGGTCTTAGATATAGGTGGTAGGTATTGCCCAAAATGATTTGCGCTTTTACATCGTCTTTCAGGTCGCGTGTATGAATTCCTTTTACCGTACCGGCGGTACCGACTGGCATAAAAATCGGGGTTTCAATGGTTCCGTGGTCAGTGGTAATCACCCCGGCGCGTGCCCGCGAGTTGACAGAAGTGGCAGTTAATTCAAAATTCATGCAGACCTTTTTGTTTTCAGGCGGCAAATATAACGATTCTGATTGAATGCTCCTGTGTTCAAAAGTCCTTCAGCCTGTTAATAAAATGTAATCCGGCGTTCAAAAAAAAGAGATTCTGCATCTGTGTTTGTGCCCCGAAAGTTTCGATTTTTGGCACGTTATTTAAACTTATGTTTTCCGGCAAAATGGTTCAGCAATATATCGATACTTTAATTAACAATCTGCTTGGTCTTCAGGGTTATCAGCTTATTCTGGCAATTGTGTTTGCCGGTTTTTACCTGATCCGTCTGCTTTATCTTTTCCTGTTTACCGGGAAAGTTTTGTTTGTCAGAAAACCTCAGGAGCAAAAACCTGTTCCCGTTTCGCTGATTTACACGGTAAGAAACGAAGAAGAGCGGCTTCGCAGAAACCTGCCGCCGGTACTTTCCATCAACGGTGTCGATTTTGAGGTGATTGTGGTGGACGATGTTTCGCAGGACAACACCCTGCAGGTACTCGGTATGATGCGCGAGCGCAGCACCCGGCTGAAAGTGACCATGTTGCACCAGGAAACCCGCTATTCCATCAAAATGGCACAGAATATTGCCATAAAAGCTTCGGGGTGTGATTGGGTTTTGCAGGTGCCGATTACTTACGAAAACGCATCGCCGGAATGGATTTCGGGAATTACCTCGGCACTGGGCGAAAACAAAAATGTGGTGATTGCTTACACAGGCGTGCTTCCCGAAGGAGGATTGGCAGGTATTTTATACCGGATTGAGAACTTCCTGCTTTTCACACGCAGTGTGGGGTATATATTAAACGGGCTGCCTTTTGTTTATGCCGAAGAGAATGTGGCACTGCTGAAAAAGAAATATTTTGAAGTGGGCGGACACGGCCTGAAAATCAATGAGCCGTACGCCAATCTTGAATTGCTGATCAATCATATCATCCGGAAAGAAAGTACGCAGGTTTTGTTCCAGGCATCCACGGCCATTAAAAAAACGGAACCCATCAGGTGGCACGATTATGCTGATTTACTGAAGAAAAGTATCCGCATCGAAAAACATCTTACTTCTTCGAAAAAGCTGATGCTCGCTTTTGATGAGGCAACCAAACTGGTATATTTTCCGTTGCTGGTAGTGACGGCTGTTTTACTGTTTGATATCTGGCCGTTTATTGCTTTGTTGGTTGTAATCCAGCTTATCAGCCGGATGGTTATCATAAAAATGCTGCAGAATCGCTTGAATGAACGTAAAATATTCCTATCTTCGTTAATGTACGATTTGTTTGTACCTTACTTTCGGTTTTTTTACCGATGGGTTTTCAACCAGAAAGGACAAAAACAGAAATGGAAGATCAAGGTTTAAAATTATCGGAAAGGGCGCTGCAGGATTACGAACTGGTTCAGAAAGCGTTGCAAGGCGATGAGAAAGCTTTTGCCCGTTTATTAGGCCGTTACAAAGACACCATTTATTTTATGCTCCTGAAAATGCTGAACAACCGGAGCGATGCGGAAGACCTGACAATCGAAGCCTTCGGAAAGGCATTCAAGAACCTGCACCAGTATTCTCCAACTTATGCTTTCAGTACCTGGCTGTTTAAAATTGCATCGAATAATTGTATCGATTTTCTGCGAAAAAGAAAGGGAATTACAATTTCGATCGAGAACGAAGACGAGCACAGCGAGATGAGTGAAGTGGCGCGGATAAAATCGAAAGACCTGAACCCGGAAGAAAAACTGATCAGAAAGCAAAAGGCGATTTTGTTGCAAAAAGTGGTTCGCCGTTTAAAGCCACACTACCAGGAACTGGTTGAACTCAGGTATTTTCGTGAAATGTCGTACGAAGAAATTGCCGAAGAACTCAAATTGCCGCTGGGAACTGTCAAAGCGCAATTGTTCAGGGCGCGGCAAATGCTTTTCAAGCTCATCGAAGGCACCGAAATGAACGAACACCTTTAAACTTTTGTATGCATATCATTACAAAATATTTTCCCAAACTCAGCGAAGAACAGAAAGCCCGTTTTGAACAGCTTGAACCTTTGTATACCGAATGGAATGCGCAAATCAACGTCATTTCGCGTAAAGATTTTGAAGGATTTTATGAACGGCATGTTTTGCATTCGCTGGGAATTGCCAAACTCATCAGTTTCGCACCCGGCTCAAAAGTGCTGGATGTGGGAACCGGCGGTGGTTTCCCCGGAATTCCGCTGGCCATCATGTTTCCCGAAGTACAGTTTCACCTGGTCGATTCAATCGGGAAGAAAATCAAGGTTGTGAATGCAGTTATTGAATCACTGGGTTTGACAAATGCAACAGCACAGCAAATACGCGCCGAAGAGCTGAAAGATAAATACGATTTTGTGGTGAGCCGTGCGGTTACCCGCTTGCCGGAGTTTGTACCGTGGGTGCGCAACAATATTTCTGATAAACAAATTAACGCGATGCCCAATGGTATTTTGTACCTGAAAGGTGGTGATATAACCGAGGAAACAAAACCATTCAAAAAAATTGTGTTTGTAAAAAAACTGTCGGATTATTTTGAGGAGGAGTTTTTCGAAACCAAAAAGGTGGTGCACTTGCCGGTTTAAAAACCTGGAGAAAGATTCTTTAAAAACATCGCCACAATACAACCACTTTTCCCAAAAACAGATACATTTATTCCTGATTTGACTAAACTAAATTCAGTGAGAATAATATGAATGAACAAATCCGTGAAATCGCTAAAAGGCTCAGCGGGTTGCGCGATTTACTGGGAATTCAGCCAGCCGAAGTTGCGGCTGTTTGTAACGTTCCGGTGGAAGAATATCTGGGTTTCGAAAGTGGCGAAAAGGATATTCCGGTGAGTGTCCTGCAAAATATTTCCAAAAAATACAAAGTTGAGCTGACGGCGCTTTTGTTTGGTGAAGAACCCAAAATGAAAACTTATTTTCTGACAAGAGCGGGCCAGGGAACTGCCATGGAACGCACCCGGGCTTATAAATACCAGGCACTGGCAGCAGGTTTTGCCGGACGAAAAGCCGATCCGTTTATCGTTACCGTTGAACCCTCGGGCAGCGATATTCACCTGAACAGCCACAACGGGCAGGAATTTAATTATGTGATTGAAGGCCGCATGTTGCTGAGTGTGGGCGGGCATGAACTGACACTCAATGAAGGCGACAGTCTTTATTTTGATGCCACGCAACCACACGGAATGAAAGCGCTGGATGAAAAACCAGTGAAATTTCTGGCTGTCATTTTCTGAAGTATTAAAACCTAACGATTACCAAACATGATTGAAAAATATCTGAAACAGATAAATTTTAAGGATTTTGAAGATTTTAAAGCCAATTATGAACTGATTGTTCCCGAAGATTTCAATTTTGCCTACGATGTGGTTGACGGATGGGCAGCCACCCATCCCGATAAACGGGCTTTGCTGTGGACCAACGATAAAGGCGAAAGCCGGACTTATACATTTGGCGAACTGAAAGAAATCTCAGACCGGGTAGCCGGATATTTCTGGTCAATCGGAATCAGGAAAGGCGACATGGTAATGGCTATATTGAAACGCAGGGCCGAATTCTGGTTTACCATAATTGCGCTGCATAAAATAGGCGCTGTTATTATTCCCGCCACACATCTGCTGACCAAAAAAGACCTCATTTACCGGAATAACGCGGCAAGTATTAAAACGATTGTTTGTGTGGGTGAAGAAACAATATTGAAAGCGGTGAACGACGCTTTGCCCGAATCGCCAACCATTCAGCATTTAATTTCGGTGGGGCCGGTGATTCCTGCCGGGTGGGAAGATTTTTACATGGGAATTCAAAATGCAATACCTTTTGAACGTCCTTCAGAACCAACAAAAAATGATGATTTGTTGATTGTCAGTTTTACCTCGGGCACAACCGGCGACCCGAAAATGGTGATGCTCGACAGTGTTTATCCGCTGGCGCACATTATCACAGCCAGTTACTGGCACAACCTGAACGAAAACAGCCTCCACCTGACGATTGCCGATACCGGCTGGCTGAAAGCAGTCTGGGGAAAATTGTACGGACAATGGATTGCAGGAGCCTCCGTTTTTGTTTATGACCACGAAAAGTTCAATCCGGCAGATATGCTGGAAGTGTTATCGAAATACAAAATCACATCGCTTTGCGCGCCACCTACTATTTTCCGGTTTCTGATCCGCGAAGATTTATCGAAATACGATTTGTCAAATCTCGAATATTGTACCATTGCCGGGGAGGCGCTGAATCCGGCAGTTTATGAGCAATTTTACAGGCTAACCGGAATTAAGCTGCGCGAAGGTTACGGTCAGAGTGAGACAACCCCAACTGTATTTACAACACCCTGGATTGAGCCCAAACCCGGATCGATGGGATTGCCCGGACCGCATTTTGATGTTGATTTGCTCACTCCTGACGGGCGTAGGGCTGAAGCCGGTGAACAGGGGCAAATTGTGATCAGGTATGATCAGAAATACCCGGTGGGGTTATTCAAAGGCTATTACAGAAACGAAGCGCTGACAAAGGATGCCATGCGCGACGGCATTTATTACACCGGCGACCTGGCGTGGAAAGACGAAGATGGTTATTACTGGTTTGTGGGCCGGGCTGACGATGTGATCAAAAGCTCCGGTTACCGGATTGGCCCGTTTGAAGTGGAAAGTGCGCTGATGACACATCCGGCGGTGGTGGAGTGCGCTATCACCGGTGTTCCCGATGAAATCCGCGGACAAGTTGTAAAGGCTACGGTTGTCCTCTCAAAAGATTATCAATCAAAAGCAGGAGATGCTCTGGCGCTTGAACTGCAGGAACATGTAAAACAGGTAACTGCACCTTACAAATATCCGCGGATTATTGAGTTTGTTGACGAACTGCCCAAAACCATCAGTGGTAAAATCCGCAGAGTGGAAATCAGGCAAAAGGACAGCAAAACAAAGTTGTAACACCAGGAGTTTAAACACAAAGGCACGGAGACACGAAGGAAAAAAATTAAAAACTCTTTGCGCCTCTGTGTCTCCGTGGTGAAATATTCAGATTGTTAATCCTCCCCGCCGGGTTTATTGTTGTTGCCTTTACGCTGTGCAAGTATGTTGTTGTATTTTTCGATACGGATGTTCAGCTCGTTTATAAACGGAATGTAAACTTCGGGGTCGTTTAACTCAACAAGTGCTTCCATGCGGGTGATAACTTTTCGGTAAGCTGCATCAACTTCGGTACGCACCTGTTTCATTTTTAACTGGGTTTTCCCGGCACCTTCCGAGTAGCGTTCGCTCATCAGTTCCTCAAACTCGTTGTTGTTGGCCTGAAGTTCGGTAAGCCACTCGCCCAGTTGTAAAAAATCCACATCTTCGGCGTATTCGTTGCGCAGTTTGTCAATCATCGTTCTGATGGAGGCAGTTTGCTCGTCGTAGGGCATGTCGTTGAGGTTACCAAAGTGGTTAATCACAATTTCTATGCGGTTGGCAGCCTCGCGTTTCGCGGGCGAAAAGTGGTTGGTGGCACCTTTTACTGTATCGCGCAACCCGCTGGTGGTGCCTTCGCGCTTTTCGTCGGCTGCAATAATCTTATCGGTATTGGCGCTTTTACGGATCACGTCGAGTGCGACATATTCCTTTTCGAGCGATTCCATGTAGGCGTTAAAAACGGTTTCAATGTTAAGGGTTACGGGTGAAAACCTTTCAACCAACACCCTGAATTCGGTTTGAAACTGGAAGTGCTCCTCGTTGCGGAGCCTGTCATACTTTAATTTCAGAATTTTCATAAGCTATTTTATTAAATTGGTTAGAACTTATAGTAATTAGTTAAAAGTGAAAAACCCCTATTTTTTGCAAAAGCAACAAAATAAGGTTTCTTCTGATTGTCAAAATGAAGTTTCCAAATATTTCAAAAATAAGTTTTGCTTCGGATTTTAATTTCCGAAGCATTTTTCTCAGGTTAAAACCAGCGGCAGCTAAAATTGAGTTCATAGTATCTCCAATGTGGTCGAGCAGGTAATTTCGGAGCATGCGATGGTCGTGTTTAACATGACCAATTATCGGTTCTATCCCGGCTCTGGCTCTGAAATTTTGCCGTATCTTTTGCCGTTTGTATTTGCTGGTGCTGCCGGGTGATTTACCTGGACAAGTAATTTGTGTGCCATTGATTTGCTTGCGACCCCGGTAACCCCGGTCAACAATTCCTGTTTCTGGTTTATAACCGGCAATTCTTTCTACTTGTGCCAATTGTGGCGCGAGCGTATCGCCATCGAATGGGTTGCCTTCAAAACTCATTACTCCAATAATAATCCCCGATTTTCGGGTTTTTGTTATCGACACTTTGTTGCCAAACTCATACTTCTTGTGTTCTTTCCCTTTGGCAATGCAACTCACCTGTGGCTGGTGAATGCTGTAAACCTTGTTCTTCGAATTCTTGTTTTGAATTAGTACACGATTGAAAATCGTGAATTTATTCTTGTATTTCAACCGACGTTCTTCTGTCATTTTGCGTTCTAAGTCACGAAAAACTTTACCTGCAATTACTTTTATTCTGCGCCGGGCGGAAAGGGCTTTCTTCTTTCGCCGCGGATGGTCATGGAAGCGCTGGTCTATCATCAGTTGCTTTAATTCCCTTTTGTAGGTCTGACGAAGCCTGATGCCTTCACTTTTTGATATTTTCCGGCACTGTTCTATGATTTTCTTCTGAAGTTTTACATCCGTCGGAAAAGTAATGTTTTTCTCCTGAACGGTTGTGTCTATCAATACTTCTTTTTCCTGTACTTCTTTCTTTTCAAATAAATTGACCGTTGCCTTCAGTATTTGCTCTGCTCCCTTTTCCCCTATTCGCTGCCGGAATTTTATCAACTCGGTACGGTCAAACGGATAATCATGCCGAAAATAAACTTCACCACAGAAATATTGCCAGTAAGGATTCTCAACCCAGCGATCTAACACGCTTTCGTCGCTCTGGTTAAACATCCGCCGAAGCATGATAATGCCAACTATCAACCGAATCGGAACACCGGGGCGTCCATTATCTTCACAGTAATAAACACGCAAATCATTTTCAAGGCTTTCCCAGTCTATTTTCTTTGAAAGCACAACCAGTTCGTGGCTTTCATTGATAAATTGCTTTAACGGAACCTGAAACATGTTTAACTGCGGATGCTTTTCTTTTTTACCTACCATTTCTACCAGCTTTTTCCCAAATTTGGCTAAAAACTGGTAGATTTTCATCACCTAAAATTAAAACTTATCAACATTATTACATTGATATTCAACATTATAATTGATATAAAATCGTTTTTCACGTTCGACTAATTATTTGCTTTCTATTAGTGCTGTTTGAAGGGTTTTAAGTTCCCGGTGACTGCTTTTTGACGGGTTTAATCCTTCGGGAGTTCTCGAAGCCCGTATTTTGCCGGGTTTGCCCTTTCTGAAACCTCTGGAAGCTTCGCCGGGGTCCGTTTTGTCCTTTCGGGAGCTTCCGAAACCATTTCTGAGGTTAGTTTTGCCCTTTCGGGAGTTCCCGAAACCTTCGCCGTGCCTCCGGGCTGGTTTTTGATAAAAATATGCGGTTGAAATTCTCCCCGGTGTTACCGGGAGAATTATTAGTCAGCCAGAAACCGGTTATTTTTTTACCACCAGTTTGCCGGTTAAAATTTTATCATCGTATTTTACACGGGCTGCATAAATCCCTTCTTTCCAGCCCGATGTATTAAACCTGTTTTCTTTGCCTTTTACTTTCGTGTTCTTCAGTTTCAGTATTTGTGCCTGATCGTAAACTTCAAGTTCCCAGTCAACAGTTTCATCTGCAATTTTCTTTTCCGAATTTGATTCGATGGACAAAATTGTTTCTCCGCTGGCTGGGTTGGGTGTAAAAACAAGCAAATACCCGCAATCAACTTCCACAAATAACTCACTGGTAGTAGTATCACACTCACTCGAAGTAGTTGCGTAAACCCAGCCATATCCATTGCCGGTTCCCTCAATTGTGCACCTGTAACCATAAGTTTGCCCCACAATTTGCATAGGCCCGTAAACCGACCATGTAACTGTTTTGCGATTGTCTTCGGTAAATAACTCATCATCGCAGGTAATATAAGTACTACCATTAATTATGGGTGTATAAGGCGCACCCGCAAAAATAGTTTTTTGAGGTAAAGTTATGCTTCCACAATCGTTAACCAGCCTTACACTGACCCAAGTGTTACAATTACCTGTAGCTTTTATAACAGGTGAATTAGTATTCTGACCTGAAAAAATAGTAAGTCCAGGGCCAATACTCCAGATAATGGAATCAACCGCAGGCAGATCATTTACCGAGAATATGTTGCCAGATGAGCAAACAACTGAGGGACACGAAATAAAATCATATGTACCTGGATTCCCATAAATACTTCTTATTCCATCTATATCATCCTGATCTAAATATCTATGAGAACTGAAATAGTACGCATACATCAATGCATTCGATACGGTAGAATGTGCTAAACCCAGTGAATGCCCAAGTTCGTGTGCTGCAATTGTTATTAAATCAATTGGTTGATCTGAATTTGACCTTGTTGCGGTAGTCCAAGTTTCCGCATCATCAAAATGTATATCACCTGCATGGCTGCCGTTTGGGGGTGGATAGAAACCATGAGCAAGTGTTCCTCCTACTCCATTGAACGGTGAGCTATCTCCATGATCCCCAGTACCCCACAGAATAATAATATCAGCATTATCTGAATCACAGACTTCAAGAAATTTTATGTCGGTTTGGTTTTGCCAAATATCCATTGCGGAACGTATTGCAGTTCTTTCATCGTCTCCGTTAATATCATTTGTACCATTGCTGAACCAATAAGTTAAAATTCTATGATTCCAACTATTTCCTTGAATTACAAAGTCAGAAGCTATCTCTTTTTGCTTATTGATAATAATCGGACCATCATCGATTAAAATTTGAGAATAAGATAACATTGCATCAAATAGCAGCATTAATAAAGTTAAAATTCTTTTCATTTTGTTTAGTTCAATCAGTTAGTAATTGAAATTGCTTTAATATCTACTCGAAAAATTTCTTGCCCTCCTAATGATGGTGCAGGTAAATTTGCATCAATAAATAGGTTTCCTTCAACAATAACCTTAAGACCTATTTTCTTAAATTCTTCGGATAGTTTACAAGGGTAAGCAGTAATAATCTCATCAATTGTTCCTTCCTTATGAATGTTAATCACATACTCATTATTTGTACTATCAAATCCCATAATTCCAATTTCGTTTTTGATCGATTTAATGGTCTCATACGATTTTGGGCATAAATTTTCAGTTGTGTCTTTTGTATTCTCACCATCGCACCCAAGCCCCAATAAAATAGTACAAAGTGAGAACAAGTACAAGAAAATAGATACCTGTTTTAAAATTTTTGATTTCATAATTTTTGATTTTTAATTCTGTTCAAGCCCAATAATTATAAGGCTTGTAAAACGATTCGTATTCGAGGTAAACGGGGTTACCAGGCGTGAGAACAAATAAGGGCGTAACAAACTTTGTGCAGGGGAACTGCATTGCAACCTTGTTGTAACAGCTTTTTAATGGAGCTCTGGCGGTATTTTCATGGTCAGTGTATTATGTCAGGTAAATATGATGTCGCAAGTTATCAAAAAGTTGCGTGTTGCAAAACCAAAACAAAAGTTATTTTTGATTTTTATGGCATTGCTTATTAAGGTGGGGAGATTTACCCTTTACGATTCCGGATGCAGTCAGAAACAGTAAATCATTGAAAATTGCAAAGGCACGAAGACACGAAGGGGAAAATTGAAAATTAAAAACTCTTTGCGCCTCTGTGTCTCCGTGGTGAAATATTCAGATTGTTATTCTTCGTCACCAAAAGAAACACCCATTTTCCGGGCTTTCAGAATCAGGCCGAGATCGGGTTTCACTAATCTGAGTTTTCCGCCCACTTCTTCGAGCGGAACTGTTGTCAGTTTGTTCTTTTTGATGGCCACCATTGTTCCGAAATTTCCTTCGGCAATACATTCGGCTGCAAAAGCTCCGTAACGCGTTGCCAGAATACGGTCCATCGGGCTGGGGCTTCCACCACGCTGAATGTACCCGAGCACCGTTTCGCGGGTTTCTATTCCGGTAGCTGCCTCAATACTTTTGGCAATATAAGTTGCGGCACTCTGGTTTTTCGGGTGTTCAATCCCTTCGGCCACCACCACTATTGAATAAGGTTTTTTGTCCTCGTATCGTTTCTCAATTTTTTTGATAACCGTATCAAGACTGTAGGGCAATTCAGGAATAAGAATGACGTCGCCGCCACCGGCTATCCCCGAATAAAGCGCCAGCCAGCCGGCATTGTGCCCCATAATTTCGATAATCATCACACGCTGGTGCGAGTTGGCGGTTGTGTGTAACCGGTCGATGGCGTCGGTGGCAATCTGCACTGCCGAATCGAAACCAAAAGTAACATCGGTTCCCCATACATCATTATCGATGGTTTTTGGTATGCCGATAATATTCAGACCTTCCTGTGACAGGAGGTGGGCAGTTTTCATGGTGCCATTGCCACCGATACATACCACTGCATCGAGCCCGAGTTTGTGGTAATTTTCAATAATCTTTTCAGGTTTGTGTTTGTCGCTACCATCCTCCGAAACCAGTTTGTAGGGTTTTTCGCGCGAGGTTCCGAGAATGGTTCCGCCCAGTGTGAGGATTCCCGAAAGTTGCGCTTCTTTTAGTTCGATATAATCGGCATTAATCAGTCCCAGAAACCCTGCGTTAAACCCCAGAACCTGCATGCCGTATTGCACGATTGCAGTTTTGCCAACACCACGTATGGCTGCATTTAAACCCGGGCAGTCGCCACCGGCTGTTAAAATTCCTATTTTCTTTGATTTTACTGAATTTCCCATAATCTGGCCTGTTAAATGATGTAACTTTCAATTCGCTATTCGAATTTACAAAAGAATAACCGAATTTATTATTTTTGTTGCTGCCTGAATGAAACTATTGAGAATACTTAATATTAACCATTTAAATTTTTAATCGATGAAAAAGTTATTGGTACTGGTGATGGCTGCTGCTATTGTTGCAGGTTTGTCAGCCTGTCAGGGAGGGAAAAAAGTGACGGGGGACAAAGGAGAAAAATCGGCTCCCAATCAGTTGACCCAGAAAGAAAAAGAAGAAGGCTGGGTTTTGCTTTTTGATGGAAAAACCACAACAGGCTGGCGTGGAAATAACCGTCCTGATTTTCCGAAAGGCTGGGAGGTTGTTGATGGAACACTGCATTGCAAAGGTTCGGGGCAAGGAGAAGCCGGTGCAAACGACGGCGGTGATATCCTATACGACAAACAATTTTCCAACTTTCGGCTGAAATTGGAATGGAAAGTGGCTCCCGGCGGAAATTCGGGTATTTTCTACCTGGGAAAAGAAGTAAAAGACTGGCCGATTTACAAAACTGCTCCTGAAATGCAGGTGCTCGATAACGAAAGACACCCGGATGCGCGTGCCGGTAAAAATGGTAACCGCATGGCTGGTTCATTGTACGACCTGATTCCGGCAAAACCACAAAACACAAAACCTGCCGGTGAATGGAATTCTGTTGAAATTGAAGTGTACAAAGGCAGTGTGTGGCACCGCCAGAATGGCGAAACGGTTCTTGAATATCATTTGTGGACTGATGACTGGAATAAACTGGTTGCCGGATCAAAATTCCCGGAATTGAACCCCGACTGGGCCAATGTTCCGAAATCGGGCGTGATTGCGCTTCAGGATCATGGCGATGATGTTTGGTTCCGTAATATTAAAATTCTGGAAGTAAAATAATTGCCGATAAAAGTTAAAGTGCAGAAGTAGTTATGCACTTTGGTAAATAAAAAATCCACGGCTGATCAGTTTCAACCGTGGATTTTTCTTTTTTTGATAAATGTAAAATTACATCGAAGTACCGGCTTTTTTGTCGATTTTTACCGTTGCATCTTCCATGATTACTTCATATGAATAACCATAGCCAAAATCTTTGTTCAAAGTAAGTTTTCCTTTCGCGGTAATTTCGTCGTTAACGGCAGGCAATTCAGAAGTGGTTATTGTTAAATCGAAATTACCATTATCCGAAGTTCCATCCTGAATGTGGACCCAGTTTTTGTCCATCACCTGTTCATTTACTTTTACCACAACACCGCGGATTTCAAATTCTTTGGCTGCAAATTCGTTGCGGTTGGCAAATACGTTGGCAATTGTTACTTCTCCGTCTTTCTTTTCAAGGTGAATAGCGCTATTTTGAGTCGCGCTTACTTTGCCTGAATGCTGGCCTCCGCCCATCATGCCACCCATGGCTCCCATTGCTCCCGGATTATCGGTGGCAAGAGGAGTTTTGCTGATGTTGCTCACAAAATAGATGATATCGAAAGTGCGGTCAATTTCCTTGCTGTGAAAGTTGTTCATCTGCAACTCCTGGTCGTAATAAAATACATCGCCGGCAGCGGCATCCTGTCTTGTAACAGCAACCCATTTTTCGGTCCCGTTTTCTTTCACTTTCAGGTAGGTGTAAGTGCTTCCCTGGATTACTTCAGCAACTTCAAAAGCTTTTTCTCCGGCAGCGGTTTGTTGTGTCATCAGGCCGTTTTTATTGCGGATACACGATGAGAACAAAACCACTAAAATCATCATCACAAAAATTCTCATTGCTCAATTTTTATTAAAGTTTATACGATATTCAGAATTGCCCAAATATAAAATATTAATCAATGATTATTTGTTCGATTGAGATAAATCAAAGGAAGTGTCT
>JAJUGS010000172.1 GCA_029265875.1 Prolixibacteraceae bacterium
AGAGGCTGACCGGGCTTTAAACAGCATGTGAACGGAGGCTTGCGCGGTTGTTATTACTGAAGTTTTGGGTGGCGGAGGAAGGATAAACAAGAATTCTGTCGCAGTAAGGAGTTTATCTTTCTTTATCAATTATTTGGTCAATCTGAATTTTGTTATCAGGTAAATTATTGCATGCCAAATCCCAGATAATCTCGTAGTCGATGCCAAAATATTCGTGTGTTACTCTATTTCTGAGGTAATACATTTCTTTCCAGGGTACTTCAGGGTACTTATTCTTTATAATTTCATCCAGGTTTTTTGAGGCTTCTCCAATAATTTCAAAATTCCTGATTACGGCGTCAACAGTTCTGTAATCCTTTTTGAAACGGTCAAAATCGTAACCATCAATATACTCAGCTATCCGCCCCATCGCGGTTTGTATATCTTCAAGATACATTTTATTATTCCGGCTTTTTTTCAAACTACACGTATTTAACCTGGTTTAAAATATTGTCCCTGATTTGTTCCTTCAGTGCATTTTTGGTTACCAAATCAATTTTACGCCCGAAGACATTTTCAAGAAATATTTCTAACGAAAGATACTTCCATCCGACAGGTTTTTCAAATTCGACCAATAAATCGATATCGCTGTCTTCGGTAAACGAATTATCGGAAAATGAACCAAACAACCCAATTTCTCTGACAGAGTAGTCGCGATACAGGACTGGTTTTAACTCACGCAGTTTGTTTATTATTTCAGCTTTTGTAATCATAAATTCAAAGATACAAATTTTACATTGCCAATAATCGGGTCGCATTGATTGCTGAATCAAATGAGCTACACACCACGAATTTGTCTTATCCAGCCTCCACAGTCAAATCAATCTAAAGTTCCTTTTTCATACAAATGGCGCTCGCGGGGCAAAGACCGGCAAACTGGGCGGTCAGTTTCAGCGGTTCAGCAAAATCGTCGCGGTGAATAATGCGATAACCCAGCGACTGAAAAAACCCGGAGGCGGTGGTTGTAAGCAGGTACAATGACCGGATGCCCGATTGACCGGCAGCTTTTTCAATTTGCGCCACCAGTTTTTTCCCGAGCCCCCTCCCCTGCCATTCTTTTTTTACCGCCACCGAGCGCAAAAGCGCCTGTCCATCCCTGGTTTCAAGTCCGCCAACCGCGCATAAAATTCCGCTTTCCACCAACTGAAACAACCTGATTCCAGGCTGTTTCAGGTCAGAATCATCCAGTTCAGCTTCGTTTAAAAGTTCAAAAACGGTGGCAAAATCGCCGGGGACCAGTTCTTCAAATGTTATATTCTCCATGTTGGTTTCACTTGTTGAAGTAATAAGAAAAATTTGATGTCGCATTCTCACACGCACCCCCTGCCACCTGAAGGAGGCTTCTCCCCTCTTTCGCGGTGAGAGGGGCAGGTTTTCCCCGATGCTAATCGGGAAAAACCTGGGTGAGTGAAGAAATAATCTTGTGTTATTTTATCCTTGTTATCTGCAAACAGAAAACTTACTTTTTCACTGCTTCAATGGTGGCCGAAAGCACATAATCGGCCAATGTTTCACCCGAACTCCAGTCTTTGATAAACGAGCGGCTTTCGTCTCTGGGTTCAATTTTGATGTCGGAAAACCCTGCATTTTCAAGAATTGTCTTCATTTCGTCAACAGTGGACGCTCCCGAAACGCAAGCCGAATAAAGTTCCATGTCGGCCAGCAAATGTTCCGGTATTGCAGTAATGGCCACCGTATCGGAGATGGCAAGTCTTCCTCCGGGTTTCAGTACCCGGTAAGCTTCGTTAAACACCTTTTGTTTTTCGGGCGAAAGGTTGATCACGCAATTCGAAATGATCACGTCAACCGTCTGGTCGGCCACCGGCAGGTGTTCAATTTCACCGAGCCTGAATTCAACCTGTGTGAAATTTCCCTTCTCCGCATTTTCACGTGCCAGCGAAACCATAGCCGGGGTCATGTCAACACCAATTACTTTGCCGGTTTTGCCTACCTGCCGTGCAGCCAGGAAAACATCAAACCCACCGCCGCTGCCCAGGTCGAGCACTGTTTCACCCTCTTTCAGCGCGGCAATGGCCTGCGGGTTGCCACACCCCAGCCCCATGTTGGCGCCCTGTGGCATTTGTTCAAAATCGGTAACCTTGTACCCCAGATTTAACGAGATATCTTCAAAAGTTACTGCATTGCTGCCCGAACAACAACTGCCTCCCGCTGCGGGTGCGGGCTGACCGCAACACCCAACGTTTTCCTGGTTCTTTTCGGCAATCAGCCTGTAATGTTCACGAACTGCATTTCTGATTTGTTCTTTTCTTTCCATGACTTGTAATTTTAAATTTGATACCCTGTTGACGCAGGCCTGCCAATTTTGATGCAGCCGTTTGCCATTTCCTCAGCAATTCTGACAATCTTTCGGGTTGCTGTGGTAATCGATGATGTTTCCGTACACATCCACGTTAAAGGTGCAGCAATCGGTGAGGTTCTTTTTCAGGAGCTGGCGGCCACGCTGAATACGGCTGCGGACGTTAACATACGAAATGCCCATCTGTTCGGCAATCTCTTTTTGCGATTTCCCTTTCATTTCGTACAAAATAACAGCTTCGCGGTAATTTTCGGGCAGCGCATCCACGTAATAACCAATCCAGCCGGTAGCTTCGTTCATGGCTGTTTCATCGGTTCCGTCCTCAATATCGCCGATTTCGGCTTCCAGTTCCTGGTATTTTTTCCGGCGGATGTAATCGATGATGGCGTTGCGGGTCATCTGGTAAATCCAGCTCTGCAATTTCGAACTGTCCCGCAGCGTATCGATTTTCGAGAGTATTTTGATGAAAACTTCCTGGAGAATATCTTCGGCGTCGTGCGGATTTTTAATCCGTTTGCTGATAAACGCCAGCAACTGGTCGTGATGTGTGCGCCAAATGTTTTCCAATAATTCGTTCATAATTCCAAATTTACTGCTTATCTGTTTTGTTGACGCAAAGGGGGTGAAAAAGATGCAAATGCGGAGTTGTATCCGGCAACTTTTTTTCGATGATGTAAAGCAATTCCTGTAGATTTCTGTTCACTCACCCCCTGCCCGACAAAGCTGGTCAGGCGGGCAAGCCACTTAAAGGTGGCTTTTCCCCTCCCGCCGTGAGAGAGGGGGATGGTTTTCCTGATGTAAATCGTGAAAACCCGGGGTGAGTGAAATAAACTAAGCGCACAATTACTCAATTTACTTATTGAAAGTTGAAGTGAGACAATAAAACCCAGCAAATTCTTTGATCAAAACTTTACTTTATAACTACTAACCCCCCTGCAAAGCTTTCCATCTTTGGTAACACCTTCCACCACAATTTTCATTTCGCCGGTTTCATCGCTTTGGTAAAACGCTTCAATGGCAACACCGGTGGAATCTGTCATTACCAAAGGGTTCCAGTAAATGGTATTCCGGATATCTTCTTTTTTCTCAGGCTGTTCCGGTGAATCATAAACCGGTGCATAAAATTTTCGGGAAACGGAATAACCAACCACCCGCAATCCCTCCATTCCCTGAGGTTTTGCGACAGGACGATTAAAGTTTTTTTCGCCGCGCTTTGTATAGAAAAACAAAATTCCACCCCTGTAATTGATACCGGCAAAAATACCTGATTTGATATACTCCACCTTTTCAAACATCTGGCTTGGAAGATCCTTTATGGGAATCTCAGGCCTCATTTCAATACCGTCCATATAAATTTTCAACACATCACCCCGCGCAAAAAAAAGTCCCTGGTCCTGATCATAGATTACTCCGGGAATTTTGCCTTCAATGGCATCATAAATATTGCCCGGCCTACTTGTTTGTTTCGCAATATCGAATACAAAATCAGCATCCTGATAGGGACGGGGAAGTTCCTGTGACAGCGTTTTTTTTCGCGTCACTACGTTGATATCGCCAATCAGAATGGTATCGGTTAAACGCCATTTTTTGTTTATCAGGTCGCTTTGCGTTTCGCTCAGGTAGGTCAGCGTTTCAAAAGGTTCATTGTATTTGTATTCCACCAGCGAAGGAAGATATTTTGATTGAGGCGAAGTTGCCGAAGTGGAATCAATCTCAATGGTGGTGGCAGTTTTTCCGCGGCTGTTTTCTGCTTTCAGCGAAACATAAATCGTGTCGTAAAAATAAAGTTCAGGGAAAACAAAACGCCCCAGCGAGTCGGTTTCCTGCTGCGAAACATTGAGCAGGCTTTTTAACGTCATCATTGTAACTTTTCCTCCGGCAACCGGTTTGTTGTTGTTAGCCGAAACCACCCTGCCTTTGATTTCTATGGAAGGTTCGGGCTGAAACACAATCCCCGGAAAATCATCTTCCAGGATTTCTTTCCACTCAAACTCGCGGTAACCGTGGGTCAGCATCAAATTGTCGAGCGCCTGTAAAGTGTTCAGATTGTCGTCTTTAAAATAGTACGCCGGGTTTTCGATGTTGCCTTTTAACTCTGAACTCAGCAGAAAATGTGTGAAAATATTGTTGGGATATTCATCCTCTTTTAATTGAGCTGCCACATTGTAAACCGACATCGAAAGATTGGCTTCGCAGGGTACTCCGCTGCCATTGACGGCGGCCACACCTATTTTTACCTTTTCGCGCTGTTTGTAATCGGGTTTATCGGGCCTGATTACAAGATTTACAACTTCTACCAGATTATTAAAAACCAATCGCTCGCAAACCGGAATAAGATTGGAGGTGAATAAAGTTAACTTCAGAATCCCGCCGGGAAGTTTTGTTTTATCCAATTCGCGTGTGCTGATTTCATTGTCGGGAGTAATTTTTGTGTGATAAAATATCTCTCCGCTGCTTTGTACAACCATAAAATAAGTTTCCTTTTTTGATGATTTTTCGATTACCTTAACTGTGATTTTTGCAGCATCCAGTGCATCAACCGACAAAATAACTCCTTCGCTTACAGGATTCGGAAGTTCCGCTTTCTTTTCCACATCACCGGCAAAAACAACTTCGGCGGTATATTTTTTTCCGTTTTCGGGCTGAAAGACAAAACTGCCGATTCCTTTGTAAACGCTTTTGATTTCAGCGACTTTGTTGCCCGAATCATCCGTAATTACACCTTCAAAATCAATTCCTTTTCCCTGTTTATCGGTGGCTTTAAAGGCAACCCTGTTTTTTACCCCGGCAACAAAAGTTCCGCCTTCGGGGAAAAACTGTAAATCGATATCACGCTGCCGCAGTTTCACAGGTTCGGCATCAATCTTCTTGTCGCGCGGGTTCCAGATGACCAAATCCTTGCGGAAAAACCACACTTCATCGAAGTTCCGCATCCAGTTGGTGTACGCCCTGATTTGATAAACCCCGCTGGAAAGTGTATCGGCCAGATGAAAATCGCCGTACGCCAGTCCGTTTTGTACCCAGGCAATGTTTTTATTCACCACTTCGCCCGTGGCGTTGATGATTTCGATTACAAATTGCACTCGTTGATGGGTGAGTTTTTTACATACGCTTTAAACCAAACATCATCGCCGGCCCAGTACGATGGCCTGTCGAGGTGCAGATAAACCCGCTCCTGCGGAAAACGAAGGTTGAATAGGTTGGCTTTGGCGAGTATTTGCTGGACTTTGTCGTCAGAAAACGAAATAGCGGCAAAACCCAAACATAAAATTATAAAGACTGAGGAGTAAGCAAATTGGGTTTGTTTTGATGAGAATTTCATTTTGCGGGTTTTACAGGCATCAATAATAAAAACGCCAAATCGTTGCGGTTATTGATCGATTGTTTTTTTTGTTATTCATGTCAGCTTAAATTTTTTCGAAGATAGAAAAATTGCTGTTGAGGATTCTGTTCAACAGGCAATTCTTTATCAGCTTTTAAGCACAACTCACAGGTAGTTTACTGCCTTCCGTCGCTCCATTTTGCAGGTTCATCCTCATAAGTTGGTTTGCTTGATTAAAGTTTTTCACCTTTGTTGAAAGTCAATTTTAACTAAGTAATAAGAAAAATAAATATCATATTTCAATTTCTTCACTCACCCCGAGTTCGCCCTATTGACATCGGTTGAACTCTGCCCCTCTCTTTTCAAAGAGAGGGGGAAGACACCATTAGGTGGCTCATTGTGCATGAATTAAAACACAACAATAAATTATTTCAACAATACTAAAACAAAACACCATGAAAACAATTTACACCATCGGAAAAATCATCGGATCGTTTTTAATTTCACTGCTGATCCATCACAGTATCAGCGCTCAGAACGCCATCCCACGCGACTCGGTTTTGGCAGGCGCAAAAGATGTAATCAGCCAGACCACTTATTGCGGGCTTGTAACTATCGATGCAGCCGGGCTTCCGCAAACCCGCACGATGAATCCGTTTCCGGTGAAAGACGATTTTGTTATCTGGTTTGCCACCTCGCGCACCAGTGAAAAAGTAAAGGAAATCAGGAACAATCCCAACGTGAACGTCTATTTCGCCGACCACGTGAAGGCAATCGGTTATGTTTCTATCACCGGAAAAGCGGAAGTTATCGACGACAAGGAACTGCTCGTTAAAATGAAACGCGACTACTGGGAAGGAATCCCGAACTGGAAAGATATTTTTGTGCTCATTAAAATCAAGCCAAGTACAATGGAAGTCATCGATTATAAACACGGCATCAACAACGACCCGCAAACTTTCAAAGCACCGGTAATTCAGTTCTGAGCAGAAAAGTGCCATTGAATTTCACGACAAACTTCATAATTCTTTGTATTTTGCAGAGTGCTGCCTGTCGTTTCATAATTCGGCCGGCAGCACGTTTTTACTTAAAATCAAAAAGGATGAACCTGAATGAAATTGCCCAGCTTAGTCTTGCCAAACAGCAAATTTCCGCGTCAAAACTGAAAACAGAAAAGGAAGTTGTTTTCTGGATGGGCGCTGTTCAGGCCCAGGATTTTCCGATGTCGAAATGGGCAGTGGGTGTGCGGTTGCCCGGCTCCACCGAAAAGTCGGTGGAAGCATCTATCGACAGCGGCGAAATCATCCGCACCCATGTTTTGCGGCCAACATGGCACCTGGTTTCGGCTGAAGATGTGTATTGGATGCTGGAACTTTCGGCACCACAAATCAAAACAGCGGCCCGCTCACGCGACCGGGAACTTGGGTTAACAGAAGTAGCCTTTTCACGCTGCAATACACTGCTTGAAAATTGGTTGCACGATGGCCACTTTTTAACCCGCGAAGAACTGCTGAAATTGCTGGCTGAAGCCGGTTTCAGCAACGACAACAACCGCGTTTCGCATATTTTAATGCGTGCCGAAATTGAAGGAATCATCGGCAGCGGCCCCGACAAAGAAGGAAAACCAACTTATGCTATACTGACGGAAAGAGTTCCGGTGAAAAAGTTACTGAAACGCGATGAAGCCGTAGCCGAACTGGGGCGCCGGTACTTTACCAGTCACGGACCAGCCACTCTGCCCGATTTTGCGTGGTGGTCGGGGTTGCCAATAAAAGCTTGCCGGCAGGCCATCGAAGCCATAAAAACTGATTTTATTACAGAAGAAGTTGACGGAGAAACCTACTGGTTTCATCCAGGCAATTCAATTCTGAACACTGAAAATAAGGCGATTTATTTACTGCCAGCCTACGATGAGTTTATCATCAGCTACAAAAACAGGGCAGCAACACTTACATTTGACAATCATCTGAAAACAGTTTCCAACAACGGATTTTTCAGACCGGTAATCGTTCACAATGGCCAGGTGATTGGTGTGTGGAAACGCACAATCAAAAAAGACAATGCAATCCTTGAAACTGAATATTTTGGTAACCCGGGCAAAGCCATTCAAAAACAGGTGGAGAAAGAGTTTGAAAAATATGTTCAGTTTCTGGGGAAAAATGTCTGAAAAGTTAAAATGATTCTCCGGCTTAATGCTTATTTATTCAGTTCCATTTTAACCCATTCACACTTACAACTGAAGTTGATGCCGGATGCTGGATATTTGATTTCTGAACCAAATCCTTAACCTATAACTGTTTTTTAACGCAATGGACGCAAAGAATTCGCGAAGGGCGCAAAGTTTTTTATCGACTACACATAAAAAACTGACTACCTGCATCTCGCAAACTGTATCCCGTAACCGAATTCCTCATTCACCCATTCACTCAATAACTCATTCACCCTTTCTTCAATTCATGCATTCACGCATTATAGCATTATAGCATTTGCCCATTCACTTTTTTCACTCAATCTCCCTTCCTCGTCATTCGTCTTTAAAAATCGACCGTTCACCTGAAAAATTTGGTGCACTTCATTTTAATTATTGAAATTTGAGTGTTCAGAAAACAAGAAACAGAAAACAAAGTCATGAAAACATTCACCATTACCATTTTGGTTTGTACCGCTATTTTGTTGGTACTCACCTCTGCCTCAAAAGCCATTGGCAGTATCGGAATTTCAGAAAAAGGACGGATTTGCGGACGGATTGTTGATTTTACAACCGGGAATCCGCTGGTATCGGTTTCCGTTGACCTGTTAACATCCGACGGATTGAAATTGGTGGTTGGCACGTTAACCAACAATAAGGGGGAATTTACCCTCACCATGCTTGAACCGGGGAATTACATTCTCGACATCAGCCTCGACGGATACAACAATTACCGTGTTTATAATGTAACCGTAAAAAATAATGTTATAAAAAATGAAATCGGAGACATTAAACTTCAAAAGAAAATCAACAAAACCACGAGGACAACCTCACGGAGTAAACAGGTTGTCAAAGAATCAGCAGTTGCATTAATCGATTAGAATACAATCAATCAGAACCAAAAATCATTCACCATGAACCAGTTTTTCACTTCAGCATCGGGTCTCGATGCCCGTGGCGTTGGCCCGCGTATTATGCTGCGAACAGCACCTTTTCTGTTGGCCGCAATCGTTTCAGAAATCTGGGTTTCGGCAGTTTTCGAAATTCCGTTTTTAAGCAACCCGATTGCAAAAACAAGTGGTTTAATCTGGCTTTTTGCCGGTATCGTGCTTTTTGTTTCATCAATGGTGCAGTTTTCGCGCAACTTCCCCAAAGGAAATCTTTTGCAAACCGGCATGTACGCCTTCTCGCGCAATCCCATTTATTCGTGCTGGGTTTTGTTTATTCTGCCTTCGTTATGGCTGATGCTGAAT
>JAJUGS010000267.1 GCA_029265875.1 Prolixibacteraceae bacterium
CACTTCTATAAGTAAATATTACCCGCCGGCTTCAAACTTCAGTAGGTATAGAGTCCCCTCCCGCCGAAGTTTTAAAATTCAGCCTAAATAAATTCACTTTCTAAATTAATAATGTCTTTACATCTTAATACCGGATTCTTGACACAAAACTTCAGACTGCAAAACCGATGATCCGGGAGTTCAACAGCGATTTATCAGATTCAGTTCTGAAGGAAGCGCTTTTTGCAGGATTCCGGGAAATAGAAAAAGTGGGGCAGTATTACCTGATTAAAGAGAATATATTATTCCCGGTTATCGAAAAATATGTTCCCGAATTTCGCTGCCTTTCGGTAATGTGGTCGTTTCACGATGATATCCGGCGAAACATCAAAGAAATTATTGATGAACTTCAGAAAAAGGAGCCTGATTTAAAACGGTTCAACCGGCTTGCCGGTGATATTTTCTTTAATATTTATGCCATCAGGTTCAGGGAAGAACGGATTTTGTTTCCTGTAATTCAGAGTTTTATACCTGAAAATGAGTTGAAGCTGCTTATCCCTGAAGCCATCGAAACAGGGTTCCCATTCTGGCAGCCTGAATATCCTCAGGAACTTCAGGAAAGTATAACTACTGAAGAAAACAAAATCAATCTCGAAACCGGAAATCTGACCGTTGAACAGATTAAACTGTTGTTTAACCACTTGCCGGTTGACATTACTTTTGTTGATGAGAACGACAAGGTAGTTTATTTTTCATCGCCCCAAAAACGGATTTTTCCCAGATCGAAAGCGGTGATTGGCCGCGATGTGCACAATTGCCACCCGCCCGAAAGTGTGCATGTGGTGGAACAAATTGTGAATGCTTTCAGAAATGGGAAAAAAGATGTCGCTTCATTCTGGATCAATATGAAAGGCCAGCAATTGCTTATTCAATATTTTCCGGTACGGGATGAAGCCGGAAAATACAGGGGTATTGTTGAAGTAAGCCAGGAAATCACCGGAATCAGGCAACTTCAGGGCGAGAAACGTCTGCTCGATTGGGAAGATTAAATCGCTCAATACTAACCAAAAATGCTGATCTGTAAAATATAAACAGCAGCGCCGGCAAAATATCCCAGCAGTGCCAGCAGGCTGATGTTTTTCAGATACCAGAAAAAGTTGATTTTTTCCATCCCCATTGCAGCAACTCCCGCGGCAGAACCAATTATCAGCGCACTTCCTCCGGTTCCGGCTGCATAAGCCAGGAACGACCAGAATGAATGGTCTGTCGGATAAACCGCCAGGTCGTACATTCCCTGTGCGGCAGCTACAAGCGGAACATTATCTACAATCGACGACAAAATCCCGATGGCAAGAACAATAATATTTTCATTTTTCAGTGTTGTTGAGAGCCATTCAGCCGTGTGAGTCAATACGCCGGTTGATTCTAATGCTGAAATACTGACAAGAATGCCGAGGAAAAACAGGATACTTGGCACATCTATTTTTCTCAATGCCTGAACCACCGAGTATTTCGATTTGCGTTCTTCTTCTTTCCCTTTGTGCATAATTTCAACCAAAACCCAAAGAATACCAAGGCCGAAAAGGATTCCCATAAAAGGTGGTAGATGGGTTATTGTTTTAAATATCGGCACAAAAACAAGTGACGAAATGCCAGCAACTAAAACCACGATCTGGTTTCTTCGGGTTAAATCGTGGGCAGATTCAGCGTGTTTTATGGCAGGTTTGTTTATTTCACCTTTCAGTTTAAAAGAAAGATAAATCAGTGGGATTGCCAGGCAGATAACACTGGGGATAAAAACTTTCAGGATAATATCCATTACCGTTATCTGGTTGCCAATCCAGAGCATGGTGGTGGTAACATCGCCGATTGGGCTCCAGGCGCCACCGGCATTGGCCGCCACAACTATTACACCCGTAAAAAACAACCTGTCTTTTTCACTGCTGATTAGTTTTCTTAGTAATGAAACCATCACAATGGTTGTGGTCAGGTTATCGAGAACCGCAGAAAGGAAAAAAGTGATAAAAGAGACAATCCAGATCAGCTTTCGCTTGTTGGTCTGTGTTATCTTATTGGTGATGATTTCGAACCCGTTGTGGGCATCAATCAGTTCAACAATAGTCATTGCTCCCATCAGGAAAAAAAGAATTCCGGATAATTCACCCAAATGATGGGTCAGTTCTTCGGTTACCTGATGCTTGTCGGGGGTAAAAAGAATGTAAACTGTCCATGTTAAAACGCCAGTTAATAAGGCCGATGCTGCTTTGTTTATTTTAATAGGATGTTCGGTGGCAATGGCCGCGTACCCGATTACAAAAATGGCAACAATAATTGAAGTCATCATAAAACTGAAATTATGGTTTAGTTATAACCTACACTTTTTAAGGAAGAAGTAATTTTCCCGCCGCTGAAAATAGGAAATTATTGATAGAGAATAAACAATCTGTTTGTCCTGAATTGGTTTTTTATCGAAAATTTATCAGCAGATTTTTTTCGTTCTGATGTTCAGCAACATGCCCAGTTTTTCGATTTTTGTTGCGAGATGTCCGGTGCCGATGGTACAATGATGCGCTGGCCCTTGTTTTGACCACTGGTTAATAAACTCCTTAGCCCCGGTTAAAAAATGATAACGGCTGTTTGTATTTCCTATCTGAAGTACTGGTCCGGGCACTGATTCTCCTTCAGCTGTCAGTAAAAAAATTCCGTCTCTTCCTTCCACCACCGAAAGTAATGTTACAGGGCCATGTTTTACCGTCATTTGAATCGACAGGCCTTTCCCGGGTTTACCATGGTAAACAGGCAGCGGAACCAGTTTTACCCTTCCTTCGGCAATGGCAAAATGCGCTGGTCCGTCGTGCCCCAGAAAAACCACATCATCGGCAAAATCCATCAGGTAAAATTCAGAGAAAGAACCTCCGGCACCCAATTCAGCCATTATTTTCATGGCGTGTGCATTTTTTATTTCGCATTCGCCGGCAACCGGGATATTTCTCCCGGTCAGTAGCGTATTTCCGGCAATCACCGAGGTGACAATATTTTCATAGTCATTTCCCGGTTGTCCTTCATAATAATAAGCCAGTGAGCCCAGTTGATGTTTTTTTACGAGTTTGTCGAGTGCCACCGAAGTTTTCGCTGCTCTTTCAATTTCTGTATTTTCGCACGCGTCACTGACATCAAATAGGTTGTAAAATTCATCGGTTTTTTGTTGAATCTCGGAGAGGGTGGTTTCGTCGCGAAGATTTTTCAGTTCACACATTTCCAGCATTTCGAAATGAGTCCCGAAAACAGCGCTCATTTTGGTAAGGTCGGTGTAAACATCGAGCATTCCGCCGTAATAGTGACCCAAAACGCCCATCCGGTTAATCCGCAGCGATTTTGCCACCCGGGCTGCCTCCACCCATTCGCTGATTTCTTCCCAGGCAGTTTTATCTTCCAAATATCCTGTCACAATTTCGTAACGAATCCCGGCACGGTTAAAAACGCCGGCAATTTCAGGCACCGAACAGGCCTGGCAATGTTCCAGCCAAACACCGGTCATTTTCCCACGGTCGCCAAGGTTATTCAACGATTCGTAGTTGAGTTGCGGCACTGGTTGCAGATTCAGAATAATTACCGGGACACCGAGGTTTCGGGCAACCGGCAAGACAGTGGAAGAAAGAGCGTAAGTTGAGATATAAAGAAAAACCAGTTCAACCTCCGAAGTTTTCAGTAACGATGCTGCTTCCAATGCTTTTTGAGGGTTATCAACCATACCGGCATCGATCACCCCGCATCCAAAACTTTCGATTTTTTCTTTTATCTGCGCCTGATAATTTTTCAGATTGCCCAGAAGGCTATCAAACTGGTTCCAGTAAGTATCAAGGCCAATTCCGAATAATCCGACTCGCGTAATTTTTTCATTCTTCATGCTGATTCAAATTCTGTTCATCTGACAATCGCATAAAGTTAATTATTCAGTTTGAAGTTTTCGCCGGACGCTCCTTCATTCTGACCTTCTGATATTCTGATATTACTTTACTGTTCCATCCCGTCCATGCAAACAATGCTTCCGTCAGGGTTGTAAAACAGTTCGCGCACTTTGATGCTGCGCAGCCATGTTTTTCCGCCCGATGGCACACTGTCGTGATAAAATAAGTACCATTTTCCATTTACTTCGCAAATGGAGTGGTGGGTTGTCCAGCCAACCACGGGTGTAAGAATCACTCCTTTGTAAGTAAACGGCCCGTAAGGATTGTCTCCAACTGCGTAACAAAGTTTGTGCGTGTTTCCGGTGGAGTAGGAGAGATAATATTTTCCGTTGTATTTGTGCATCCACGGGCCTTCGAAATAGCGGCGGTCGTGGTCGCCGGCTTTCAATGGTTCGCCGTTTTCGTCGAGGATCACAGCATCCCGGGGTTCTTCAGCAAACTCCAGCATATCGTCGGCTAACTTTACAACTTTTGCTGAAAGTGCCGGTTCATCGTCAGCCGGTTCGTGCCCACATTCGATGGCTTTGTTGTTGCGGTAGCGCTGCAGTTGCCCGCCCCACAAACCGCCAAAGTACATGTAATAATTGCCGTCGTTGTCTTCCAGTACTGCCGGGTCAATACTGTGACTGCCTTTTATCGGGTCGGGTTGTGGCACAAACGGGCCTTCGGGTTTGTCACTCACCGCCACGCCAATCCTGAAAATATCGTTCTGGTCTTTCAACGGAAAATAGAGATAATATTTGCCGTTTTTGCGGGCAACATCGGGTGCCCACAACTGGCGGCCTGCCCAGGGAATATCTTTTACATCGAGCACAACACCGTGGTCGGTCACTTCACCATTTACATCGTCCATCGAAAAAACATGGTAATCGCGCATATCGAAATGGTCGCCATTATCATTTTCGGGGATTCCTGATTCGATGTCGTGTGACGGGTAAATATAAATTCTGCCGTCAAAAACGTGAGCCGACGGGTCGGCTGTATAAATTCCGGGTGTAAGATAACGTGGTTTCATAAAAGCCCCTCCAAACCTCCCCGAAGGGGAGGCTTTTAAAATTTTAATTGTCAATTTTTAATTTTCTCCGCTTGTTTTCTTCTTTCGCTCAGTTCTTTTTCAATCAGCACTTCTTTTTTCTTGTTAATTTCATAAAAGAACAACAATGCCACAACCAGGAAAAACGGGATGGAAGCATAAACACTCACCAGCATTTTTGCACCGGTGGCGACAGTTTCAGGCTGAATAATTTGCTCACCGGCAGTAACCGTTTCTTTGTTGATATACCCATATTGTCCTAAAATCCAGGTAACCAGTGCACCTCCAATCGATAATCCGCTTTTTAGCCCCACCATCATAGCCGAGAAAATAATGGCGGTGGCGCGGCGGTTGGTTTTCCATTCCGAATAGTCGGCAACATCGGCAATCATCGCCCACAAAAGAGGAATGGTAATGCCGTAAAAGAATCCGTGCAGAATCTGCGAAACAAACATGATGACCACGCTTTCGGGTTTGTAGAAGATGAAAAAGAGGATGAAAAGTGTCGAAACAAA
>JAJUGS010000095.1 GCA_029265875.1 Prolixibacteraceae bacterium
CCGGAAAATTCATCTTGGGAAGTGTATCACTGAAAATAACTGGGATGCGATCAGAAATGATTTAAATAAAAGACCGATCGAGGGGATTTCTGGTGCTGATAGCAAGGAGAAAATTTCAGGTATTCTCGCAAAGTATGGGATTACATTTGGATATAATAACTCAGAGCCTGAAAAAGTTAGTGTTGAAATCTGGGGGTCTGGTAAGCCGCTTCGGGAGTTTCTGTGGAGCGAAGAGCTGGCGGATGCCTGTGTTTATCTGGTTGAAAAGATAAATTTCAGCGATCTGGCTGATTTGAGTAAAAAAGAAATCCGGAATACTCATATAAATATTGGTACTGGAAAGGAAATAAGTATCAGAGACTTGGCATTTTTAATAAAAGATAAGGTAGGTTTTGCCGGAGATTTGCTTTTTAATACTACAAAACCTGATGGTACATTACGAAAACTGACCGATGTAACAAAACTGCATTCATTGGGCTGGCATCATAAAATCGAAATTCAGGAGGGGATAGAAAAAATGTATAACTGGTATAAAAACAGTTAAATACATTCTAATAACTTTTCAGGAGGCTGTCTTATTTCAGGACAGCCTCCTGTTTTTTTTGATTAACGTTTGATAATTTTATCAATGCTGAAATTGTTATTCAACTCAGTTTTAATCATGTAAATACCGGCAGGTAAATGCTGAACATCAAAGTTTCGTTCATCGATTCAGCGTTTTTGCCTTCCAGTTCCCTTCCGGTAATATCAAATTTCAGGGATTATAGATTTTATTATATGAATTTTTGTTTGCAACGGTTGGTTTAAAAACTCAGAAATCTTCGGATTACAAACTAATCTTTGAACGATGTTATCAAAATATAAGAAGTAATGTTTTTATTGTTAATGTCTGTAGATTTTTTTTGGAAATTTTTTATAATTTTAAACGATTTTTGATTTTGACTTTTTCTTTAAATATGCCAGAGCCAATTCAAAACCTATTTATCAATATTTTGATTAAAGATTGTTTGTTACGATAATTTATATTATGAGATTATAAAAGTAGAAACAATGTCGTTTAATTTATGAGAATAAATATTGTTTTAACCGCAGAGAACCGCTATGCCTATCGCAGAGAACCACAAAGAAATCATATAATAATTGACTCTGCGGTACCTTGCGATTTCTCAACATATTCTGCGTTTAAACTTTTCAGTATTCAGAATATAAACTAAACGGCATTGAAAGTAGAAACTAAAAACACCAAACAAAATGGAAATTGCCCTTTCAATTATCTCCTTCACACTCGCGTTCCTTTTATCAATTATTGCCATTCCTCCGATCGTCAGGGTAGCTAATGCCAAGCATCTGTTTGACCAATTTAACGAAAGGAAAATTCATGAAAAAATTGTGCCACCTTTAGGAGGAGTTGCCATTTTTATAGCTCTTTCCATCAGCACTATCATTTCAATGTATGGAACAGGAGCTGGAAGGTTAAGATATGTTTTGGCAGCCATCATACTTATGTTATTTATCGGACTGAAAGATGATCTGATTGATATTTCAGCCGGGAAAAAACTGGCAGTACAGATTTTTGCTGCAGCGATTCTGGTGGTTTTCGGACATTTCCGGTTTACAAACCTTCACGGTGTTTTGAGTATTTACGACGTTGATTATTTCTCTGGCGTCATTATCACTGTTTTTTCCATTGTGGTAATTACTAATGCTTTTAACCTGGTTGATGGAGTGGATGGACTGGCAGCCGGATTGGGCATGATGTGTGCCGCTTTTTTGGGGACTTGGTTTTTTTTGGCCGGTCAATTGATATTTGCAATTCTCGCATTCGCACTTGTTGGTAGCCTGGCCGGTTTCTTTATATATAATGTTTTTGGCGATAAATACAAACTTTTTTTGGGTGACAACGGTTCACTCATTGTCGGTATCATTATTGCAGCATTGATAATTGAATTTAATGAATTGAATATTACAGACAAAACGGGTGTTCAGGTAGATGCTGCCCCGGCTGTTTCCTTTGCCTTAATTATCGTGCCGCTTTTTGATACGATGCGTGTAATGACCATCCGGATGATGCAAAGAAGATCACCTTTTTCAGCCGATAAAAATCATATTCATCACCGTGTATTTTACTTCTTTAAAAAACACATTGTGGTAACTTCAGTCGTTCTGGGAATGAATCTCGCAATATTTCTTTTTGCTTTATGGCTCAGTCTTTCGGGTTTGAGTGTCAATTATCAATTAACAATGATTTTAATGGTCAGCACTGTGGTTTTTTATATACCATCAATTATTATCAGGATCAGTGAAATGAAGAAAAGTGATGATGTAAAACAATCAAAACGTGAGTTATTCTTCAGATTGTTTTTTTAGTTTGTAAAACATGAAACTTTAATTTGTCTTCGCAGACAACAATATCTGTAAAAATGCCTTTTAAACAGAAAGCATTTCCAAGTCTTCTGATTTTAACAGTATTCTTTTATTTTCAGAAAATTTCAGCACAACAGAATCTGGATATATCCATTAGTAATCAATCGCTTCTGGCTACCGATAGCATCCAACCATTCTGGTTTGTTAGCAGTCAGCACGGAAAATTTGCTGCTGCCGGCCCAATTGCAAATCTTACCGATTTGTATCTCGGGAAAGATCATGATGAAAATGCTTTAGCCGGATTATCCGCTTCATGGGGCATTAACGGGGTTGCCATTTTAAGCAGTCGGAATGACTTTTCGCTAAACCGATTGTTTGCTTCAATTGTCTGGAAGGGATGGGAATTGAAGGCCGGGACATTTTACGATCCTGTTTTGTATGCGGGTCTTTCAACTACCAACGGAAACCTGGCAAGGAGTGGCAATTCCCGACCTGTTCCCACCATCCGGTTTTCGACTTTGGGATTTAAAAAATTGCCGTTCTGGCAAAATTGGCTGAGTTTTAGATTTGAATATGATGAGGGATTTCTGAATGATGAAAGGTATGTGGCTAATGCTCATCTTCACCATAAATCATTGTATGGTAAATTCAGGTTATCGCCTTCAGCTTCGTTGACGGCCGGTTTTGAACAATATGCGATGTGGGGAGGCAAATCGCCTGTTCATGGGCAACTGCCCGACGGGTGGAACGACTATTGGCGATATGTTTTAGCATTGCCCGGTAATGAGGATTTTCTGGTTACCGACCAGTTAAACATTTCAGGAAACCAGTTAGGTACTTTTCAATTTGAATTTCAAAAGCAATTTGCTGAATGGAGTTTGACCGCGTATTTAAGTCACCCCTATGAAGATAACTCAGGATTAAACTGGAGAAACTGGCCTGATAACCTGATGGGGGTTTTTGTGGATATGGGAAATGAGAAAGGTTTTGTTTCCAACCTCGTTTTTGAGTTCACCAATACAAGACACCAGGGAATCAGGGATTCAAAAGATACGGAATACGACAATTATTACAATCACGGAGTTTACCGTTCAGGCTTTACGTACCAAGGTTTACCCATGAGCTCTCCGTTGTTTACCCCGGTAAATTTTATAAATAATATTTCGATGGGGTTTCAATCCAATCGGTTTTTCTCGTTTCATACGGGTGTAAAAGGAAATTTCGCTGAAAATTTATCGTGGAAAAGCATGCTTACTTTTGTTCAACATCTGGGGACTTTTTCAGCCCCTTACAGCGAAGCAAGAAATATCTTTTCGGGGCTCGTTGATCTTTCCTGGCAGCTTCCGGGTTTCGCGGCAGAATTTGGTATTTCTGCTGCGCTTGACATTAATAGCCGGGATGGCAAAAACGGAGGAATTCAGCTTAGGATGGCAAAATCGTGGTAACATTTTTACTGAAAACCATTCAGAATTTTCTTTTTAATTGGTAGAAACTGCTGACTGTTTATTATTTCCAGTTTTTGTCTTTTTAACGGATACCCGCCATTCAAAAATATCATCTTTCGAAACTGGCCGAAGTTCTTCAAGCCAATTAAAGTCCTTCAGGTATTTTTCCTCGTCTTTTAATTTTTCCAAAGGTTTTAATTCTCCCTCCGGCGAACTCAGAAATACAATTTTTTTGATTTTCCCTTCTTTAAAACGAATCGAAATTTTACTGCTTTCAGCACGGTTCAGCCCGATTATCTCCTCCTTTTCTTTGGCATAATAAAGCGTCTGTCCGTTCCCGTTAACATCAATCCGGCTGAGTTCGTTGTTGACAATATACCCGATCATCTCTTTCCCTTTTATCTGGTCGAACCGACCTGAATCCTGCTGTGAAATGATAAAACTGTTATGCATCATCCGTAATTCGTCAGGCGCATTTTCAAATTGCTGCATTTCAATCAGATCGGCTGTAAGCTGGTGCACTTTTGACCAGAGCACAGGAGTATGATGTAGTTGAATTACAGAATCTTTGGTGAAATATACCATCGAATCACATATTCCCTGCAGGTCATTTCTGAAAAACCTGACTTTGTAAAACGCCAGCACAATTTTTTCATCGCCAACCGTGTCAGGTAATGTTCTCAGTGTATCGGCATGAAGATAAAGCGTGTCTTTTTCGTTATAATTCATAAATACAGCCGAATCGGTAACAAGCGCCGTTTTTGCCAGTTCGTTGTATTCTGCTTTATTCCCGGTGATGATCGTCCGGTTTTCTTCATCAAGAATCCTGACCTGTTTCAGTGCTTTCCCGGTTTTATTCTCTTTGCTGTACCGGATGTATTCAGCCGAAATTTGTTGCGTATTATTTTTGATGACCGGTTTTTCGATCAGTTCCGCTTCACCCGTATTCGAATCGTACCATCCGTTTTCGGCATACAAAGTACCTGATGTGTCCTGGATAGTTGTGGGGCCGTAAATATTGATCCGCCCCGTTTTTGTGTTGTAGCTGATGGTGTCGCTGTGCAGTGTGTAATCTTGGTCAACGCCCACCACATTTTTGTACAAATAGAATAAATCGTTGTTGACGAAATATTTGCCTATTTGGCTGGTGATAGTGGTGGTGCTGTCAACAATTTTTCCCTTATCATCATAATACCCGATGTTGGCCGCCAGGTCGTAATCGAGGGTGTCGGTATAAATTGTTGTCGATTTTTTTACCAACCGAACATTTTCCCAGGCACGTGCAAAACTGATGTCGCCGTCATAATAAACTTTCCCCGAATACAAATGCAGGGTGTCGTCCTGCTGAATATGAACATTCCCGAAAGCATCGACCCGGTTTGTGCCTGTGTAGGTGTATGCACTGTCGCACCACATCAGCACATTTTTATGCCTTATCATCACCGAATCAATCAGCCGCTGGGCATTGGCGGCAATCTGTTCATTGGCTTCCAGTGTTCCTGCCCTCAGAATTTCTACCATCTTCCGTTCCTGGGAGTAGGAAACAGTAATTATACCCAGGAAAAAAAATATCCCCGAAAGTAATTTCAGCATAAATCCGGTTTTCAGCAGGAAAGAGCGCATCAAAGCAGTTTTTCGATAATCGTATCCACCGAAATATTTTCAGCTTCGGCTTTGTAATTTTTAATAATCCTGTGGCGGAGAATAGATGGGGCAATGGCTTTTACATCTTCAATATCGGGCGAATATTTGCCATGAAGGGCAGCGTGGGTTTTGGCCCCCAAAACAAGGTATTGTGAGGCTCTGGGGCCAGCACCCCATTTCAGGTACTGGTTGGCAGCCTCGGCAGCGCCGGGTGTTCCGGGGCGGGTTTTAACCGCCAGTTTCACGGCATATTCAAGCACATTGTCGTTGATGGGAACTTTCCGGATCAGTTGCTGGAAAAACAGGATTTCTTTTCCGGTAATTACGGGTTTCAGTTCATATTCAACGGTGGAGGTGGTATTTTTCACAATGGTGATTTCATCGGCCAATTTTGGATAATCGAGCCAAACCGAAAACATAAAACGGTCTAACTGTGCTTCCGGAAGCGGGTAGGTGCCTTCCTGTTCAATCGGGTTTTGCGTGGCCAGCACAAAAAACGGCTCTTCGAGTTTAAAACGTTGTCCGGCAGTGGTTACTGCTCTTTCCTGCATGGCTTCCAGTAATGCCGACTGTGTTTTGGGCGGTGTGCGGTTGATTTCGTCGGCCAAAATGATATTGGCAAACAACGGCCCTTCGATAAACTTAAATTGACGCTCGTTATCCAGAATCTCGGTGCCAATAATATCCGATGGCATCAGGTCGGGTGTAAACTGTACACGGTTGTATTTCAGACCGAGAACCCGGGAAATTGTTGTGACCAGTAATGTTTTTGCCAGTCCTGGTACCCCGATCAGCAAAACATGTCCCTGGCTGAAAAGTGAAATCAAGACCTGTTCCACAATTTCGTCCTGGCCATATATCACTTTAGTAATTTCGTGTTTCAGTTCATCAAATTTCCTGCGGAGCGCATTAATTGCTTCCACATCATTTTTATATTCTGCTGACATTGCCTGATGCTGATTTAATTATTTAATCCAGTTTGTAAAATTGAAATTGCAATTGGCGTAAGTATCTGCTATCCTGATGTAATTTTTTAACTGCTGGGTTTTTACCCATTCGTTAAAAACCTGTTCTTTCTTTTTTCTCAGAAAGTCTTCCGAAAGTTTCTGATAGTCGTTCTGAAGGTCGGCACGGTGCGAATCCAGTTTGCGGGTTAGTTTCACAATTTTATAAACCATTTGCTGCGATTCCCTGTCGATAGTCTGAAACGGTGCCGATATTTCGTTGATATGCATTTTTGTAATTACTTTGCTCACATCCGGGTCAAGGTCTTCTGCTGCGAATCTTGATGACATGGTTTCAGGGTTGATAACCAAACCGGCGTTGTTTTTCGAGTTTTTATCGGATGAAAAAACGGCTGCTGCTTCCTCAAACTTTAATTCGTTTCTGCGGATCATATTGGCCAGACTGTCAAGCGCATTATAGGCTTTTTCGCGTGCTTCAACCGATACTTTGGGTTTGATAAGTATATGACGGGTGTTTACTTTTTCGCCTTTTTTATCGACAAGTTGAATGATGTGATAACCGAAAACGCTTCTGACGACATTGGAGATTTTATCATCTTTCAGGTTGAATGCCGCGGCTGCATAAGCGGGGTCCAGCTCAGCACGGCCCATATAACCAATTACCCCTCCGTCTTTTGCCGAACCATCTTCAGAATATAGAACAGCCATGGTGGCAAAACTCGAACCGTCTTCTATTTTTTTCTTGATTTCGCGTAATTTAGCTTTAATCCGGTTGTCTTCTTCCAGATCAATTTGCGGCTGTATCGTAATTTGCGCATATTCATACTGAGTGGGGATTACGGGTATTTCGTTTTCATTCAGCGACCGGTAATATGCACGGACTTCGGATGGGGTTACCGTTACATCTTTGGTAATTTTTTCCCTCATTTGCTGGCTGAGCAACTGGTTACGGATTCCGTCGCGCATGTCGGCTTTAATATCCATAATCGGTTTTTTGAAATACTCTTCCACTGCTTTTTCCGAACCTAAATAAGCCGTGTACATGGCCATTTGCCGGTCCATTTGCTGGTTTACCTGACTGGGGGTCACTTCAATCAGCGTATCGAGTTCGGCTTCGGCAACCAGTAGTTTATCAACCAGGAAATTTTCCAGTATTTCGCATTTCATATCACCTTCGGTGGTGATTCCCTGTGCCTGCTGTTCGATGGCCATTCTTTCGATGTCGCTTTTCAAAATGATATTTCCACCTACAACAGCTACAATCTGGTCAACAATCTTGTCCTGGGGAAAAACAATCGATGGCCATATAATCAATACAATCAGCACTAGTTTTGCTTTGTTTATTATCCCTGTTTTCATGTGTAATTATTTTCAGTTTATTGCAGTTTCACAACTGCTGTTTTGTTCATTATCGAAACGAAAAACAGCATCTTGTCAGATTGCATCTTCGTTTTTAAATATTTTAAATTTATTCTGTCTTGCACCTTCTTTATAAATATTTTCCTCAATCTGCTGGAGCAATTCCAATTTTCTTTTGTTGAGTATAAGTGTTTTTACGTTTTCCTTAACATATTCAAGTGGAGCAATTTCATTTTGCAACTGATAGTCAAAAATATTCACCAAGTAATAATAATCATTGTCTGTTTGTTCAATCACCCTTTTTTGCCGGAGCAATTCTGCAGGGTTCTCAATTTCAAATGGCAGATTATTTCTCACTTTTCTGAAACTAACCCAGTTGTCAGTAAAAAAATCGTAGCTTTTGGCATATTGGACACAATATTCACGCAATACGTTGAGCCCTTCTTCTGAAGTTTCTTCAAGCATCTTTTTCAGATTTCTGGTATTAACAAGTTCAACCGGAATTTTTATAAAGATGCCCTTTACAATGTTGGTGTTCAGCCTGAAATTTTCGGTATTGTTGTTATAATAGGTTTCAATTTGCTCATTGGTTACTGTGGTATCCATCTGTTCGCCCAGCAGTGCATTTTTGTATTTGTAAATAATCAGGGAGTTTTTGTATTCTTCAATTTCTTTTGTAAGGTCTTTCTGTTCGGGAGTGAGGTTTTCGTTAGCTTTTTGAATCAGTAATTCCTGACGTATCCATTTTCTGATGTAATCATCGGCCAGCCTTGCACTATCTTCAACCGCTAATCCATCAGGAATAACCTGCACAAGCTCCGAAT
Source organism: Prolixibacteraceae bacterium (assembly GCA_029265875.1). Lineage (GTDB taxonomy): Bacteria > Bacteroidota > Bacteroidia > Bacteroidales > Prolixibacteraceae > Draconibacterium. The sequence continues at coordinate 8,602 of JAJUGS010000095.1, forward strand.
GTTTCAGAACCTTTGTTCCAACCTGGGCAACCGGCTTGTCACCGGTTTTACTAAACCGGTCGCATCTGATAAAAAGCGATGAAAAACCGAGTAATAATATATATCCGGTTATTTTATACACCTTTGATTGTTTTCAACAGTTTTTTATTAATGGTTACTTTATATTTCGAATGTAACTCTTTCAACCAGCGTTCTTCGATTACTTTTTGGTAGTCGGATATATACAATCCGCGGGCCTCTTCAAGTTTTTTGGTTTCAGGCGGAATTTTGTCGCCTCGTACAAAAGTGAGTTCACTGTTAAAACCTTGCGGTTCAGGGCCATTCCACACATAATAATCAACAACGGCATTTGCCCCTTTTTCCCAGGCACCTTCTGTAATGGTAATCAATTCGCTGTTTTTGTTGATCAGCTCCAGTACTTCATCTTTGGGCAGGTCGCTGGCAAAATAATTTTCGGCTACTTCCCTGATACTGTCCGATTTACAGGTGACGATGATTCCTTTGAAACGTTCTTCCCACATGTATTTTTTGCAGTCTTTATAGAAAGCTTCCAAACCTGTGGTATCTTCGGCAGCATAATTCCAGATTTTCTGTTCAGAAATATTAAACAGGAGTATTCCATCGTGGTATTCCTGCATCATATACCTGAACTCGGGATACTTTTCCTCCAGACGGCTGTTTTCATAGGCAGTTATTTCATAATCCACCCACTGGTTATAATGATCGCGGTATTGTCCCTGTGGTTTGTTTTGTTTGTTGATGTAGCTGATGAATTTGCCAGCAGTGAAGCTCAGGCTGTTAAGGGTAAACAAAACATCTTCCCTGTTAATAGACGAATCGCTGACCGATTTTGTTAAAATTTTGTCAAGGTTATTTAAATTTTCATCAAAATTATATTCTGCTTTCAATTTGGTGATGAAATTCGCCTTGCTGGTTTCGCTTCTTTGCGGGTCCTGCCTGATTCTCAGTTCCAGTTCATCTTTTACTTCGTCGAAAGAAGCAACGGGTTGGCGTTTTAATCTTTTGATGATGTGATATCCATAAGGTGTTTCGATGACTTCACTGATGTCGTTGTCATTTTTCAGTGCAAAGGCCGGTTCCGAAAATTCTTTGATCATTCTTCCAGCCGAAAACCAGGGCATCTGGCCCCCCAATTGTGCCGAACGTTTGTCGTCCGATTTTGCCTTGGCCACTTCGGCAAAGTCGGCCCCATTTTTAACTTCCACATAAATCGAGTCGATTTGCTTTTTCAGGTTTGCCTTGGTTTCGGGTGTCATATCTTTTGGGAACATTTTCATGATGTGGGCTACCATAACTTCGCCCTGGTTGGGCCTGATGTCGTTTACTTTCAGGATGTGCCAGCCAAAACTTGTACGTACCGGGTCTGAAATTTGTCCTTTGGGTGTGGTGAAAGCTGCGTTTTCGAAAGGTACCACCATAGCAAAGGCTGAAAAATAACCGAGATTGCCTTGGTTGGTTTTTGCCGAGGGATCTTCAGAATATTCAACGGCTGCCTCACCAAAATCTTTACCGGCTTCAATTTCAGCTTTAATTTTCAGAATTTTTTCCCTGATTTCATTTTCCTGCTGGCGTGTGGCATCTTTGGGTACATTCAGTAAAATATGACTGGCATCAATTTCTTTGGTGGTTCTTTCGTATAAATCAACCACCATTTCCTTGGTAAGTTTTACATCGGTGAGGTAGGGTGCTGCAAGTTCGCTCCGGTATCCGGCCAATTCCCTTTTAAAAGCCGCGCTGGTATCCATTTTCAGGTTTTCAGCTTCAATTACTTTCAATTTAAAATCCACAAACATTCCGATATAATCCGCGGGCGATTTTTTATCATCCGGGTTATAAAGGTTGTTGTTGTTTTTTTTGTAAATACGCTCAAATTCGCCTTTACTGATTTTTCTGTCACCAATTGTAATCAGGGTCTCATCAGTTTGGGCAAACGACTGAAAAAAGAACACTATGGCAAACAAAACAAAAAAAGCATTTCGGATCATTGCATAATTATTAAATGTTAAACACATAATTCGTCTGGCTTTTGAATTCCGGTGCGCGTTCCCAGTCAGCTTTGCTGCGGGGTTAGCGAACAAGGCACTAAAAAAGACCTTAACGGAATCGGATTCCTCATCAGCTTTGTTGCGAGGAGTTTCAATTTCAAAACTGAATTGATCAGACACCATAAAAAACTACTGCAAATTCTTTTTTATTGCGGAACACTGTAATTCGGTGCCTCGCGTGTTATTGTCACATCATGCGGATGGCTTTCAGCAACACCGGCACCCGAAATCCGGGTGAATTTGGCTTTTTGCAGCATCTCAATATTTTGGGCACCGCAATAGCCCATTCCGGCCCGTAATCCACCGGTAAGCTGGAACAGCACTTCTTCCAACGTTCCTTTGTAAGGTACACGGGCTGCGATTCCCTCAGGAACCAGTTTTTTGATATCTTCTTCCATATCCTGGAAATAGCGGTCTTTCGATCCTTTTTGCATGGCTTCAATCGAACCCATTCCACGATAAGCTTTGAATTTTCTTCCCTGGAAAAGAATGGTTTCACCGGGTGATTCTTCCACACCGGCAAAAAGTCCGCCTGCCATAATTGAACTGGCACCGGCTGCTATGCCTTTTACAATATCGCCTGAATAACGGATTCCACCGTCGGCAATTACCGGAACACCAGAACCTTTGATGGCTTTTGCCACATTGTAAACGGCTGACAATTGTGGAATTCCAACGCCGGCAATGATGCGGGTTGTACAAATTGAACCCGGGCCAATTCCCACTTTTACTGCATCGGCACCCAGTTTTACCAGTTCGATAGCGGCTTCGGCAGTGCCAATATTTCCGGCCACAATCTCGGTTTCAGGATATTTCTTTTTAATAGCCTTCAACATTTCGAAAACGCCTTTTGAGTGAGCGTGGGCAGTATCAATCACCAATGCATCCACCTGGGCTTTTACAAGTTCGTCCACACGGTCAATTGTATCGGCAGCAATGCCAACACCGGCGGCCACGCGTAAACGTCCTTTAAAGTCTTTGCAGGCGTTCGGTTTATCTTTTGCCTTGGTAATGTCTTTATAGGTTACCAACCCGATCAATTTGTTGTTTTTATCAACCACCGGCAGTTTTTCGATCTTATAATTCTGAAGAATATCGGCAGCTTTTTCGAGGTTAGTCGATTCGGTGGTGGTAATCAGGTTTTCCTTTGTCATCACCTGGCTGATCTGGCGGTTCATGTTTCTTTCAAAACGGAGGTCGCGGTTGGTAACGATTCCAACCAGAATCCCCGTTTCGTTGACAACCGGAATTCCTCCAATTTTATATTGTGCCATCAGGCTTAGTGCATCGGCAACGGTTTTATCGGGGGTGATGGTGATGGGATCGTAAATCATCCCGTTTTCTGCCCGTTTTACGGTAGTTACCTGATGGGCCTGCTCCATGATTCCCATGTTTTTGTGAATCACCCCGATACCGCCTTCGCGCGCAATGGCAATCGCCATTTTCGATTCGGTAACCGTATCCATGGCTGCGCTGACTATTGGCGTATTAATCACTATATTCCGGGTAAATTTCGAAGTAAGGTCCACTTCGCGGGGCAAAACTTCAGAGTAAGATGGAATCAGGAGAACATCATCGTAGGTTAAACCCTCAAATTCTACTTTATCAATCAGGAACGACATGTTAATTTTATTTAGATAAAACAATGCGCAAAACTACAAAAATTAGCGAATCCACCTCGTATAAATTGCGGCAGGCAAGCGAAATGGTCAATAAAAATTGTTAAACCCAAATTACGTTTTTACGTAATTTGCCCTTTGGGCTGGCGAAAGCCGACAAAAAAGTCGGTTTTGTCAGGTTTAACCCTGACAAAAATTGTCTGCACAATTTTTCGTTATAAAAGCATAAAAAATTCTTGTTCGATTAATGGATTAAACAACAAAATGATTTCTTAATTTGTGATGATGGAACTTTACCGGCAAATATTAACCCGTTACTGGGGTTTTCCCGATTTCAGGCCTTTGCAGCTTGAAATTATCCAATCGGTTGCCCAGGGGAAAGATACACTCGGGCTGATGCCAACCGGAGGAGGAAAATCGGTTACTTTTCAGGTTTTTTCACTTTCGCGTGATGGAATCTGCATTGTTGTCACTCCGCTGATTGCCTTGATGAAAGACCAGGTTGAAAAGCTGAATGCCAAAGGAATCAAAGCGCTGATGGTTCACAGCGGAATGTCGCCGGCCGAGATAAAAATCATCCTCGATAATGCCGTCTGGGGCGATTACAAGTTTTTATATGTTTCGCCTGAAAGGCTTGATTCTGAAAATTTTACCGAACGCCTGGCAAAAATGCAGGTTAACCTTGTGGCGGTTGACGAGGCGCATTGTATTTCGCAATGGGGCTACGATTTCAGGCCGAGTTACCTGAATATAATCCGCATCAGAAAGATTTTGCCGGGTGTTACCATTCTTGCTTTAACGGCGACCGCCACCCCCGAAGTGGTTGTCGATATCCAGGAAAAACTGGGGTTTAAACAGAAAAATGTTCACCAGGTTTCTTTTCAGCGTGAAAACCTGAGCTACCTGGTGCGGAATGTGGAAAACAAAAATGGTTATTTACTTGAAACACTTCAAAAGGTAAAAGGCTCGGGGATTGTTTACGTCCGCAGCCGGAAAGCGACCCACGAAATTGCAGCCGAACTGGTGAAAAATAAAATCAGCGCCGATTTTTACCACGCTGGATTAACCACTTCGGTAAGAAGTGAAAAACAGGATGCCTGGATCAGCGGTAAAAAAAGGGTGATTGTGGCTACCAATGCCTTTGGTATGGGAATCGATAAACCCGATGTTCGGTTTGTAATTCATTTTACACCGCCCGAATCGCTCGAAGCTTATTTTCAGGAAGCCGGCAGGGCAGGGCGCGATGGAAAGAAATCGGCAGCGGTATTACTTTACAACAATGCCGATAAAACAAAACTGAAAAAACAGGTTACGGTTGCTTTTCCCGATGTGGCCCAGATAAAAAAGGTGTACAATTCGCTTTGTAATTTTTTACAGGTTGCAGAAGGATTTGGAAAGGGGCAGACTTTTGGATTTCAACTCCAGGAATTTGCGCAAGCCTATAAATTGCAGCAGGCAATGGTTTACAACAGCCTGAAGTTTTTACAGATGGAGGGCTACCTGGAGTTTACCGAAGAAGTTGACAATCCTTCGAGGGTTTATTTTACAGTGAACCGCGACGATTTGTATAAATACCAGATTGCCAATGCTGCAATGGATGGGTTTATTAAACTTTTGTTGCGTTCGTACACGGGTTTGTTTACCGGTTTTGTGCATATCGATGAAGAACTGCTGGCTAAAAGGTCGGGGATTTCGCGTGAGCAGGTTTACCAATATCTGAAACATTTGCGGCAATCAAAAATTATCGAATATGTTCCGCAAAACAACACCCCGTATATTTATTTTAATAAAGAAAGAATTTCGATCGACAGGCTGAAAATTTCAAAAGAAAACTATGGGGCAAGGAAAGCCGAGTTTCAGAAAAGAATTGACGCGGTGATTGATTATGCCACCAGTACTACAACCTGCCGGAGCCGGATTTTGTTGTCGTATTTTGGCGAAAAGGATGCCCCGGCTTGCGGGACCTGCGATGTTTGCAAATCGCTGGAGCAACTCGAACTGACCAATTACGAGTTTGAACGGGTAAGTGCCGAAGTAAAACGTTTGCTGGAAAATCCCTGTACTTACGAAAAACTATTGCTGGAACTTGAAGGTGATCAGCATAAAATGCGCAGAATCATCAAATGGCTGCTCGACAACGAAAAGATTGTTTTGCGGGTTGATAACCTATTGGAATGGAGAGAGTAGAGTTTCAGATGTCCGTCCCTGAAATAGGTTGACCAAAATTAGGTCAAAAAATGGGAATAAAAAAAGTTGAAATTAACTCGAGAAGAGTTTTCAGTGAAGAATTCAAAAAGGCTCGGATAAAGGATTACGAAAGCGGTAAATTTACCGTAA
>JAJUGS010000398.1 GCA_029265875.1 Prolixibacteraceae bacterium
AAGGGAAAAGAGAGGCTGTGAGCAACTGGGGATTTCCGGATGAGCTGAAAAGCTGGAATTGGGAAGGACACGAAGGTGAAAAATTCCAGGTACATGTTTACACACGAAGCCAGTTGGTGAAACTTGAACTGAACGGTAAAACTGTGGGCGAACAGAAAGTGGATTTGGGAAAATCGATTACTGCCACTTTTGAAGTTCCTTACGAAGCCGGAACGCTGGTTGCACGCTGTTTTGATGATGGTAAGGAAACCGCTTCGCAAACACTCAAAACCACCGGAAAACCTGCCGCCATCCGGCTGGTTGCCGACAGAAAAAAAATCAATGCCGACCATAACGATTTGTCTTATATAATGGCCGAAATTCTTGATGCCGATGGGAATATTGTTCCTGATGCCGACAATACAATTGTAAATTTTGAAGTTTCGGGAAATGGGAAACTGGCCGGAGTTGGCAGTGGCGACCCGCGGGATATGTCGAGCTTTCAGCAACCCCGGAAAAAAACTTACCAGGGAATTTGTCTGGCAATTATTCAACCTGAAACCACTCCTGGGAAAATAAAGGTAAAAGCAACTGCCGAAGGACTGAAAGGGGCTTCAGTTGTTATAAAAACAAGATAATCAGGAAATTTATGATAGGGAAGGAGGCTGACCAAAAAGTAAACTTTCAAGTTTCTTTGTCATGTTGAGACCCTATGTTTGTAAAGCATAAGTCACAAGAAATTAAGTAAAACGTATAAAAAGAATTATCAACACTTAAAATCTGCAACTTATGCTTACAATGGAACAAAGTACGAAATTTAGTTTTAAAGGAGAAAAGATTTTTGTAGGAATTGATACTCATAAAAAAGATTGGAAAGTGGGAGTTTATCACACTGACATTGCGTTGAAAACATTTACACAGAAAGCAAAACCTGATATTTTGGTGAATTATCTTAACAGGAATTATCCTGGAGCGGAATTTTATTGCGCGTATGAAGCTGGTTTTTGTGGTTTTTGGATTCAGAAGCAACTTGCGCAACAAGGTATAAATTGTTTAGTTGTGAATCCTGCTGATGTTCCCACCAGTCATAAAGATAAAGAGTTCAAAACCGACCCGAGGGATTGTTTGAAGATAGCCCGGGCTTTGCGGAGCAATTTGTTAGAACCGATATATATCCCGACAGACGAAGGAATTGAATCCCGTCATTTGGTGCGTTTGCTCCATGATATTTCAAAAAGCTATACCAGGCATAAAAACAAGGTAAAAGCCAAACTTAATTTCTATGGGATTGAATATCCACAGGAATTCAGCAGTGACAATAATCATTGGTCAAAGGATTTTTATAATTGGTTAAGAACAATTAAGTTAAAAAGCGAACAAGGAAACTGGACACTTCAATTTTATATTGAAGAATGTTTAAAGGTTAAAGAATTAAAGAAACAAGCGACAAGGAAAGTTCGTGAATCAGCTAAAAAGAGCCGTATAAAATGTTTGTTGATTTATTAAGAACTATACCCGGAATAGGCTTGGTCACTGCCATGAAAATATTAACGGAAATCGAATCAATAAAAAGGTTCAGTACCTTGGATAAGTTCTGTGGTTATATTGGATTAATTCCAACCTCAAACTCTTCGGGAGAAAAGGAAAGAGTTGGTAATATTACCACCAGGGGCAACAAATTTTTAAAAGGGGCAATTGTTGAAAGTGCCTGGATGGCCATTCGCCACGATCCTCCTTTATTACACGATTATTTACAGTTAAAAAAACGTATGGATGAAAATAAAGCTATTATAAGGATAGCAAGAAAACTTGTAGCCCGGATAATGTATGTGCTTATAAATGAAAAACCATACCAGGTTAGGCAATATGCTTAAAAGAAAAAATAATTACTATAAAATCCATTAAAAACAAAGGGTCCGTATGACTTCGCTTGCAGCTTTTGTAGAAAAAACGTCTGCTTTTACTGAGAATACGGCCCTTTTTAAAGAACAAAATATAACAGGATCTTGCAGTGCCAATTATAATATAAGATGGGTCATCTGCTAATAGAAGCATGATTTTATAGTTAAAAAATTAAAAAAGAATGGAATAAATTTGCTTTACAACATAGAAGCGAAGTCGAAACATCTGTATTTCAATGCAAAAGATTTCTCACTACGTTCGAAATGAC
>JAJUGS010000210.1 GCA_029265875.1 Prolixibacteraceae bacterium
GAAAATTACCGATGACGGTTGCGGGATGAGTGAGGAGGAGTTAAAGCAGGCAGCTAATCCGTTCTTTACATCGCGGAAAACCCGGAAAGTAGGTTTGGGACTTCCGCTGCTGAAGCAAAATGCAGAACAGGCAGAAGGCAAATTCAGCCTGAAATCGGAAAAAGGAAAAGGGACCGAGGTGGAGGCTACGTTTCGGCTGACCAACATCGACAAACCACCGCTTGGCGAAATCTGGGATGTTTTTTACCTGACCTTGCTGGGAAATGAAAACGTGAACCTGGTATTGGATTACCGGACTGAAAAAGGAAATTTCCGTGTTTCTTCCGACGATATCAGGGAAGCAACGGGCGATGTTTCGCTGCAAAGTGCCGAAATTAGGGAAGCCATTACCGGACTAATCAGGAACAACATAAAGGAGTTATGCACCTTATTAAATAGCTCAACGACAAGATAATTAATTATATATAAATGAAAATAGCATTAATAATAACTGGATTTTTAATTCTAATTGTTGTTGGATTTAGATTATTTAATTTTTTAAAAAGTAAACCAAAGATTCAACCGTCTTATATTCGTTTGATAATTCCTTTATCTGATTTAGATTCCTTTAATTCAGATGATTTAGTGAAAGAATTTTTTAATACTTGGCAAACTAAAATAGCCTGTGGCGAGACCAATGATTTAAAAAAGGATAATGACCAACAAAGAATTTATCTTTTGGGCAATGGTATTCATAACCTAATGATAAAGCTTAATCATTGTTCCCTTAGTAAAGGTTTTACTGACATTTTAATAGATGCCTCAAAAAATGGATTCACAGCAAATGAATCAATTACAGATGAGCAAGCATTGGCTTTGGGTTCGCATAAAGCCAATTTAGAATTAGAGTACATGTTTGGCTCTGATAATAAGATTGACAGAGTTATTTTTACTGCCAAATTGTTAATCTCTATATTTAGTCATTATAAAGCAATTGGATTTGTTAATGTTTCTGCTCATTCGTATATCCCATCAAGTAAGTTGTCATTTCTCCTGGATAAACATGATTTAGTATTAACAGATGTTTTTAATTTATTTGTAAACACACAATTGGTAAAATCGGATAATGAAATAGAAGTTCACTCACATGGAATGGAACAATTCTATTTGCCAGACATGATTTTATATTCAAAAGACAATTTAGATATAAGCTATAATTCTAATATTTTAAAAAACGCATGTGTTTACAATATTGACAATAATAATGCTTTAAAAATAGGAGATGGAATTCATTTAGCTGGATTTCAAGAAACATTTCTGGTTGAAAAATCCATTCCAGAAAAAGAACATCCATTTGGCGCTTTTGGAGCTGTAGGATTAAGAAAAAAATAAAAAAACGGTGCATACACGCGGTCATAAAACATAGCGGTTTAAGTGCAATTTGCAAGCTCGGTTCCTGCTGGCAAGGTCAGTAATAGGGGATAGGTTCGCAACCACACAATCCGCTACTTTTCATGCAGCCAATGTTGCAATAAATACGAAATAATAACCAAAAATTATAACCATGTCAAAAATCACTTCACTTGCCGATTTAAAAAAACTAAGGGAAGAGGTTCAGTCGAAAATTAAACTGCGTGAAAACAGCCAGAATCCCGATCAGATGATCCAGGTCAAAGTGGGAATGGCAACCTGCGGTATTGCTTCAGGTGCCCGCGAAACCATGAAATTTTTCGTCGAAGAACTCGAATTACAGGCAATCGATGCTTTGGTAACTCAAACCGGTTGCATGGGATATTGCTATGCCGAACCTACAGTGGAAGTAATTCTGCCCAACAAAGCCCCGGTGGTTTTCGGGTTTGTGAATAAAACAAAAGCTGCCGAAATAATCGATGTTTACATCAAAAAAGGGCAACTCATCGACGGAATAATACCGGTTACTTTCAAAACCATCGACGAATAAAAAACAAACTTTCAGCTATGACCGATTACAGAATGCATTTGTTGATCTGCGGAGGCACCGGTTGCAAGGCATCCGAAAGCAGTGAAATAAAAAACCAGCTTGATCAATACCTGAGTGAATACGATCTCGACCAGGAAGTACAGGTTTTGTTGACAGGGTGTTTCGGGTTTTGCGAAAAAGGCCCCATTGTGAAAGTGCTGCCCGACAATACCTTTTACACCGAAGTAAAACCTTCGGATGCAAAGGACATTGTTATGGAACACATTATAAAAGGTCGCCCTGTAAAACGCCTCCTGTACAAAAACCCGAAAAACGATTACGAGGTGACAACCGCCACCAATATTGATTTCTACAAAAAACAAATCAGGATTGCGTTGAGGAACTGCGGTTTTATCAATCCTGAAAATATTGATGAGTACATCGGGCGCGATGGTTATGCCGCACTCGGAAAATGCCTCACCGAAATGACACCCGAAGAGGTGATCAAAGAAATAAAAGATTCAGGTTTGCGTGGCCGTGGCGGTGGCGGTTTCCCCACAGGTTTGAAATGGGAAATCACACGCAATGTGCAGAACGACCAGAAATACGTGGTTTGTAATGCCGATGAGGGCGACCCGGGAGCTTTTATGGACCGCTCGATTCTGGAAGGCGACCCGCATACCGTGATTGAAGCCATGATTATTTGCGGTTACTGTATTGGTGCTGACACAGGGCTTGTTTACATCAGGGCTGAATACCCGCTCGCCATCGAAAGATTGAAAATTGCCATCGGCCAGGCCGAAGAATATGGCCTTTTGGGAAATGACATCCTGGGTACAGGATTTAGTTTCAAAATAGAATTGCGGTATGGAGCCGGTGCTTTTGTTTGTGGCGAGGAAACCGCTTTAATCCATTCGATGGAAGGCCTGCGTGGCGAACCCACCGTAAAACCGCCATTCCCATCGGTTTCGGGTTACAATGGCAAGCCCACCAATGTAAACAACGTTGAAACTTTTGCCAATATTCCGGTAATTATTAACAAAGGGGCAAACTGGTTTAATAAAATCGGAACCGAAAAATCAAAAGGAACCAAGGTTTTTGCCCTGGCCGGGAAAATCAACAATGTGGGGTTGATTGAAGTTCCGATGGGAACCACCCTTCGCGAAGTGATTTACGATATTGGCGGCGGAATAAAAGACGGCAAACAGTTTAAATCGGTGCAAACCGGGGGGCCGTCGGGGGGCTGTCTTACCAAAAAATTCCTCGACACTCCTATCGATTACGATAACCTGGTTGAAGCGGGTTCGATGATGGGATCGGGGGGTATGATTGTGATGGACGAGGATGATTGCATGGTTTCCATCGCCCGTTTTTACCTCGAGTTTACACTCGAAGAATCGTGCGGAAAATGTAATCCCTGCCGTATCGGCAACAAAAGGCTGCACGAAATTCTCACCCGTATCACCGAAGGAAACGGGACGCCGGAAGATATTGACAGGTTACGTGTTTTAAGCGAGGTGATAAAAGATACCTCGTTGTGCGGACTCGGGCAATCGTCACCCAACCCGGTACTTTCAACCCTGAATAATTTCATGGACGAATACCTGGCCCATGTTAACGAAGGGAAATGTCCGGCGGGTCAGTGCAAGGCACTTGTGAGGTACGAAATCAATCCCGAATTGTGCACCGGATGCACGCTGTGTTTCCGCAATTGTCCGGTGGGCGCCATTACCGGCGAACGGCGGGTGGCACATTTCATCGACCAGTCGCTGTGTATTAAATGCGGTGTTTGTTTCGAAAAATGTAAATTCAATGCAATCAGTTTAACCTAACCTGAAAATCAGAAAAACATGGATGTAATCAATCTTACGATAGACAATAAACCGGTGGTGGTGAAAAAGGGAACCACCATTCTGGAGGCGGCAAAGGGAATTGGTGTGCATGTGCCCACGCTTTGCTACATGAAACTTGATGACCTGAATATTGAAAACAAACCCGGTGGTTGCCGGATTTGCGTGGTGGAAGTGCAGGGCCGGAGAAACCTGGCGCCGGCCTGTTGTACCGAAGTCAACGAAGGAATGGTGGTGAACACCCATTCCATCAGGGCAATCAATGCACGAAGGACCGTGATGGAGCTGATTCTTTCAGATCACCCGACAGATTGCCTGATTTGTGCCAAATCAGGAAATTGTGATTTGCAAAGTATGGCCCACAAGCTGGGGATCAGGCAGATTCATTATCAGGGCGAACAATCGCATTACAGAAAAGATACCTCGCCGTCGATTATCCGCGATGTGGATAAATGTATCATGTGCCGCCGGTGCGAAATGATGTGTAACGAAGTGCAGACAGTGGGTGTTTTGTCGGCCATCAACCGTGGATTTAACTCGGTGGTTTCTCCGGCTTTCGAGATGAACCTCGACCACTCGGTTTGTACGTATTGCGGACAGTGTGTTGCTGTTTGTCCGACGGGTGCGCTTACCGAAGTGGATGACACCGGAAAAGTGGTGCGTTTACTTTCTGATCCCACAAAAACAGTGATTGTACAAACGGCTCCGGCTGTTCGTGCCGCTTTGGGTGAGGAATTCGACCTGGAAGCCGGAACGCTGGTTACCGGAAAAATGGTGGCAGCTTTGCGCAGATTGGGTTTTGATTATGTTTTTGATACCGATTTTGCCGCCGACCTCACCATTATGGAAGAGGGGACCGAATTGCTCAACCGGTTGGGCCGTTACCTGGAAGGTGACAAAGAAGTAAAACTTCCGATTCTGACTTCGTGCTGCCCGGCCTGGGTGAAGTTTTTTGAACACCAGTTTCCCGATATGCTGGATATCCCGTCAACAGCACGGTCGCCACAACAGATGTTTGGCTCTATTGCCAAAACCTATTTCGCCGAAAAACTGGGCATTAAACGCGAAGACCTGGTGGTGGTTTCTATCATGCCTTGCGTGGCTAAAAAATATGAATGCCAGCGTGATGAGTTCAAGGTAAATAAAAACCCGGATGTGGATTATGCCATCACAACACGCGAACTCGCGGCATTGATCAAGATTTCGAATATCAATTTTAACAGTTTGCCTTCCGAAGATTTTGATCATCCGCTGGGCGAATCAACCGGAGCGGGCGTAATTTTCGGTACAACGGGTGGTGTGATTGAGGCAGCCGTGAGAACCGCTTATGAACTTCATACCAAAAAAGAACTGCCCCGACTGAATTTTGATGAACTGCGTGGTATGGATGGAATCAGAAAGGCAACCATCGATTTCGACGGGCTGCCCATCAACATTGGTATTGCACATGGTTTGGGAAATGCCCGTAAATTACTGGAAGAAATTCAGGCTGGTAAAAGCGAGTTTCATGCCATCGAAATAATGAGCTGCCCGGGTGGTTGCATTGGTGGCGGCGGACAGCCTTATCATCATGGAAATGCCGAAATAATCAAAAAACGGCAACGGGCTATTTATGAGGAAGACAGTAAAAAAGCTATCCGGAAATCGCACGAAAATCCGTACATCCAGAAACTATATGAAGAGTTTCTTGGTCATCCGCTGAGCGAGAAGTCGCATCACCTGTTGCATACCGAGTACTTCGACAGAACGTGATGGAAATGTGTGGATGTTTTAACGAGAGAATAATCAGAAGTCAGTTTAAAATTATCGATCATGCCAAAAATTAAATTATCAGATAATACAATCAACATTATAAAAGAAGTATGCGCCGAGTTTGATAACAAGGAGAGCGAACTGATCAATGTTTTGCACAAAGTACAGGGGAAACTGGGGTATTTACCTGCCGAAGTGCAGGAAGTGATTGCCCGTGAACTGAAAACATCGGTGGCCAAAGTTTATGGCGTTGTAACATTTTACAGCTTTTTTACCATGATCCCAAAGGGCGAATTTCCGATTTCGATTTGTATGGGAACCGCCTGTTATGTGCGGGGTGCAGAGCAGGTTTTGAGTGAATTCAAAAGGCAGTTAAAGGTGGAAGTGGGAGAGAGCACCAGCGATGGCAAATTCTCGCTGAATTGCCTGCGTTGTGTGGGCGCCTGCGGACTTGCACCAGTGGTTACCGTGGGTGAAAAAGTGTACGGGCGTGTTGCACCTACACAGGTGAAGGATATTATTGCAGAATACCGGAACAACGTTTGTGACGTTGCGCGCACAGCCTGAGTATAATCAGGAAAGATAACTGCCCCATCTTTTCAGCAGGTCTTTCCGGCAACTTGGGGCGATAAACGGGTCGTTGACGGCTGTTTCAACAGCTTCCCTGTCGAATTCGGCTGCATAGATCAATTGAAATACTTTTTGAACAGAAATGGAGTCCTGGCGTTTGGCAAGCCGAACCGGGTCTCCATTTTTTACAGTTCCATTTTTCAGAATCCGCAAATAAACACCCGGAAATCCTGAGTCAACAAAACGTTTTACAATACCCGGATCAGGAAACCTGAATTCGAGTTTAAAACAGGGTTGCCGGGGTTGTGTTGCCTGAACCACAGCATCCCCAATTTCAAAAATATCGCCAATATTTATCTGTGCTTCGTGAAGGCCCTCCACGGTGAGGTTTTCGCCAAATATCCCATAGGGCATTTCCAGTTCGGGATAAAACTGTTTCCAATAACTGTAATGATCGGCAGAATACAGGTAGCAGGCTTTTTCAGTGCCACCGTGGTAGCGGCGGTCGATCACCTCGTCGTTTTTAACGTCTTCGTTACCCAGAATAAGTGGTTCACCAACCGGAAACTTAAAAATTCCGGTTCTCACAATTTTGCCATTCCACTCAATGTCTCTCGCTTTGCCGATGTTTGTCGAAATTACTTTCATTATTTCAGCGCCATTTTTCAATCTAAATATCAAGAATCCAGCATCCAGCATCCAGTATCCGGCATCAAACAATTCCTCTTTCTTTTTTTATGGCTTCGTAGGCTTTGTTTACGCTCTGGAATTTTTCGTGCGCAGCTTTCTGGAAGTCGTCGCCCAGGTGGCTTACTTTGTCGGGGTGATATTTCATGGCCATTCTGCGATACGCTTTTTTGATTTCTTCGTCGGTGGCGGTTCGCTCCACTTCCAGTATTTTGTAATCGCCATCGGTATTGGGAATAAACATGGCCTGAATCGATTCAAAATCCTGGCTCGAAATTCCCATTTCGCGGGCAATTACAGAAATTATCTCTTTTTCTTTCAGTTCAATTACATTGTCGGCCTGGGCAATTCCAAAAAGATAATGAAGGAGTTGCAACCGGGCAGAGTAGTTCATGTTTTGTTTAATCTGGTTCGAAACGGCATCAACCGGAATGGTTTGTTCCAGCAAATCGCGTAAAAGTTTTACGCCTTCGGAGGCAGATGCTTCACCAAAGTTATGCACCAGGAATTTTTTTACATAGTCAAGTTCCGAACGCAATACTTTTCCATCAGCTTTCATCACAGCAGCGGTAAGCACCAAAAGGCTCATAATATAACCACCGGCAGTGGTTTGGC
>JAJUGS010000364.1 GCA_029265875.1 Prolixibacteraceae bacterium
ACCTTTCGGCAGCCACTGTATACCGCGGGTCCATGCAGCGGATTTTAATATCGGGGTACTTCAGCAGGTAAGGCGGTATGGCACCAAAATCGTATTCGGCACAGCAATAAGGCCCGGGGCGCAGAAAAACAAACATTCCCTCTTCTTTAACGATGGTTAAAAACCGGGCAAGATTCCGGTTCCAGGTGGTGAAATCATATTTCCCTTCCTCAGTCTCGTGGTTGCTCCAGAAAACATAACAGGCAATGGTATTCAGTCCCATCGCCTTGGCAAGCTGGATGCGGTTTCTCCAATGTTCGGGCGGAATACGGTCGGGATGAATTTCGCCGGCACGCATTTGAAAAGGTTTTCCGTTTAACAGAAAATCATTCTCCCCAAGGGCAAAAGTGTATTTCTGTCCGGCATTGTAATATTGTGAAAAAGCAACCGACGGAACAACCAACAGAAAAAACAGGAAAATGGCAAAATGTGATTTCATTTTTCAGGTTTTGAATTGATTGAACGAAAGTACAGGTTTTTCGGGTAGCAATTTATGACAGAATTCAACCCCTTCGGGGCTGTTTGTTTCTCCTCTTTCATCTTCATCCGTGGGTTTCTCCCACGGTTATTCACAGTTTATCCCTTCGGGATATTTTCCTGCAATTTAATCAATGGCTCTTTTTACAAAAAAGTCCTGAAAGGACTTTCTGTGAGTAACCCCTGGTGAAGCTTGCGGAACCGGGGGACACGGAACACCCGCAAACCTCAGCCCCTGATGGGTTGAACATAGTTGTTTATTTGTCCAACCCTTTCAGGGCAGTAGTTTCTGCTCCACTTCATCCGTGGGTTTTACCCACGGTTATTCACAGTTTATCCCTTCGGGATATTTCCCTGCTACTTAATAAACGAGCATATTCCGTAAAAGTCCTGAAAGGACTTAATATGAATAACCCCCGGTGGAGCCTGCGGAACCGGGGGATATACAGCCTGCCACAGACCTCAGCCCCAATGGGGTTGAATAAACCACATCATTATGGAAAATATCGCTCATCTGGTTTAATCCCATGTTCTTCCAAAATTTTTCTGTATTCATCTTCAAATGACGACATTTTATGATGCTCCCGTTGATTTTTTATGTAATTGATAATAATGTCTTTGTCCTTCCAGGAATATGTCAATCCTGCATACTCGTCAGCCCAACCTTCAAAATCAGGAAAATTTTCATTTTGTTTGAGCCAAATCGATGAAGCAGTTTTTATATCTCTGATATAATCAGCCAAAGCAACAGAAGGATGTAAATCAGACAGTATATGAATGTGTTCTTCCATTCCATTTATCCGGTACAGAAATCCGTTTTTGTTTTTTATAATCCCCCAGATGTATTTGTACAATTCTTCACTTTTTTCAAGCGGCAGTGCTTTTTTACTGTCTTTTGTCCGAAATACGATGTGATATAAAATCTGACGATAGCTTGACATTGTTGTTTCTTTATTTGGTGTTTATTATTCACCCCTTTCTGGGCAGTAGTTTCTGCTCCACTTCATCCGTGGGTTTTACCCACGGTTATTCACAGATTATCCCTTAGGGATATTTTTATACAATTTAATAAACTAACCCATTCCGTAAAAGTCCTGAAAGGACTTAATATGAATAACCCCCGGTGATGCCGGGAAAGGTTTAAATTCAGGTTAAAACAGCGCGAATTCGTGCTGCAGGGCAACTGCAACCATATATTTGACCTATTTTTGCAGAATAATAATTCTTGGATTGGAAACAAAAATTGATTCAACTTTGGCGCCCCGGGTTGGCAACGTATTACTCGATGTGGGAGCTGCCCTGATGAGTTCGGGAGCCAGTACGCACCGCACCCGGCTGACTTTGGAACGGCTGGCAAATGGCTTAGGTTTTAAAATTGAGTTGCTGATTACGCAGCGGGCATTGATGGTAACCGTGATTGACGAAGAAAAGCAACATTTGGTAAGCAGGCTGAAACGAACCTCGCCCCACGGGGTGAATTTCAAGCTGGTAAGTGGTGTCAGCCGCATGAGTTGGCGCGTGCTGGAAGAAAACTGGACCGTTGAACAGATTGAAAACGAACTGCGCCGCCTGAAAAAACTTCCACACTATCCGCGATGGATAGTACTGACCATGGTAGGGCTTGCAGGAGCGGCTTTCTGCCGGATTTTTGGCGGCGGACTTCCCGATATGGCGGTAACTTTTGTGGCTACATTTGCCGGTTTATACACCAGGCAGACTGCTGTAAAAAAGAAATTCAATCCTTACATCAGTATTTATTTTGCTTCGCTGGTGGCATCGCTGATTGCCGGAACTGCCGAGTTTTTTGCGATTGGCAGTCACCCCGATGCGGCATTCTCCACTTCCGTATTATTTCTGGTACCGGGAGTGCCGATGATCAACGCGGTGACCGACATGATGGACGGCAACACGCAGAACGGGCTTGTGAGGTTGTTCAACACTTTAATCATTGCTTTTGCCATTGCAATGGGGGTTTTCACAGCGAGGGTAATTTTTAATTTCTGACCATGGAAATACTGGAAATCATCATAAAAAGTCTGGCTGCCGGAGTTGCCGCAGCAGGTTTCGGGATTCTGTTCAATGTCCCGCAACGCACCATCTTACCCATTATTATTTTGGGAGCAACCGGCGGTTTCATAAAATTTGGCACCATGTATTTCGAGGTGGGAATTGTACTTGCTTCTTTTCTGGCAGCTATTGTTATCGGGATTATCAGCATCCAGATGGCCCATTTTAAAAACAGCCCCCCGCTTGTTTTCTACATTCCATCGGTAATTCCCATGATCCCGGGATTCTTCATCTATAAAATGATGCTGGGATTTATGTCGCTTTCCAATATCACCGATAACGAATTATATATTCAAAATCTCATTCAAACTGTTAATTTTGGCACAAAAGCAACGTTTATTCTAATTTCGCTGGGTATTGGCGTGG
>JAJUGS010000186.1 GCA_029265875.1 Prolixibacteraceae bacterium
GATTGAAAAGTTTGTCGATTATTTTTAAACCTTTTTGATGCTAAGTATTGTGTTTGATAACTTTAACTTATAAGAAAAGAGGCAATCCTTTGGCAAGGATAGCCTCTTTTTTAGTTATTTATCATCAGGATTTTATTTCCCCAATTCAGATACTTTTCGTGAAGAATACAAAATATGAAGCGCTGCTGCTTTTCGTAATTCTGTTTTTACGTCGGCAACTATACCCATTTTTGTGTTTTCATCAACTTTCAAAGCTGTAATCATTTGTGGCCTTTCAGCTTCATCCCTGGCTTCCCTTTCAACAATAATAAAGTCTTGAATGTCAGAAACACCAGCCCATTTATCGTTTAATTGGATACGGGATGCTGTTCCATATATTTTGCGATATTGCTGAAGTGGTTCGCCAATGTAAATATAGCTTACCAATGATTTCTTTTCAATCTTGTTTATTTCAGTTGCTGCAGGAACTTTAACTTTCACCATTAATGAAACATCCCTCATTTGAACAACCACCATAAAGAAGAACAGAAGCATGAATACTATGTCAGGCAGCGAGGCTGTTGAAATCGGCGGAAGTTCTTTACCTCCATCTTTTTTAAATTTGCTCATTTTAACGTCCTCCTTATTTTTTAACCTGTTTTGGTTCTGCTTCCGAGATCCTTGATGGATATATCTCTTTTATGGCATCCTGTTGTTCTTCATCACATTTGTCGAATGTTCTTCCAAACTTACTTAAAGCCAATTCATTCCTTAAATCGTTGATTGCACCAACCAGTTCGTTTTGAACTGCGATGTACATTTCGTATTTGGTATCACGGTCATTTTGCAGGGAAATTACTCCTTTAGAGACCATAGTTGGACCAAAAATCGGAATGTCTTTCAACTCTTTTTCTGGAAGATTTGGGTCATCATTCGGATTTGCCATAAATTCTTTTGCCTTTTCGCGCAATTCTGCAACACTTGACCATTCGTTTTCAACGAGCAGGTCGTTATTGCGGTTGACGAGTACAACAAAAACATTACGCTCATTCACGTCCTGATCTTGCTGCTGTTCTTCTTCAACCCATTGCGGGAGCCTTCTCTCCAGACCGTTATCCACGTTCATTTGAGTGGCTACAAGGAAAAAGATTAACAACATAAAGGCAATATCTGCCAATGATGCTGCCGGTACTTCCGGTAATTTCTTTTTACCCTTACCCATAATTTTCCTTGATTAACTTACTTTAATAAACGGGATACTGAAGCATATAAAATAGATACTACAGAAATTCCCAATACAATGTAGGTTGCAATTAAACCTGTATCCACCCATTTCATCACTTTCGGTGTCACAGTGCCATTGTCAATAAATTTCTGTGCACCAAAAAAAGTTGGCATTGCATCTGATGCCATTACATAAGAAATTAGTAAAATAATGCCCATAAAAGCAATAGACATTAATCCTTTTTTTGCGGCCGCAAAGTCGGTTACCATTTGATAAATGGCAAACACTACCATTACAATTATGCTGAAGATAATTAAAATGTAGGTCCACATTAAGTTGGTACTCAACCAACTGTTCATGGTTGGATCTTGTTTGTTATCACTGATGTTGGTTACAAACGAGATTGCCAAAATTGCAGTGATAACGATAATGACCCACATGAAGATAGAAACGTATTTTCCAGTCTTATTCATGGAGTTATTATTTTTTCAGGTTGTGTTTTACAAGAAGATCTAATAACGAGATTGAAGCATCTTCCATTGTGTTGATAAGTGAGTCAATTTTGTTCATACAATAGTTGTAGAATACCTGCAGGATGATAGCAGAAATCAAACCACCGATTGTTGTAATCAAAGCAACTTTAATACCACCGGCAACCAATGAGGGACTGATGTCACCTGCTGCTTCAATCGCATCAAAAGCCTGAACCATACCTACTACTGTTCCAAGGAACCCTAACATTGGGGCTAAAGCAATAAAAAGGGCAATCCAGCTTAATCCGCTTTCGAGTAAACCTGCCTGAACGCCACCATAACCAATTACTGATTTTTCAACAACATCCATTCCTTCATTGGCTCTGTCAAGTCCCTGATAGAAAATGCTGGCTACAGGGCCACGTGTTTTGCGGCAAACTTCTTTGGCGGCTTCAATGCCTCCTGTTTCCAATGCTTCTTCAACATTTTTCAACAATTTTTTTGTGTTGGTGGTAGCAAGATTCAGGTAAAGTACTCTTTCAATTGAGAAGGCCAATCCAAGAATTAATGAAAGTAATACCGCAGTCATAAACTCCGGGCCACCTTCAATAAATTTCTGTTTTAAGGCACTGTGGAATGATTGTCCTTCTTCAGCTTTGGCAGCGGCAGCTTCTTCATTATCAGTAGCTACATCTACCTGGGCTGTGGCTGGTTGTGTGGCGGTTGAATCCTGCGCAACCACAACTTTTGATGCCATAAAAAATAGCACTCCGAAAACTGCTATCAACGCGAATAGTCTTTTCATAATTGTTTTAAATTTTTAATTAATAATCCCTAATTTGTTTGTATTGATTTTTGTTCAAAAAATTCTTTTATAACCCAGAAATTTTTCACAAAGCGGAGAGAGAGGGATTCGAACCCTCGGTACCGTTTTGCAGTACACACGCTTTCCAGGCGTGCCAGTTAAGCCACTCCTGCATCTCTCCTTATCACTCTTTCAATATGCAAGAGCCTTAATAATTATTGATTTAACTAAAATGAGAATAAAATTATTCATTAAAATACTATAGGTTGTTTTAATGCTAATTCTTAATCATTAGCTAATTTCAAAATCTTCAAAGAACTTGCCCTCAAAATGAGGGCTGCAAATTAATAAAAAAATGTAAAATAAATAAGTTAATCACTAATTTCACCCCGTAAACTTTTATTCAGATAGAACTTTATTTCGTGATTATTCAATCCCTGCCCCAACAGGAACATCAGTTTGGTTATTGCTGCTTCAGTTGTCATATCTTTTCCCGAAACAACACCGGCATTTAACAACTCGAGGCTTGTTTCATATTGTCCCATTATTACCCTGCCACCCTCGCATTGGGTGATATTTAAAATAATTATTCCTTTTTTTATAGCTTTTTTAATGCAATTAATCAGCCAGGGAGAAGTGGGAACATTTCCCGACCCGAAAGTTTCCAGTACGATTCCCTTTAATCCCTGAATATTGGTGATTGAGCTGAATACTTTTTCGCTGATACCCGGAAACATTTTAAGTATCACAACATTGTCGTCAAATTTTGTGTTGACTTTTAATATCCCCTTATTTTCAGGCTTGTATATAAACTCATTACTGTATCTGATATCGACCCCTGCAACTGCCAATGCCGGGTAGTTTACCGAATGAAAGGCACTGAATTGTTCCGAATCGCGTTTTACAGTACGATTTCCACGATATAAATTAAAATCAAAATAAATGCAGACTTCAGGTACTTTACTTTTCCCATTTTCTTTTGCCGCGGCAATTTCCACCGAAGTAATCAGGTTTTCTTTCCCATCCGTCCTGATTGTGCCGATTGGTAATTGTGATCCGGTCAGGATTATCGGTTTGTCAAGGTTTTCGAACATGAAACTTAAAGCAGATGCAGTATAAGCCATCGTATCCGTTCCGTGTAAAATAACAAAGCCATCAAAATCGTTGTAATTTTTTTTGATAGTCTGAGCAATCTTCACCCATACAGACGGAGTCATATTTGATGAATCGAGTGCAGGAGAAAATGTAATAGTTTGAATGTGGTAATTGAACTTGTTTAACTCCGGAACTTCGTTCAAAATCTGGTCGAATTTTACCGGGGTCAAAGTACCTGATTCGGGGCGTTGCACCATACCAATGGTCCCGCCAGTGTAAATTATCAAAACGGATGATTTTGCATTATTGCCCGGTTTCATTTTACTGGTTTGTTTCGGGCACAAATTTATTAAATTCCGAATATAGTCCGCGCGTTGGAAGTGGTTATTTCAGCGATCTCTTTAATAGGGAGTTCATATATTTCGGAAATTTTTTGTGCGGTGTAAACCAAAAACGAACTTTCGTTGCGGCGCCCTCTTTTGGGTTCGGGCGACAAATATGGTGCGTCTGATTCAATTACCAGATTATGAAGGCTCACACTTTTTAAAACCTGTTTTAAGTTGCTGTTTTTGTAGGTAACTACTCCGCCAATGCCCAGCAAAAATCCGAGATCAATAATTTTTTGCGCTTCTGTTTCATTACCGCTGAAACAATGGAAAATGCCTTTCATCGAACCATCCTGCTCGGCTTTTACAATTTCAAATACTTCATTGAACGATTCCCTTACATGTATGACGATGGGCAGTTTCCTGGCTTTGGCAAGTTTTATCTGGTAAATAAAGGCTTCTTTTTGCTGTTCAAACCAGGATCGGTCCCAGTATAAATCGATTCCGATTTCGCCAATTCCATAAAATTTATGCTTGTCGAGCCAGTATTCCACCACCGAAAGTTCTTCTTTGTAATCTTCCGAAACAGAGGTCGGGTGCAGCCCTATTAATGGGTAACAAACATGGGGGTAAGCATTACTGAGGTCGATCAGCCGTTTGATAGAGCCTGAATCAATATTGGGGAGGATAATTTTTTTGACATCATTGTTATAAGCATTTTGCAACACTTCGTCAATGTCGTCATGAAAATCTTCAGAATAAATATGTGAGTGAGTATCAATCAGCATTGTCAAAAAAAATTTCGACAAAGCTAAAAAACGAAATTATCCTGAAACACTTTTAAACTTTATCAAAAGATTAAATTTTAAAGCATTTCAGGATAAAAACGTGAATTTCAGCAGGGATTACACGATTCCCTGGGCAAGCATGGCTTCGGCAACTTTAACAAATCCGCCAACATTGGCGCCCTTCACATAGTCAACCTTGCTGCCTTCTTTTCCATAGTTCACGCAGGTTTCATGGATGTCTTTCATGATTTGTTTTAACCTGAAATCCACTTCTTCGCGTGTCCAGTTCAGCCTCATGCTGTTTTGGGTCATTTCAAGTCCCGATACGGCAACCCCTCCTGCATTCACGGCTTTACCAGGTGCATAATCAATATGATGTGAAAAGTATTCAACTGCTTCGGCGGTACAACCCATATTGGAGGCTTCGGCCACGAGTTGGCATCCATTCTTTACCAGTTCTTTGGCATCTTCCGCGTTAACTTCATTTTCAGTGGCGCAGGGCATTGCCATATCAACCGGCACTTCCCACGGTCGTTTCCCGGCAACAAATTTGGCCCCGAATTCCTGTGCGTATGGTTCAACAATGTCGTTATTAGTGGCGCGCAGTTCCAGCAAATAATCAACTTTGTCTCCACTGATACCTTCTGCATCATAAATATATCCGTCAGGGCCGGAAATAGTAACGACTTTTCCTCCTAATTCGTTGATTTTTGAGATGGTTCCCCAGGCAACATTTCCAAATCCGGATACGGCGATTCGCTGGCCTTCAATATCTTTTCCCAGGCGGTGCAGCATGTGCTGGGCAAAATAAACAGCTCCAAAACCGGTTGCCTCGGGCCTGATCAAACTGCCCCCCCAGGCAAGTCCTTTCCCGGTTAGAACACCTGTAAATTCATTTTTGAGGCGTTTATACTGACCGAAAAGATACCCGATTTCACGACCGCCAACACCAATGTCACCCGCCGGAACGTCGGTATTTGGACCGATGTGGCGGTATAATTCTGTCATAAACGACTGGCAGAAACGCATGATTTCGCCATCGGTTTTTCCTTTCGGACTGAAATCGGAACCGCCTTTTCCACCGCCCATTGGCAGTGTTGTGAGACTGTTTTTAAAAGTTTGCTCAAAGCCCAGAAATTTAAGAATGCTTAAAGTAACACTGGCATGGAAGCGAAGGCCACCTTTGTATGGGCCCAATGCCGAGTTGAATTCAACCCTGTAGCCACGGTTGATCTGGACATCTCCTTTGTCGTCAACCCACGGAACGCGGAACATAATGACGCGTTCGGGCTCAACCATGCGTTCCAGTATTTTTGCTTTCTGGTATTTTGGGTTTTTTTTGTAAAAATCCCATATCGAGGTAATTACTTCTTCTACTGCCTGATGAAATTCACTTTCTCCCGGAGTTCTTTTCTCCAAATTCACGATGAATTCGTTGATGTCTGCTTTCATGTTAAGAATAATTTAATATTTGTGCCAAAGGTATAATACTTAAAAATGAAAAAGCAACTTTTTGGTGAGGAAGTATTGAAATCATTTGGATTGATTATCAGCGCTATAGCATAAATAAAAAGATGTTAAAAAGCAGTGTGTGACAATTGTCAGAGTTTCGGACATAAAAAAAGAAGCCCTTTCCTAATCAGAAAAGAGCTTCTTTCAATTATATGAGTTTTGAATTACATCATTCCACCCATTCCGCCCATTCCGGGGCCACCCATCGGCATTGCAGGTTTGTCTTCTTTCTCTTCAACAATTACTGCCTCGGTAGTGAGGAACATACCTGCAATTGAAGCAGCATTTTCGAGTGCCACGCGTGTAACTTTGGCCGGGTCAATTACTCCAGCTTCATACAAATTCTGAAATACATCGGTGCGGGCGTTGTAACCGAAATCGCCTTTTCCTTCCTTAATTTTCTGAACAATTACAGCGCCTTCTTTACCAGCGTTTTCAACAATCTGGCGAAGCGGTTCTTCGATAGCCCGTTTGATGATTTCGATACCTGTCTGTTCGTCGTCGTTGTCGCCTTTGATAGCGTTCAAGGCTTCGATGGCACGAATATAGGCCACACCACCACCAGGAACGATTCCTTCTTCAACAGCTGCGCGGGTAGCGCTGAGTGCGTCGTCAACGCGGTCTTTCTTTTCTTTCATTTCAACCTCTGAAGCGGCGCCCACATAAATTACTGCCACACCACCCGAAAGTTTGGCCAAACGTTCCTGTAGTTTTTCTTTGTCGTAATCTGAAGTTGTGGTTTCAATCTGCTTTTTAATCTGTCCGACGCGTGCTTTAATGGCATCTGCTTTGCCGGCTCCGTTAACGACGGTGGTATTTTCCTTGTCGACAGTAATTTTTTCAGCAATACCCAGCATATCCAGTTTGGCTTGTTCCAATTTCATGCCTTTTTCTTCGGTAATTACAGTTCCGCCTGTCAGAATTGCAAGGTCTTCGAGCATTTCTTTTCTGCGGTCGCCAAACCCGGGAGCTTTTACAGCACATACTTTCAGCGAACCACGCAGGCGGTTAACAACCAAAGTTGCCAGTGCTTCACCATCCACATCTTCTGCAATAATCATCAGCGGGCGACCAGTCTGGGCTGTCTGTTCCAGAATTGGAAGCAAGTCTTTCATGGTGCTGATTTTTTTATCATGAATCAGGATATAAGGATTGTCGAGCTCAGCAGCCATTTTTTCAGGATCGGTTACAAAATAGGGTGAAATGTAACCGCGGTCGAATTGCATACCTTCCACTACATCAACGTAAGTATCGGTACCTTTCGATTCTTCGATGGTAATTACACCTTCTTTGTGCACTTTCTGCATGGCTTCGGCTATCAGTTTACCAATAGTTTCGTCGTTATTTGCCGATATTTTGGCAACCGATTCAATTTTTGCATAATCATCGCCAATAGTCTGTGCCTGTTCAGCAATGCTGTTAACAACGGTTGAAACTGCTTTGTCGATACCGCGTTTCAAATCCATCGGGTTGGCACCGGCAGCCACGTTTTTCAAGCCGACTGCAATAATTGACTGTGCCAAAACAGTTGCGGTGGTTGTTCCATCTCCAGCATCGTCGCCGGTTTTTGAAGCAACTTCTTTTACCATTTGTGCCCCAAGGTTTTCATACTGGTTTGACAGGTCGATTTCCTTTGCCACTGTTACACCGTCTTTTGTAATTTGCGGTGCCCCGAATTTTTTCTCGATAACCACGTTGCGGCCTTTTGGCCCGAGGGTTACTTTTACTGTATTTGCAAGTTTGTCAACACCGCTTTTCAGCAGGTCGCGTGCTTCGATTTCAAATTTAATTTCTTTTGCCATTTTCTTATGTTTTTAATGATTTTTAAACTATGCGATGTACAAAACGTCCGATTGCGACATTAATAAATAATCTTCGCCGTCAATGTGCAATTCAGTGCCTGAATATCTTCCGTAAAAAACAAGGTCACCAACTTTTATTTCCATTGGCTCGTCTTTTTTAGGAGCGCCAACCAATACAACTTTTCCCGATTGTGGTTTTTCTTTTGCCGAATCAGGAATAATAATTCCACTGATTGTTTTTTCTTCGGCGGCCTGTGGCTGCACAAGAATTTTTCCAGCCAGAATTTTACCTTTTAAATCTGCCA
>JAJUGS010000326.1 GCA_029265875.1 Prolixibacteraceae bacterium
AAGCACAACTCGAAGAATGGTTCCTCGAAGCCACCAAAAAGAATAAAGTGCTGGCTGCCGGCAGCGATGCAAAAATCACCGACCCGTTCAACGAAACAGCACCCAACTTCCAGCCTATGGCAGGGTCGCCCGTATTCAACGCTTCGTACTGGGCAATTACTCCGGTTATTGACCTGCAGGCGAATTCGCAGGATTTCAGCGTTACCAATTACCCGAATCCGTTTAATGAAAGAACCCGTATTGAACTTTCACTTTCAAAACAAGCGACTGTACGTTTGACAGTGATAAATATGTCGGGAGCTGTTGTGCGCGAAATTTATAATGGCGAATTATACGAAGGTATTCACTCCTTCAGTTTCGAAACCGGTATGTTGCCAAAAGGAATCTACTTCGGTAAAATATCGGTAAATAATGAAATAAAAACATTAAAAATGGTTGCCCGATAACCTAAAGTGAAAATGGCTGAAATATCGAAGTCGGGATTGACATCACCCCTTAATCCCCTCAAGGGGAGAATAGCTTCTATCATTATTCAGAATAAGTTCGAAGCAATTACCCCCTTTAGGGCCTGTCTGCCGAACAGGCAGGGGCAGGGGGTGAATCGGAACTACAATAAAATATTTATATGATATGCAGTGTTTGATAACGAAAAACGTTTATCAACAAAAAGTAAAAGACTCCGGGTGAAAACCCGGGTCTTTTCATTGTTATGGTTACGTTTATTCTGATTTAGTTTGTAACATTATAAAAGGGGGATAGTAATAAAATTCTGAGGAACTGATTAATATTAAAGAAAAAATGAAGAGGTTAAGTTTGATTCTTGTTCTTTTCCCGCTTTTGCTGAATGTGGCAAAAGCACAGGAAATTACCGAAACCGACGGTTTGTATTATAAAAACGGTCAGCTCTATACCGGTGAGTTCAAAACATTTTTCGATAACGGAAATGTGAAAATGACCGCCAATATTGTGGAAGGCAAAAAAGATGGAACGGTAAAAATCTATTTTGAAAATGGCTCACTAAATGAAATCCGTTCTTATAAAAACAACCTGATGGACGGGACCTGGGAAATGTACAACACGGACAATATCAAAGTTTCGGTGGCAGGTTACAAAGAAGGACAAAAGCACGGTGAGTGGAAAATCTGGAGCGACAAGGGTGTTCTGCTTTACGAACTGGAATACAATAACGGCGAAAAAAGCGGTACCTGGAAGAAATATGATGAAACCGGGAAACTCATCAGTGAGCGCAAATATGTTGAAGGGCAATAAATGTAACAAAACTGTAATAGTTGTGTAATTTGGGTTTAACAGCAGTGCCCTACTTTTACATTGCAAAAAAGAAAATTTGAAAACAATGAAAAAGATATTTTTTATTGCAATTGCTCTTGTATTTTCAATCGCAGTAATGGCAAAAGAAAACGAAACGAAATCACAAGCTCCGGTAACCGGGGAAAATGCTGTAACCGTTGCTCTCACAGGTTCAATTGCCGATGCCAATTCCGGAGAATCGCTTGCTGGTGTTGAGGTAAAAATTGAAGGAACTGATCTGAAAACATACACAGATTTTGATGGTAACTTTTCGTTTACCGGTGTTAAAATGGGAGAATACAAAGTAATTGCCAGCTATATTTCTTACAAACCTGCAACCCAGGTTCTTTCGCTCAACGCTAAACAAACCGAGTTGAAAATTAAAATGGAAAACCCGAAATAAAAACCCGATTTTTATAAAAATACAATATTTGAAAGCCGCACAGATTCTGTTGCGGCTTTTTCTATTTGGCATTATTTGAATGATTCCGAATACTTTACACATGCTTAACACAACAGAAACTTTACATTAAATTTATATCTGGTATTTATTTTATTTGCAATTTTGCGCCGTTTAAATTTTAAGGTTCCTGTTATTCAACCGACAGGTTTCACATTCTTGAAAAAACAGACTAAAAAATTGCATATGGACATTTCAGGATTACTTAAGTACTTTATTCCTAAGGAAAAGAAATTTTACGCCATGTTTAACCAGGCAGCCGAAAACACCATTGAAGCTTCAGCAGCCCTGGATAAACTCATCAACGCCGAAACAATGGATGAAAGAAGGGCAATAGGCCTGACAATTAAAGCCATTGAGAAAAAAGGCGATGAATTTACCAACCAGATTTTTGATATTCTGAACAAATCGTTTATCACACCTTTCGACCGCGAAGACATTCACGAACTCACTGCAACCATCGACGATGTGGTTGATTTAATTTATGGTGCCTCCAGCAAAATAGATATTTACAGGTGCCAGAATATCAGCTCCTATATGAAACAAATGGTGGGTGAAATCCACCAAGGTTGCTACCAGATTAAAACTGCCGTGGGGGGACTCGACGATATCAAACATTCGCAGAAAGTGCTGAAAGCCTGCAAAGAAATAGGTAAAATGGAAAGCCGTGTGGATGAATATTATCAAATGGCTATTTCAAGTCTGTTTGAAAACGAAAAAGACCCGATTGAACTGATAAAACAAAAAGAAATATTACTGAACTTCGAAAAAATTGCCAATAAAATCGAAGATGTTTCGGATGTTGTAAAAACGATCCTGGTGAAATACGCTTAATGCGTGATAAAATAATCATTTTTACATTAAGCAAATAGTATATGTCACCAATAACATTATTAATTGTAATCGTTATTCTTGCCTTTGTGTTCGACCTGATCAATGGTTTTCACGATGCTGCCAATTCAATTGCAACTGTAGTTTCAACAAAGGTTCTTGCACCACTTCCCGCTGTGATGTGGGCCGCATTTTTCAACTTTATGGCTTACTGGATTTTCGACCTGAAGGTGGCCAATACTGTTGCAAAAACGGTTGATGGAAGTGTTATCAGTCTTCAGGTTATCTTAGCCGGTGTTATTGCCGCTATTATCTGGAACCTGCTAACCTGGTATTATGGAATTCCTTCTTCTTCCTCCCATACTTTAATTGGTGGTTTTGCAGGTGCTGCAGTTGCACACACAGGTAGTTTCGCGGTAATTAACCAGGCTGTGATTCTCAAAACCATTGGTTTTATTTTCCTGGCCCCGATTATCGGGATGGTTATTTCCTATTTAATTACAGTAATCATTCTCTGGACCTTCCGTCGGGCAAACCCACATTATGCCGATAAGTGGTTTAAGCGGTTACAGCTGGTTTCATCGGGCGCCTTTAGTTTAGGGCATGGGGGAAGCGATTCGCAAAAAGTTGTGGGGATCATCAGTGCAGCCATGCTGGTATATGTGGCACAAATGCATCTCGAGGGAGCTGCGATTCCAGCCTGGGCCCATGTTCAACAAACTGTTGATGCAGCCGGAAAAGTTCACCTGCATGTGCCTTCATGGATTCCTGTTTCCTGTTATGCTGCCATTTCAATCGGTACCATGATGGGTGGCTGGCGAATTGTGAAAACGATGGGTACAAAAATCACCAAAGTTACCCCGGTTGAAGGTGTTGCCGCCGAAACTGCCGGAGCCATTACTTTATTTGGAGTTTCGCAGGGACTGGGCATCCCGGTAAGTACAACGCACACGATTGCCGGTTCGATTATGGGCGTTGGAATGACAAAACGCCTTTCAGCAGTTCGTTGGGGTGTTGCCACCAATCTGCTGGTTGCATGGATTATTACGATTCCGGTAAGTATGCTCATTGCCGGGATTGTGTATCTGGCAATTCATGCTATGGGAATATAATTCATTTTGAAATAAAGCAAACAGCGGGATCAGAAAAAGATTCCGCTGTTTTTTAACTGATAATTGATTTACATGCTGAGCAAAACGCACTGCTTTTCTGGTCGATATCTTCAACGTATGTGCTCGACCGCATCACGCAAACCGGGTTCAGGCAGTGTTTCAGG
>JAJUGS010000277.1 GCA_029265875.1 Prolixibacteraceae bacterium
ATGGCGAACGAGAACTCTATGTATATACTCCTCCCGGTTACGACCCCAAAAAGGAATACCCGGTTTTATATCTTTTGGGCGGAAGTGGCGAACTGCCATCAAACTGGGTGTACGACGGCCGGGTGAATTTCATCATGGACAACCTGCTGGCCGAAGGAAAAGTGCAGCCGATGATTATTGCCATTCCCAATAACCAGGTGATTCACCGCAACCACCCAAAACACACCGAATTGACTTTCGATATTTTTGAAAAAGAGATGCGAAACCATGTGATTCCGTTTGTCGATAAAAACTACAAAACCATCCAGTCGCCACACGGGCGGGCTATTTCAGGTCTGTCGATGGGCGGCCGTCACAGCATGTTTGTGGGTTTCCGCTCGCTCGATTTGTTTGCCAGTTTTGGCATTCTCAGCGCCGGCGATACCAATGCGGAAACCACGATTTCACAGTTTTTAAACGACCCGAAAGTAAACGAAAAGGTGGACTATCTTTTTGTGGGGCAGGGAACCGAGGAAGCCAACGGTTTTATGGGACAGCGTTGCGTGGTTTTACACCAGACACTTGAAAATCACAAAATCGAACATGAATATTATGTGGGAGGTTATGGTGGCCACGACTGGAATACCTGGCGCCATTTGCTGTATTACAGGTTTTTGCCAAACCTCTGGAAAAATAATTAAGAAACTTTCGACTCGGCTCAGCGTGACAGTCTAGCCTGAGGCAAGAGCATAGTCGAAGTCTGATTTTAAAGACATAAAGAATATAATTTAAAACTATAAAACCCATGAAAAAGATTTCATCGATTATCCTGTTTACGCTTTTGCTGCTGGCGGGAGGAAACACTTCAGCACAGGACCCCAATTTTCAAATCTACCTTTGCATCGGGCAATCGAACATGGAAGGCGCTGCCCGGGCCGAATTGCAGGATTCAACCGTCAATCCACGCTTTCAGGTGATGGCGGCGGTGGATTGTGCCAACCTCGGTCGTACCAAAGGCAACTGGTATCCGGCGGTTCCGCCGTTGTGCAGGTGCCGGACAAATCTGGGCCCTGCCGATTATTTTGGAAGAACCATGGTTGAAAAACTGCCCGAAAATGTAAAGGTGGGCGTGATTGTAGTGGCAGTTGGTGGTTGTAAAATCGAATTGTTCGACAAGGAAAATTACCAGAGTTACACCGAAACGGCACCGGGCTGGATGAAAGGAATGATAAAGGAATACGACGGAAATCCTTACGGAAGGCTGGTGGAAATAGCGAAACTGGCGCAGAAAGATGGCGTGATTAAAGGCATTTTGCTGCACCAGGGCGAATCGAACCCGAACGACAGTTTGTGGACACGAAAAGTAAAAGGTGTTTACGATAAACTGGTGAAGGATTTGAATCTCGACCCGAAAAAAGTGCCGCTGCTCGCCGGTGAAACTGTAAATGCCGACCAGCAGGGAATTTGTGCCGGAATGAATTCCATTATTGCCACACTGCCGCAAACGCTGCCCAATTCGTATGTAATTTCTTCGGCAGGATGTGCCGACGGACCCGACAATCTGCATTTCAGCGCTGCCGGTTACCGCGAACTGGGAAAACGCTATGCTCAAAAGATGCTGGAACTTCAGGGGGTGAAGTAGAAAGGAGCAAACATCGACGTAGAAAATCAATAAATACAAACAAGATGAATAAAGTAATTCGATTTTTTGCAATTCTGGCAGTAACCGGAATAGGTTTTCAAAGTTCATTGTCGGCACAGGATGCCGGCGCAACACAAGCGGCAACAGTGCGGGTTGTTGAGGATGGAGGCACCGGCGCGTACCCGGCAATTATGTACACCGATAACTCGTTGACCACGCACACAATTTTTCGTCCGAAGGATTTGAGCGTTTTCGGCGATAAAAACAAGTTGCCAATCATTGCCTGGGGCAACGGGGCCTGTGCCAATTCGCCGTGGGAACACATCAATTTCCTGTCGGAAGTCGCATCACACGGTTTTTTGGTGATTGCCATCGGGCCCATGCCAAAAGAAGGGGAACGTGGTGGAGGCCGTTCAACTTCAGCGCAATTGATTGACGCCATTAACTGGGCCATTGCCCAAAACAGTGACAAAACAAGCGCTTTGTACAACAAAATCGACGTTTCAAAAATTGCTGTCAGTGGCATGTCGTGTGGTGGTTTGCAAACCCTTGAAACAGCGCCCGACCCACGCGTTACAACTGCGGTTGTTTGCAACAGTGGCATCATCGGTAATGGCGGAGGAATGCCCGGAATGCCTGCTTTAACCAAAGACCATCTGGCAAAACTGCATACGCCCACGCTGTATTTGCTGGGAGGTGAAAAAGATATCGCGTACAAAAACGGGATGGACGACTTCAATCGCATTGACCATGTTCCGGTTTTTGTGGCCAATATGGACGTAGGTCACGGCGGAACTTACGGTCAGCCTCACGGCGGCGAGTTTGCCAAAGTGGCCACTTTCTGGTTTAAATGGCAACTGAAAGGCGACATGGAAGCCGCAAAAATGTTTACCGGAAATCCTTGCGAACTCTCTAAATCAACAGTCTGGAAAGTTGAAAAGAAGAATATGCAGTAGGTTTTAAGTAAAAAGTGTTAATTCAATTAGTTATGCAATATGAAAAATATAGATTATGTATTTGCTATCATCACACCTTTATCCCCTCAAGGGGAGAATCACTCTGAACTAGAGCGGGCATAAACTTGCAACAAATACCCCCTTGAGGGGGCAGGGGGTGAGTACATGCGACAACATATTGTTTCCATAACTAAAATTAAAATCAAATCAAATAAAAGATGAAAAAAAGGCAATTTTCAATGATTTCAGTCAAAAGAATAACAATCTTTCTGACAGCGGCTTTTACAGCCCTGTTTTCGATGTCGGCATTCAGTCAGTCAGCCAGTTCGCCCGTGTTTACCAACTTTGTGTACGAAGGCAACGACAAGGTTTATACCGATAACCCGCTGAAACCCGGCGAGTTTTACAACCCGATTTTGCAGGGCTGTTACCCCGACCCGAGTATCACACGCAAAGGTGACGATTATTATCTGGTTACCTCCACTTTTGCCATGTTTCCGGGTGTGCCGATTTTCCATTCCAAAGATTTGGTGAACTGGAAACAAATCGGGCATGTGCTCGACCGGAAATCGCAGTTAATCGTTCACGATTGCGGAATCACCGCCGGTATTTATGCCCCGCAGATTTTGTATAACAAAAACAACGACACGTTTTACATGATTACCACCGAGTTTTCGGGCGGTTTTGGCAACATCGTGGTAAAAACCAAAGACCCGCTGAAAGGCTGGGGCGACCCTATAAAACTGGCGTTCAACGGCATCGACCCATCGTTGTTTTTCGATGACAACGGCAAAGCTTACGTGGTGCACAACGATGCGCCCGACCAGGGAAAAGAGCTGTACAATGGTCACCGGGTGATTAAAATCTGGGAGTACGATGTTGAAAACGACAAGGTGATTCCTGGAACCGACAAAATCATCGTGGATGGTGGTGTTGATTTGGCGAAAAAGCCCATCTGGATTGAGGCGCCGCACATTTACAAAAAGAACGGGAAATACTACCTGATGTGCGCCGAAGGCGGAACCGGTGGCTGGCACAGCGAAGTGATTTTTGTGAGCGATAACCCAAAAGGCCCGTACACGCCGGCACCCAGTAACCCGATTCTCACACAGCGCCATTTCCCGAAAGAGAGGGAGAATAAAGTGGATTGGGCCGGTCATGCCGATTTGGTGTTGGGCCCCGACAACAAAACCTATTACGGCGTTTTCCTGGCAGTCCGTCCCAACGACAAACAACGCGTAAACACCGGCCGCGAGACGTTTATTCTGCCTGTGGATTGGTCGGGTGAATTTCCTGTTTTTGTAAATGGGCTGGTGCCGATGGAACCAAAGTTGAAAATGCCTGCCGGAGTAACTGAAAACAAAACCGGGAAAGACGGATTTTTCCCCAATGGCAATTTCACGTTCAAAGATGATTTCAGCGCCGAAAAGCTCGATTACCGCTGGATTGGGTTACGTGGCCCACGCGAGGATTTTATTTCAACTTCAAAACAAGGGCTGAAAATAAAACCTTTTGATACCAATATCAAAGAAGTAAAACCAACTTCGACTTTGTTTTTAAGACAGATGCACAAAACGTTCACATTCTCGGCAACTGTGGATTATAAACCGGCTTCGGAAAAAGATTTGGCCGGAATGGTAGCGTTGCAAAGCGAGCGGTTCAATTATGTATTTGGCATCACGAAAAAGGGGGCCGATTATTACATTTTGCTGGAACGCACTGCCGGAAAATTCAGAAGCCGCGAAGTGGAATCGAAAATTGTGGCCAGCGCCAAAATCGACCTCAGCAAACCGGTTAGGTTGCAGGTGGCTGCCAATGGCGACGATTACCAGTTCAGCTACTCCACCAATGGAACCGACTTTGTGAACCTTGGAGGAACCGTTTCGGGCGATATTCTTTCAACCGACGTGGCCGGTGGGTTTACAGGTTGTTTGCTGGGCTTGTATGCAACTGCGGCAAATAACACAGTGCCATAATAAAGTTGTTCTTTGGACTAAAGTCCGGGTTTTAGAAGACGATGTTTTTCCCCAGCCTGAAGGCTGGGGTTAGTGATAAACTGACAAAACATAAATTATGGATTTTGACTAACCCCGGGCTTAAGCCCGGGGATGCTGAAAACTCCTGATAAAAAGGGCTTTAGCCCAACAGACGATTTTTGAATTTTTAAAATGATAATTATGAAGCTTAAATTTTTGTTGTCGTTGGTTGCTTTCGTCGTTACAACAGCAGCAACTGCCCAAAACCCAATCATTAAACACATTTTCACCGCCGACCCAGCCCCAATTGTGTATCGCGATACCTTGTTTTTATACACGGGTCACGACACCGCTTCGGTAGCAGCACCCAACTATAAAATGCCCGACTGGCATGTGTTTTCAACCACCGACATGGTAAACTGGAAACATTACGGCCCTTGTTTGTCGCCCAAAACTTTTTCGTGGGCAACCGGCGATGCTTACGCAGCGCAATGTATCGAGCGCAATGGCAAGTTTTACTGGTTTGTTTCCACCTTTCACAAAGCCGACGAAAACAGCAAAGGTGGCGCAGCAATTGGCGTGGCGGTTTCCGACAGGCCAACCGGTCCGTTTAAGGATGCTATTGGCAAAGCTTTAATTGTGAACGAAATGACCACCGACGTGAAACACGGCTGGGACGACATCGACCCGACTGTTTTTATCGACGATGATGGACAAGCC
>JAJUGS010000229.1 GCA_029265875.1 Prolixibacteraceae bacterium
GGTTGAACAGTTTCCGGGTGATGTGGAATTACAGGGTGAGCTAGCAAAGTATTATTTTGAAACACGAAAGTATGAACCTGCACGAATGAATTATGAGATTTATTTTTCATTCAGGGGTGATTCTGTTTATCCGGTAATGCTGAATTACGGAATCTGTCTGTATTTTACAGCGGCAGAAGAGCAGTCGGTGGCCATTCTCGAGAAATGTGTGATTCAGCAACCCAATGATCCTTATCCATTGTTTTACCTTGGTTTGTGCCATAAAAAACTACGGAACTTCGAACTTTCAGAACAATATTTTAATGCGGCAATTGAAGCGGCCACACCGTCATATCTTCCCGATTTGTATCATCACCTTGGTCAGATTTTAGGGTTACAGCGCAAGTACCCCGAATCGATCGCTGCTCTTCAGAAAGTCAACGAACTCGACCCCGAAAACAAAGAGATATTGTTTGAAATTGCCACAACTTACGAAGAATACAATTCGAATAAAACACTGGCGCTCAATTATTATCGTCTGTATTTGAAAGAAGCAGGAGAGGAAGGCAAAAATGTTGATTATGCACTCACCCGTTTGAAAAAGCTAAAAGAGGAGTTATTTTTTGAAAAATAAAAATCAGGATTGGATTCCGGTTTTTCCTGTTTTTTCGCGCACAAGATTGGCGAGCTGAATCCGGCTGTTGACCTCTGTTTTAAAGTAAATCCGGTGCGTGTGATCTTTCACGGTTTGCAAAGAAATAAACAGCGTTTCAGCAATTTCCTTATTACTTTTTCCGCTGCAGATTTCCCTGACAATTTCAGCTTCACGTTTCGATATATCATAAAACCGGCAAAATGATTCAAAATCGATTATGTTGACTGCCGGTACAGGTTTATCGGTTTTTGACAATCTGAAAATAACAGGTAAATAAATACTTACAGCAAAAAGCAGAATGATGGTTAAACAAACTGAAAAATAGCCTGCCACATCAAAAAAAAATGCCACAACCGAATATGTCAATACCCCGATAAAATAAACCATGCATTTTTTCTTTCCTGATTCAATGACAGTCGCATTCTTTTGGCTGGTTTTTGGTTTCAGAAATTGTATGAAAATGGTGATGTGAACCAGCAGGTTGGTCAGAACAAATACCCGGATGATAAAAAGATCGGGATTCCCGTTGATTCTGATGATACCTTTCTGTATAAAAACTGTAAAAAGAATCGTTAATACAATAAACATTGAAAAAAACATCCAGGAGAAACTTTTCGTCAATTTTAAGCCCCTGATTAAATACACAAAACGGATAAGCATAAACCAGCTTACCAGGAGAAAAGGCAATCCAAGCACCGGCAGAAAAATGGAGAGCTTTGATTCCAGAGCCGGATTTAATTCAATGTCTGACAAGATTTCCCGTAAAATGATATTCCCCCAAATTCCATAAGTAAAAAACGAAATCAGAAAAATCTGTTGATAAAGAAGGCTTAACAAGGCAGGCGACTTTTGCTGATAATATTGTTGAAAAGCTATAATGATGCCAATTACCGCCATTCCTGCCGAAACAATAAAAGTGATTATAAACGAGATGTATTCAGCCAACATTTTGTTTTCAACTAAAGTATTGATGTGTAAAAATACTAAACATATTGAATTTCAATTAACTACCAAAGTAGTATTTATACAGAATCCTACTAAAGTATGAATAAAAATTCAGTGTGTTCATCTACCTTCGGATCAGAAATTATTCAGAAACAATTAAATTTTTAAAAAATGGAAAACAACAACTATTTGCAACTTTATCCTTCGTTAGGAGGAAGTTTCAGTTTTGGGTGGAAAGTGATTTTTCAGAAATCGTTTTTGCCCTTATTAATTGCCGTAATTCTTTGCGGGTTATTAGATGGTCCGGCAGCCGGGGTTAATTGGAAAATTGATGAAGGACATTTCACATTTCCTTTTTTATTCATGTTTCCTGTCATATTGATCGGGCTTGCCTATAGCATTCTTTTTAAACCGGTTATCGATTATGGTGAACAATATATGTTTCTAAAGGCAGTAAGGGGCGAAGAGGCTGAAATAAAATTACTTATCGAGGGTTTCAGAACGAAATACCTGAATATAGTTTTAGCCAACCTCATTGTATTTGCGCTGGTAATGGTTGGTTTCATCATGCTGATCATTCCCGGAATTATCATTGCCTGCCGGCTTGCTTTTGTTTCCTATCTGATTATGGATAAGGACCTTGAGCCGATAAAAGCAATTGAGAAAAGCTGGCAGATGACCAAAGGTCATGGTTGGACAATATTTTTCATGGCAATCGTTTCATTTTTTCTGTTTATTGCCGGAATTATTGTTTTCATCTTTGGTGTCCTGATTTCATTAATGTGGATTCACGCTGCCTTTGCAACGTTATACCAGTCGGTTTTAAACCAACTCGACGATGAAAATCCGATTCCGATTTTAGGCGTGAACGAAATTTAAAAGATTGCATATTTTTAGTTTTGAAAGCCCGGAAAAATTTCCGGGCTTTTTGTTTTTACAAAATCTTCTTTGTGTATTTTGCAATTCTCAAATCGAAGCAATGAAGTATTTTGTTTTTGCATTTCTGTTTTTTTGTTTGGTAAATATTTCAAAAGCCCAATATTTTGAAACCGGTCAGGATCCAGCGTCTATTAAATGGCGACAGATTAATACTGAAAACTTTCAATTGATTTATCCTGATTATTATGAAAATCAGGCACAAAAACTTGCATCGGTTTTAGAGAAAGTGTATTTATATGGTGGCCGTTCACTGGAGCACAAACCAAGGAAGATTTCAATAATTCTTCATACACAAACGGTTAAATCGAATGGTTTGGTGGCATGGGCCCCCAAACGTGCCGAATTTTATACCATTCCTCACCAGGATAATTATTCTGAAGATTGGCTGGAACAATTGGCAATTCACGAGTTCAGGCACGTGGTTCAAACCGACAAAGTGAATAGCGAATTGCCGAAGATTATTAAAATATTACTCGGAGAACAAGGCACCGCTTTAGTTTTTGGGGCTTATTTACCCTGGTGGTTTATCGAGGGCGATGCTGTTGTAACCGAAACGGTTTTGTCCAATTCAGGAAGGGGCAGGTTTCCTTCGTTTTTGATGGAGCACCAGGCACTTGCTGTTGAAAAAGGGAATTATAAATACGATAAAGCCTATAATGGTTCACTGAAAAATTATGTGCCTAATCATTATCAACTGGGATATTACCTGGTTGGAACAGCGAGGCAAAAATATGGCAACGAATTGTGGATTAATGTTTTAAATAAAATAGGAGAGAAGCCTTTCAGTCTCAATCCTTTCAACAAAGCTTTAAAAGAAAAAACAGGATTGAATAAGGTTCAACTTTATAATTCGGTTTTTGATGAATTACAGCAATCGTGGAAATTGGAAGATGATAATCGGATTGAAGAAAAATTCACCACAATAACACCCCAAAATCCCAAAGTATATACAAACTACAGGTACAACCATTGGTGTAACGATTCATTAATTATTTCCTACCGGACAGCGTTAAACCGGGTTCCGGCTTTTGTTAAGATTGATGACACCGGTAAACCCCGAAAATTTTTCACTCCGGGAGTTATTTTTGATGAATCGGTCAATTTTCGGGGCGACTGGATTGTCTGGTCTGAACGAATCCCTGATCTTCGCTGGCAGCACAGCGGTAAATCGCTGATCCGGATGCTGAATTTTGTCAACAATCAAAAAATTACTTTGAAAACCGAATTTACGGCCATGGCACCCGCAATTTCTCCCGATTATTCAAAAATTGCAGTAGTAGAAAGTAATTATGCCAGCGAATTCTTTCTCTCGGTTTACCAGATTTCTGATGGGAAATTAGTAAGCCGATACCAGACTTCTGGCAATCATTATTTTTTCTCACCTGCCTGGATCAATGAAAATGAACTGGCAGTTGTGGTACTTTTTCAGGAAGGGAAACGATTGTGCAAACTGAATTATAATGCTGGTGTTTTAACGAAGTTGACCGACAGAGATTTCGGGGAAATTAAAAACCTGGTTGTAAAGAATGGAAAGGTTTATTTTACAGGTACATTCTTCAGGAAAAATAGTTTGTATTGTTTCAATCCCGAAAATAATGAAGTAGCAAGAGTTTTTGAAGGACGGTTTGGAGTCGAATCTCCGGCATTTTCTGAAAGTGGAAAAGAGGTAGTTCTAAGTGATTATACTTCTGATGGTTTCAGGTTAATTAAAGCGGGTGTGAAAGAACAAATGCTGGATATATTAAATCAAAACAAAGAAGAAAATTATCCGTTGGCGAATGCCTTGACTGCGCTTGAAAACGGAATCACCGATTTTGGTCCTGATAGCACCATAAAATGCAAGTCAGAAAAATATAACAAGATAACTCATCTTTTAAATTTTCACAGTTGGGCGCCCGCTGCGGTTGATGCTGATTTTCAGGAAATAAAACCGGGCGTGAGTTTCATGTCGCAAAACAAGTTGGGGACAGCATTTTTAAACGTAGGATATGAATGGGACCTGACGCAAAAAACAGGCAGTTTTTATGGAAAATACACTTACAAAGGCTGGTATCCGGTTTTTGATTTTAAAATAAACTCGGGTAAAAGTTCATCTGAATTTGTTACCATTAAGCAAACAAAAAACCCGTCAGGTGAAGTGATTAAGCAAGATACTGTTATAAAAAGATTTACCTGGTATAATTCTGATTTTAGTGCCGATGTTAATCTTCCGCTTAATTTTTCAAGAGGAAAATATTACCGGTATTTACAGCCCGAAGTTAAATACAATTATACGCTATATAAACATGATTCCTCTACTCCCGAAAATTTCTATAATGGTGATTATCAGTCGTTAACTTATAGGTTATATTTCCAGCAAAATCTATATAAAAGCTACCAGGATGTATATGCTGATTTTGGTTTTGGTTTTGCTTTTGATTTTTTGTTCAGGCACTCGCCATTGGGTGAGACCGATCTCGGAAATCTCGGCTTAGCACAATCATGGCTTTTTGTTCCGGGGATAATGTCCAATCATGGAATCCGTATTTATGCTGGTTTTCAGGATAAATACACTCCCGGATCAGTTAGTTTTGCCGATGTCATCAAATATCCGCGGGGATGGGGGAAAATCAACACAAATAGTATGGAAAGTTTTGGTGTTGATTATAAATTTCCTGTTTTTTATCCTGAATGGAGTTTGGGCGGGCTTGCATATCTGAAACGTGTAAATGCTTCTTTGTTTGCTGATTATGCCTATCTGAACGCAAATATGTATTCAAATGGAAAGGTTACCGGCACCTTTAATACTGATATTTCGTCGATTGGATTAGAATTGACTGGCGACGCTCATTTTCTGAGATTTTATGCTCCGGTTGAGATAGGTTTCAGATCCTCTTATTTGCCAAAAATGAAAAATGTTTACTTCGATTTCTTGTTGTCAATCGATTTCAACTCTCTTTAAAGTAATGACAGTCAGCTCGGGAGACATGTTTATGCGCCAGGGTATCGCCACCGCTCCAAAACCGGTATTCACATAAAGTTTTGAATCACCATATTCATAAAGGCCTCCCCAGTTTCTGCGCGCTAACCATGCAAAGCTGAATTTAATGCCCGCTTTTGTAATTCCCCATTGAAAACCGTGTGTATGTCCTGCCAAAGTTAAATCGATATCATCCCTGTATTTTACAACACTGTCCCAATGAGCCGGATCGTGCGACAAAAGAATCACAAAAGCACTTTTGGGAATATTTTGCATGGCACTGTCGAGATCAGCATATTGAGGAAAGGGCGGAAGTCCCCAGTTTTCAACACCAGCAACGAAAATTGAATCATTCTCTTTTTTTATCTTCGAATTCCTGTTATTCAGAATCCTAAATCCAAAGTCACTGTGGGCATTGACTATTTTATTGAAATTGATTTGCTTTTCTGCTTCATTCGTCCAGGTAGTATAATTTCCGTAATCGTGATTACCAAGTATTGAATAAGCAGGTATTTGTGCAGTTAAATCTTTAAAATACGAACTCCAGCCTTTTGTTTCATATGAAAAATTATTAACAAG
The DNA here is from genome assembly GCA_029265875.1 of Prolixibacteraceae bacterium. Classification (GTDB taxonomy): domain Bacteria; phylum Bacteroidota; class Bacteroidia; order Bacteroidales; family Prolixibacteraceae; genus Draconibacterium. Next base: position 6,057 of record JAJUGS010000229.1, read on the forward strand.
GTCCCCCGTAAACAGGATCAAATCTGGCTTTTCTTTTTGAATGATTTGTTTTGATTTGACAAGCAGGTTTTTCGAGTGGTTAAAACTGCCAAGATGTACATCAGAAAGCTGAACCAATTTGTAGCCATCAAAAGCCGTTGGAATTCTGCTGCTGCTAACGGTGACAGAATTTACATGAATCAGTCTTTTTCCAATTATCGATCCATAAATCATTGAAATTGAAAAAGAAACTGATAATATAAATGCCATCAGATAGGGTACACGTCTTTGGCGTTTAACCAGTAGTGCGATCAATGAAGCAATCGTGAATGGAAGTTTAAAAACAAAGTCAATTGAAAATAGAACATTGAAGATTAGATGATAGGTATAGTCTGAAATGTTTCTAACATTAAACGGCCAAATATAGAAAATGAAGAATGCAATCAGGAATGCTATTGTTTCGACAATAACAAAACGCAAGAGGAGTGATTTATATCGCGCATGAAAGAAAACTGATTTGATTCCTTTGTACGTACTAAACGAAATGGCCAAATAAACGATAAGAAAAAGGATTAAATAATAAAACTGGAACGACCTCATACAGAAAACAAGTTTTTAAGTAATAATCAACTATATATAATTGTATTTTGTTCAAGATAATATTTTATAAATCAGCAGTTTAAATTCGAA
>JAJUGS010000059.1 GCA_029265875.1 Prolixibacteraceae bacterium
CTTCCAAACATTCTTTACCACAAACTCACCCCCTGGATTATTTTTATAGTGGTCATTCTTTTCTGGATATTGAGGAATATCCCGGTTTTCCCATTTTCAGTGCTGGCACCTGTATAAAACGGACTAAACTGTAATTCAACAATTTAATCCTTCCTTGAAGTCGGTCTGCAGGGACTCGAACCCTGGGCCCCCCCGATTGAATCGGGATGCTCTGCCTCCCTAAGCTACGCGATATACTACAGGTCGATTTTATATTTATAAAAAAGGACTAAACTGTAATTCAACAATTTAATCCTTCCTTGAAGTCGGCCTGCAGGGACTCGAACCCTGGGCCCGTTGATTAAGAGTCAACTGCTCTACCAGCTGAGCTACAGGCCGATTTTATTAATATTTTACTGAATCCTGGGCCCTCCCGATAAAATCGGGATGCTCTACCAGCTGAGCTACAGGCCGAAAAATATCGCGGCAAAAATAAGTTTTATTTTTAATAAGAAATAAAGAATAAGAAATAAGAAATTTAAAAATCAAAAACGCCTGACTGATCTGCCCTTTCCGACTACCGACTTCGGACTTCCAATTTTTTACAGCTTCAGCTTAACTGGTTTACTGGGCAAACTTTCGTTGTTTAAACGGTCGAGCACCGAAATTCTGATTTCGTATTTCTTCTTTTTATCGTTGAATGGTGCAAATTTCAAATCAGCCGATTTTACAATTCCCCAGAAACAAGCCGGATTTTCAGGATTGAATTCCATTCCTGCCTCATTTCCATAAACCACAAACAAGTTCGGTTTATCCAATTCATTCTCTGTTTTATCAGTCTTCCATTTTACTTTTTTACCCCATTTTGAAATCTTTCTGACAGGTTGAGGGGCCGTATTATCAATCCATTTCATGGGTGGAACAATGGCCGGTTTTCTGTACAGATCAGTTTTCAAACTATCCTGCAAACCCATCAGATCGCGGTTAAAGTGCTTTGCACTGTAAAATGCAGTTCCTTCCAATTCGGGTATTTTTCTTACCATCCTGATTTGAGAAGGGATTTCTCCCGGTTTTGTCCAGGCAGAGGTTTCAGACTTAGCATCTACTTTATAAACTGCCTGCCCGATGTACATCGATCGGTTGTAAGTATGGTCTTTCCACCAGTTGGCCAGCATATTGAAATCAGCCTGCGGGTGGCCAATCTGCCAGTAAATCTGCGGCAACAGGTAATCAATCCAGCCATTTTTCTGCCATTTAATAACATCGGCATACAAATGGTCGTAATTGGTGGCGGCAGCCTTGGTTTCCGAACCGCGTGGATCTTCCGATTTGTTACGCCAAACTCCAAACGGGCTGATTCCAAACTTCACCCAGGGTTTGGTGGCTTTAATCGTATCATTCAGCATTTTAATAATGATATCCACATTTTCGCGCCGCCAGTCGGATTTATCGGCTTTGCTGAAACCGCGGTTGTATTGTGCAAAAGAAGCTGTATCAGGGTAAGGTTCGGGCAATGGGTAAGGGTAAAAGTAGTCGTCGAAATGAACTGCATCCACGTCGTACCGTGCAACAATGTCTTTTACCACCTGTACCACAAACTCTCGGGTTTGCGGGAGTCCGGGATCAAAATAAAGCAGGTTGCCATATTTCACGATCCACTCGGGATGCTGAAAAGCCACATGGTTGCCTGCCAGCGCTTCATTCGAATTTTGCGAAACCCTGAAAGGATTCAGCCAGGCATGTAATTCCATTCCCTGCCGGTGACATTCTTCAATCCAGAATTGCAATGGATCGTAGAACGGATCGGGCGCTTTGCCGGGTGTTCCGGTCAGATACCGCGACCAGGGCTCCAGCGATGAAGCATAAAAAGCATCGGAAGCCGGCCTTACCTGAAAAATAACAGCATTCATACCGAGATTCCGACATTTTGTAATAATATCCACCGCTTCTTTTTGCTGCTGTTCGGTCGAAAGCCCTGGTTTGGAAGGCCAGTCGATATTATTGACGGTTGCCACCCACATTCCGCGGAACTCGTATTTCGGTTGTGAAAACACAATTCCGGCAATAAAAAACAATAGAAGAACTGTAAAAATCTTTCTCATAATATGTTTTTCTGAATCGATCAAAGGTAGATAAACCTCCATCCACTGGTGAAGCAAAGCAACCCTGTAAAAGTTGAGTTATCAACATCAAGTTATTAGTAAAATTAAGTGGTACGCACATTTTAAATTACCGGGGAGAAACAAACTTCGGGAATTTGCCGATATTCAGAAAAACCGATTAGTAGATAAGTATTACAGATATCAGCAAGCTTATGTTATCAATTTGATTATCTTATATTTAAAGCATTAGTATTAATATCGGAATCAAGCTTGTTTACATTTTATTTACAATTGAATTTATCTTTTTTAACAAAACCGAACAGGGAAAATAAAAAAGAATATATTTGCAGCAGAAATGGACCACCGGTCTTTCAAAGAGGTTTGACACAATTATTTGTAAGATATTAAAGACAAATCACTGAGCTTACCGATCTGGTAAGTTTTTGGATTTATTAGGTTTAGTTGGTTTAGGTTAAAAAAGGCTGTCAGTTGGGCAGCCTTTTGTTTTTTAAGCCAGTCAACAAAAAATCCAGACCGAAAAACAGCCTGGATTTTTTGTTGTCACCTCACAAATACGTCAAACCTCATCGGGAACAAAATAAGGTTTCCGGTAATTTCTTGTCAGCATCATATCGGCTTCCGGGTCGTTGGCAAAACGTTCGTAGGCCCCCACAAAAGTCAGTTCCCGTTTCAGCCGGTACGAAATATTGGCCAGTGCAGGCAATGCAGAAGAGTAAAAACCTTTGTTGATATCGCAATGCAGGTCGTAATCGCTGCCTGAACGGATGGCATCAATAAAATTGGCATAATGTTCAGTTCCACCGGGAGGAGCCAGATAGGTCGGGTCTTTGGGCATTTCGGAGTTTTCGCGTTTTGATGATGCAAAAGGCTGGCTTTCACGCTGACGGTAGGCTCTCCAGGAACTCCCGTTCAACTCCAGATATCCTTCAGTTCCGTAAAAAATATTCCCGATTCTGACATCGAGTGACGATTCGCTGTTGGTATAACGTCCGCGGGTTTCGAATTCAAGAATTTTTCCATCCTCGTACGTAAACACCGATGTTTGTGTATTGGGTGTTTCCTGAGAGCACTCTTTCGGGCTGATGCCAAAAATTCCTCCTGACGAGTAAATACTCACCGGGTGTTCGTTTTTGTTCATCCCCCAACGGGCAATATCAAACTGGTGAGGTCCCTGGTTGGCAGTATCGCCGCCACCGGTGGCCCAGTGCCAGTGCCAGTTGTAATGTCCTTTTTTTTCGTTGTAGGGTTGCCATGTTGCCGGACCGAGCCACATATCATAATGCAAAGTTTCAGGAGGCATACTGTCGGGCGAAATGCCAAACGAATCGCGGGGTTTGTAACACAACCCTTTGGCCATGTAAATTTCCCCGATTCCCCCATAATGAAGAAATTCGATGGCTTCAATCACGTTGGCAATCGAACGGTTTTGAAATCCCACCTGAACCCTGACATTGTATTTCTGCGCAGCTTCCACCATTTTTCGTCCTTCGAAAATATTATGACAGGCAGGCTTTTCAACATACACATGTTTTCCGGCCTGACAAGCCCAAATGGTTGCCAGAGCATGCCAGTGGTTGGGCGTGGCGATTGAAACAGCGTGAATTTCCTTGTCGTCGAAAACCCGGCGCATGTCCCATTCGGTTTTGGGTTTTACACCGATGGCGTCTTCCACTTTTTTCACCCTTTCAGGGTATAATTCCTCATCCACATCGCACAGGGTTTTCAGCAAAACATTGCGGTTGTCTTTTAACGCACACCAGGTTCCGATGTGTGCATTTCCCTGTCCGCGAATGCCAATCACGGCCATGTTTATTCTGTCGTTTGCCCCTATTATGGATGCATATGATTTGGCGCTCATCCCCATTCCGCCAATGATGATTCCTGCCGTTCCCAGGGCACTCTTCTTAATAAATTCTCTTCTCTCTGTCATTTTGTTCTGAATTAAGGTTTAGTTACCGGGCTGAAATTTACCAATTTTTAGTTTTTAATTCTGAAAATGAGGCTGGATGTTTTTTAACTATTTTTGACCGCTGAAAATTTCTGCTCATGAAAAAGATGCTTTCTGTGTTGCTAACTCCTGTTTATCTGATAATTTTTGGTTTGCTACTGATAATCTTTCACCCTGTTCAGGTGGTAACCCGCTGGATTTGGGGCTACCCGGTGCGCAAAAAAGTGGTCGATGTGCTGAATTTCGGGTTGCTGTATTCGCTCTGGATTTTGGGAACCCGCATTACATTCAGCGGCTTTGAAAAGATTCCGCAGAACAGGCCGCTGATTATTGTGGCCAATCATCAAAGTTTACTCGATATTGTTGCCATTGTGGTTGGATTCAGGAAATACCACCCGAAATTTATCTCGAAAGCTGAATTGGGACGCGGAATTCCCAGCGTTTCGTACAACCTGCGACACGGTGGTTCGGTACTGATTGACCGGAAAAAAGGGGCACAATCGGTAAAAGATATCATGATACTTGGCAAACACATTGAAGCCACAGGGTATTCGGCCTGTATTTTTCCGGAAGGGACGCGCGCCAAAGACGGGTTGGTAAAAACTTTTCAGCCAGCCGGAATTGCATCACTTGTGCGCTCTGCGCCATCGGCAGTGATTGTTCCGTTTGCCATCGATGGATATGAAATCATGAAAAATGGTTATTTTCCAATGACATTTGGCTGCCGTTTTAAACTCACTGCTCTCGCCCCAATCGAGCCAAAAGGCCGCGATACCGGCGAAATGACACTGGAAATTGAGAATTTGATAAAGAAAGAATTGGGGCAGGCTTAAAAATTGAAGAAATAATAACCGCGGAGGCGGAGAGACGCGAAGATTTTTCTCTGCGCCTTCGCGTCTCTGCGGTTAAAAAGTATAGTAATTTTAAATCCCTCTTGCGTTTCTGTCCAGTTGTTCAGCTTCCGAAAAGTCGTTTCCAGAAACATGACCCGGCAATGGCAAAATGCGCTCGTGAATGGCGTCAATAATCCACTGTGGCTGCGGGAAGAATGAATTCTCCAATTCGTAAGCCGGCGTAATCCAGTTGCGCGAACCCACTACAACCGGTGGAGCATCGAGGTAATCAAAAGCCAGTTCGGTGATGTTAGAAGCCAAATCGCGGAGGAAAGAGCCACGCCCCGAAGCATCGCCCGAAATTACAATGCGGCCTGTTTTCTTAACTGATTCAATCACCAAATCGTAATTAAACGGTACCAGCGAACGGGCGTCAATCACCTCGGCTGAAAGGTCGTATTTTTCTTCGAGAATTTTTGCAGCCTCCAGTGCGCGGTACAAAGTAGCTCCAACCGTGAGAATGGTAACATCAGTTCCGGCGCGTTTAATATCGGGTTCGCCTATCGGAATTTCATAGTATTCAGCCGGCACACCGCCTTTGTGGAACATCTCGCCAATATCGTAAACCCGCTGACTTTCGAAGAAAATCACCGGGTCGGTTCCCTGCAACGCGGCGTTCATCAATCCTTTTGCATCATACGGTGTAACCGGGAAAACCACTTTCAACCCGGGAATATGAGCTGCCAAAGCTGTCCAGTCCTGCGAGTGTTGTGCGCCATATTTCGAACCTACCGAAACGCGGATTACCACGGGCATTTTCAAAACATTGCCGCTCATGGCCTGCCATTTCGGAAGCTGGTTAAAAACCTCGTCGCCGGCACGGCCCAGAAAATCGCAATACATAATTTCGGGAATCACGCGGCCACCGCACATGGCGTAACCAATGGCGGTTCCCACAATTGCACCTTCGGCGATGGGTGAATTAAACAACCGATGGTAGGGCAAAGCCTCGGTCAGTCCGCGATACACGGCAAAAGCGCCACCCCAGTCACGGTTTTCCTCTCCATATGCAATTAAAGTCGGGTCTTTGTAAAACCTGTCGATAACAGCCTCGAAAATTCCGTCACGCAGCGCGTAAGTTTTTATTTTCGAGTGTGGTTTTCCATTTTCATCAAAAGCAAAACGCTCTTTGGTTTCGAGCTGTTTCACCCGCGGATTTTCGTTCAACGGATGATTTACCTCCACCGGGCGGTCTTCCATTTTGTCGATACTTTGGTTGCTGAACATCATTTCACCAATCAGGTTCGGGTATTTTTTCATGTCCATGTGTGGTGAAACCTCGTCGTCGATGGCCAGTTTCAGTGTGTTTGTAACCAATTGCGTAATTTCAGCCCTGATTTCTTCCAGCTCATTTTCTGTTACAATACCGGCATTGACCAGTTCATTTCCAAACCAGACAATCGAATCCTGTTTTTCCCAGGCTTCCACCTCTTCCTTGCTGCGGTACGACGATGCATCGGACGGCGAGTGGCCGCTGTAACGGTAGGTGAGCACATCGAGCAAAACAGGTCCGCGTTTTTCGGCAAGTATTTTCTTTTTCCGGCGATATGCATCAATTACCGCCAGCGGATTGTAACCATCCACGCGCTCGGCGTGCATCTGGTCTTTGTTTAGTCCTGCACCAATACGTGCGGCAATTTCGTAACCCATGGTTTCGCCGCAGGTTTGGCCACCCATTCCGTACTGGTTGTTCATAATATTGATAATCAGCGGCAGTCCGCCTTTCATATCGCCTTCCCACAATTCGGTAAACTGGTCCATGGTGGCAAACGACAAGCCTTCCCAAACAGGGCCGCAAGCCATGGAAGCATCGCCGATATTGGCCACCACAATCCCGTTTTTGCGGTTTACTTTTTTAAACAGGGCAGCACCCACGGCAATATCGCCCGAGCCACCCACGATGGCGTTGTTCGGATAAACCCCAAACGGCGTGAAAAATGCGTGCATCGAGCCGCCCAGTCCTTTGTTGAAACCAGTTTCACGGGCAAAAATCTCGGCCAATGTTCCATACAACAGGAATTTAATGGCCAGTTCCTTAACCGTTCCTTTGTGGCCTGCTTTTACCGGAGCCAGCGTTTTCCCATCGAAATGGGTTTCCATAATCTGCTCCAGCTCGGCATCGCTGAGTTTGGCAATAGCAGAAAGACCTTTTGCTAAAATTTCTCCATGACTGCGGTGCGAACCAAAAATAAAATCATCAACTCCCAAAGTGTAAGCCATCCCAACCGCCGCAGCTTCCTGTCCGATGGAAAGGTGAGCCGGCCCCGGGTGGTCGTATTTTATTTCGTTGTACTCGCCACGGATTTTGATAAGGTTGAGCATGGTTTCAAACTCGCGGATGACAGCCATGTCGTGATAAATCCGCAGAAAATCTTCTCGCGAAAAATTTTCCTTTTCTTCTGAAACTGTCTTATTATATTGATTTACAGGAATCGGGTTAAATTCGATGAAACCCGCTTTGCGGACTTCCGCCGGATTTATGAATTGATTTTTAGGCATAACTTTTATTTTTTTGACCGCAAAGACACAAAGTTGCTGAGAAATCTTTGCGTCTTCGCGACCCTGCGGTTAATATTCAATTGTTTCGATTTGATTTTTGATTTCGGCCAGGAACCGTGTAGCTTCGCCACCATCAAGCGCCTGGTGGTTGTACGTAAGCGAAAGTCCTATCATCGGCACAAAACCATAAACGCCTTCCTCTATTTCCTTTGGCCTTGGAATGATGGTACAAACCCCGAGAATGGCAACCTGCGGCAGATTGATGACCGGCGTAAACATTTCAACGCCGTAATTTCCGAGGTTCGAAATGGTAAACGTGGCAGCTTCGGGACTGAGTAAATCGGGGTTGATATTTCCGCCACGGGCCTGTGCAGCCAGTTGCTGCATTTGTGCCGAAAGTCCGAACAATGAAAGGTCGCTGGCATTTTTCACAGCAGGTACCATCAAGCCACGGTCGGTATCGACCGCCAAACCAAGATGTACTTTGTTGAACCACTTCATTTTATCGCCCAGAAAATGAGTATTGGCCTGCGGGAATTTTTCCAGGGCACGAATTACTGCAAAGCATACCAAATCGTTAATCGTGATATTCTGTTTGATTTTTCCTTCGGCGTATTCGGTTTTAAACTTTTTTCTGAGTCGTTGCAACCGGCGGGCATCGGCACTCAAATGATGGGTAAGCTGGGCCGAGTTTTGCAACGACTGGTGCATGGCATTGGCAATCAGTTTGCGGATGTTGGATACCGGACGGATTTCAAAATCATCGCCTTTTTCAATTACGGTTGCCGTAGCTGTAATTTTTCTATAAACTGCCGGTTCTTCTTCATTTACAACAGACGACTTCATTTTATTAGCTGCTTCCACATCGCGGGCAATAATTCGTCCGTGTGGCCCCGAACCTTTTAACGCGTAAATATCGACCCCAAGTTTGGCAGCCATATTTTTTGCCAGTGGCGAAATGCGAAGATGGTGGTGTAATTCACCCGGTTCCACTTCAAATTCAAAAACCACCGGTACCTCGTCGGGTGCAATTGTATTAGCCGGCTCTGGTACTGAAGCAGTTCCCGGAACAAATTCAGCGAACGATTCACCCGGCTGTCCTATTACTGCAACGTTGGTAAGCACCGGAACTTCGTCGCCCCCGTTAAAAAAACAGGCTAACAAAATACCTTCAGCTTTGGCTTCTTCCTCAAAAGAAGCCTTGTCGGTTTCGTATGAAAAAAGTATGTCACCCACGCTGACCGATTCACCCACCTCTTTGTACCACTGTCCAAAGATGCAGGTTTCTACCGACTGGCCCTGGCGGGGCATTAAAACAGGTATTGCCATATTTTATTGACTGTTAATGATTCAGAACAAACTTGTAAATACAAATATTTCGAAACATAGATTTCAATAAACTGAAATTTAGCTATTTAAGAATATTCGGTTTATCGGGGTGTAAAAATATATTTTTTAACTTGTAAATACAAGTTGTGCCGGTTATTTTGATTTTTTCTTAATTTTAGCCTCGATGGAACAAAAGCATCAATACCGGAAGTTGTATGAATTGCTGCGTAAACACATTCTTTCAGGAGTTTACGCAGAAGGAAGTTTGCTTCCTTCGGAAAACGAGTTGTGCGCCACATACGGAATGACGCGCCCTACAGTGCGTCATGCACTCGATACGCTGGTAAAGGAAGGAATGATCCTGAAACAACAGGGCAAAGGCAGCATTGTTAGAAAACCGCCGCAAAACATCGGCATTTTGTCGATTGAGGGAACCGCGTCGGCCATTGGCGTGCGCTACCTGAAAACCGATATTCTGCAAAAACCTGTGGCAAAAATGTGGCCCGAAAATTTTGCCTTTGAACTCTCGGAAGCCGAACGCGACCTGGGTTGTATTTATATGGAGCGGCTCAGGTTTGTGGAAGATGTTCCGGTTTTTTACGATATCAACCACCTGCCCAACATTTATATTCCGCGCATCACAGCCCGTTCGTTCGAAAACAAATCGCTTTTTGAAATTCTGCGGCAGGAGTACCAGATTGAAATTCTGGGCGGCGAGCAAAAACTGAAGGCCATCAAAGCCGATGCAAAAATCTCGGGATTGCTGAAAATCCCTGAAGGACAGCCGGTTCTGTATATCGAACGAAAACTCACCACCAACAAAGCCGGGTTCAGTATTTACTCCACCATCTATTTCAATTCTGAAAAACATTCGATTTTCGGGAGTTTCTGAAGAAGTGGGGAGTCCGAAGACCGAAGCCGGGAGAGCGAAGACCATGAAAAAATTAACCGCAAATAACCCTTTCCGATAAAAATTGTACTTTCACAATATGTTTTAAACATTGAATTATGAACGAAAAGACTGTCAGGTGGAAACAGCGTTTTCAGAATTTTGAGAAAGCTTTTCAGCAGTTAACAGAAGCTGTTGAGAGATTCGATAATCTGACTGACCTTGAAAAAGAGGGAATGATTCAGCGATTTGAATTTACTTTTGAGCTTTCTTGGAAAACATTGAAGGATTATCTTGAAAGTCAGAATGTTGAAGCCAAATTTCCAAGAGATGTCATCAAGGAAGCATTCCATTACGAAATTATTGAAAACGGTGAAACCTGGATGGAAATGCTTGAAATCCGGAACCTCTTGTCGCACACCAATGACGAAGTAACTTTCAAACGGACTACCAATGATATTTCGATTCGTTTTTATTTCGAAATCAGTAAATTATATCATTATCTAAAAGAAAAATCAGCATGAGTTTTGGCATAACTCCAAAAAGCTACGACCTGATTCAGACTACATTCAGAAAGTTTCCTGAAATTGAAAAAGTGTTTATTTATGGTTCCAGGGCAATGGGCAATTACAAAACCGGCAGCGACATCGACCTTGCTGTATCAGGCAGAAACATTACTTCTGATACTATTTTAAAACTGAAAACATTACTGGAACAGGAATTACCAGTTCCCTATTTCTTTGATATTACCCATTACGAAACAATTTCAAATTCAGCTTTAAAAGCACACATCGATGAATTTGGGAAGCTTTTTTATCAGGCTGAAAAAAATTAAAGAAATCAACTCATTCAGCCGGATTAATAATTCTAATTTTGTCGGCTAATTTTTCAAATTTTCTTTATGGAAATACCTGAAATCCTTCCTGAACCCATCAACGCCGCCGGGGTAAAAGCCGATTTTGTAAACGAAAAATATGGGCCACACGAGCGCAATGTTTTTGATTTGTGGATGGCAAATTCAGCAAAACCAACCCCGTTGGTGGTGTATATTCATGGTGGAGGATTTACCGAAGGCGACAAATCGCGTTATTATCTTTCGGAAGATGTGGTGCGATTTCTGGAAGCCGGCGTTTCGGTGGCGCTGATAAATTACCGTTTTATGAACCAGCCACCTTACGGTATTCTGGGAAGCATGAACGATTCAAAAAGGTGCATTCAATATCTTCGTTTTCATGCTGATAAGTTTAACCTCGACAAAACACGGATAGCCTGTACAGGAGGTTCTGCCGGAGCCGGAACCGCGCTTTGGCTGGCATTTTCCGACGACATGGCCGACCCGCAAAACACCGACCCGGTTTTGCGCGAATCGACAAGGTTAACCTGCGCCGGCGCTTTTGCCACACAGTCAACTTACGACATTTTTCAGTGGGATGAAATTCTGGGGATTCCGCTATCGAAACAACCCGAAACCATTCACCTGATTGCACGGGCTTTTGGTTTTAAAACAGCTGAAAATATTGACTTACGAAATGAAACAGCTACCAGACAAAATCTCGATTTCCTGGCAAAAATGAGAAGCACCAGTCCGCCTGTTTTTATTTACAACAAGCATCGTGCAGGTATTCCGGAAACACAAGATGATATCAATCACCATCCGTTGCACGCACTGGCGTTGAAAAAACGGGCTGATGAAGTTGGCCTTGAAGCAGTTGTTTATGCTCCTGAACTGGGCATTTTTAATGAAACCGGCAAAGACCTTGTTGATTTTTTTCTGGATAAATTCAGGGTAATTTAATGAATTTTTTATGTTAATTTCTTCTGAAAAAACACCACAGGTTCGAAAATTGATTTCGTTGCGGATGATAACCATGAAAAATTCAAAGACATAAAAAAATCAATCTTTTTAGCTGTTTTTGTAAGTTCTGCCTCTTTGTTTACATCGTGCATGATACAGCAGCCTGTTTCAACCAACATGCCTGTCAATAACAAAAGCTACCAGGTCGATTTTCTTTTTGAATACGACGGGTGCAAAGTTTACAGGTTTCAGGACCGTGGCGATTACATTTATTTTAATCACTGTAATAACGAAACCACTGCGTTTACTAACGATTCAACTTTTATTAAAACCATTTCGGTAAACAGCTATAACAAAAGAGCCCAACAGCCGATTTTAACATTTCATGCATTTCTGTCTGAAAATGTTATTATATGACATAAAATCATTCAAAATTAGCATATTTGCACCCTGAAAATTTTGAAAAACTTATAATATGAAAGTTCTGAAGTTTGGCGGAACCTCGGTAGGTTCGCCCGAAAATATGCGGGCAGTAATTGATATTATTGCCGACGGAGAGCAGAAATTAGTGGTTTTATCGGCCATGTCGGGTACAACCAATGCACTGGTTGAAATTGCCGGATACCTTCACAAGAAAAACAAGGATACTGCGAGTGTTTTAATTGGCAACCTGGAAACAAAATACAAGAAAGTAGTTGACGATTTATATAAAACCGATGAAAGCAAAAAGCAGGGATTGCAGATTGTAAAAACCAGTTTCGATACCATGCGGTCATTTACTTCGGGTTCGTTCAATGAAGTGGGTGAAAACACCATTGTTGCGCAGGGCGAACTGATTTCGACCCAGCTTTTTACAGTTTTGATGACCGAAATGGGTTATAACACAAAATTGCTTCCGGCGCTCGAATTTATGCGAATCGACGAAGACAAAGCTGCCGACCTGCCATCTATCCGAAAACTCATCCACCCGGTTATCGAAAAAGCCGGTTATGCCGATTTCTATATCACACAGGGATTTATCTGTCTGAATGCCAACGGTGAAATTGACAACCTGCAGCGTGGTGGAAGCGATTACACTGCGTCGTTAATCGGCGCTGCCATCGATTCAGAAGAAATTCAGATATGGACCGACATCGACGGCTTTCACAACAACGACCCGCGTTTTGTGTCGAACACCCAAAAAATCGACCAGCTTTCGTTTCTCGAAGCGGCTGAGCTGGCCTATTTCGGTGCAAAAATCCTGCACCCGCAAACGGTTTTGCCCGCACGCGTGCAAAATATTCCGGTCCGCCTGAAAAATACAATGAACCCGTCAGACAGCGGAACCTTGATTACTTCGGAAAGCGACGGGAAAGGAATCAAAGCAGTGGCAGCAAAAGATGGCATTACCGCCATCAAAATCCGTTCGGGCCGAATGCTGATGGCCTATGGTTTTCTGAAAAACGTGTTTGCCGTTTTCGAAAAATACAAAACCCCGATTGATATGATTTCAACATCGGAAGTTGCCGTTTCGCTAACCATCGACAACACCAAATACCTGAACGAAATTCAGGAGGAAATTGCGGTTTTTGGCGATGTGGAAGTTGATACCGACATGTCGATAGTTTGTATTGTGGGCGACATTATCAGCGAGGAAAAAGGATTTGCATCGAAAGTTTTCAATGCGCTCGATGGCATTCCGATCCGCATGATTTCATACGGTGGCAGCCGTTACAATATTTCGGTGCTTGTTCCAACAACTCATAAAAAAGTTACACTGCAGGCTATCAGCGATAAAGTCCTGAACAATTAAGTAAATTGAACAATACATTAACTTATATACAACTATCACCCCTTTCCCCCCTCAAGGGGAGAATTGCTTTGAACTCAAGCAGGAATAAGTTAACAACTATTACCCCCTTGAGAGCTTGTTCCAATTACTCGGGAGGGCAGGGGGTGAGAAAATTCAGCAAAAAATATTTTCAAAACATAAATCAATGCCTAATAAAATAAGAAAAGAAGCTGCCCTTCTTTATCACTCTCAGGGAAAACCTGGTAAAATTGAGGTTGTTCCTACAAAACCCTACAGTACACAAGCCGATTTATCGCTGGCTTATTCGCCAGGTGTAGCAGAACCATGTCTTGAAATCGAAAAAAACCAGGAACTTGCCTATGAATATACTGCAAAAGGAAACCTGGTAGCCGTGATTTCGAACGGAACCGCGGTACTCGGCCTGGGCGATATTGGCGCACTTTCGGGAAAACCGGTGATGGAAGGAAAGGGTCTGCTTTTCAAAATCTACGCGGGAATCGATGTTTTTGACATTGAAGTGAATGAAAAAGACCCCGAAAAATTCATCCAGGCGGTAAAAGCCATTTCGCCGACTTTTGGCGGAATCAACCTTGAAGATATTAAAGCACCGGAATGTTTCGAGATAGAAGACAGGCTGAAAGCGGAACTCGACATTCCGATTATGCACGACGACCAGCACGGAACTGCCATTATTTCGTCAGCGGGTTTAATTAATGCGCTGGAATTAGCAAACAAGAAAATTGAAGAAGTTAAAATTGTGGTGAACGGTGCCGGTGCTTCGGCCAACTCGTGCACCAAATTGTACATCGCACTGGGTGCCCGTCGCGAAAACATTGTAATGCTCGACAGCAAAGGCGTTATTTCAACTTCGAGAACCGATCTGAACGAATCGAAAAAAATATTCGCCACCACCCGAACCGAACTGAAAACATTGGAAGATGCCATTGTTGGTGCCGATGTTTTCCTGGGCCTTTCAAAAGGAAATGTTTTGTCAAAAGAAATGGTTCGCAGCATGGCCGCCAATCCGATTGTTTTTGCATTGGCCAACCCCGACCCTGAAATTTCTTATGAAGAGGCAATGGCATCGCGCGAAGACATCATTTTTGCCACCGGCCGTTCCGATTTTCCAAACCAAATTAACAACGTAATCGGGTTCCCCTATATTTTCAGGGGAGCACTTGACACACGGGCACGTGCCATCAACGAAGAAATGAAACTGGCCGCCTGCAAAGCTATTGCAGGTCTTGCCAAACAATCGGTTCCCGATATTGTAAACGCCGCTTACAATGTAAACAAGCTGAGTTTTGGCCGCGACTACATTATCCCGAAACCGGTTGACCCAAGGCTGATCACAGAAGTTTCGTCGGCAGTGGCCAAAGCTGCCATCGAATCGGGGGTTGCCCGGAAAATCATTACCGACTGGGAAGAATACAAAAACAATCTTCGCCATTTGATGGGGCATGAATCGAAAATGATGCGCCAGTTTACCGATATGGCCATTCAGAATCCGAAACGTGTGGTTTTTGCCGAAGGATCGCACCCGAATATGCTGAAAGCCGCCGTGGAAGCTTACCAACTGGGTGTTTGCTATCCGATTCTCCTGGGAAACGACGAAAGAATTGAAAAACTGGCTGCTGAACTGAACCTGAGCCTGGAAGGTTGCACAATCATCAACCTCCGTCACGACCGGGAAGCGGAACGCCGTGAGAAATTTGCGAAAATTTTGGCCGAAAAAAGAGGCCGCCAGGGAGCCACTTTCGAAGAAGCCAACGATAAAATGTTTGAACGCAACTATTTCGGAATGATGATGGTGGAAACCGGTGAAGCAGATGCTTTTGTTACCGGTGTTTACACAAAATACTCGAATACAATTAAAGTGGCCAAAGAAGTGATTGGCATCAGGGAAGGGTTTAAACATTTTGCCACCATGCACATTGTTAACTCGAAAAAAGGAACCTATTTTCTCTGCGACACCTTAATCAATCGTCATCCATCAACAGAAACATTGATTGATATTGCACGTTTGGCCAACGATACTGTGCGTTTCTTTGCCCGTGACCCCAAAATTGCCATGCTTTCGTATTCTAACTTCGGAAGTGATGAAGTTGGCAGCCCGGCATCGGTGCACGAAGCAGTGAGATTTATGCAGGAAAAATTCCCGGATTTGGCGATTGATGGAGAAATGCAGGTGAACTTTGCACTCGACAGAAACCTGCGCGACAAAAAATATCCCTTCTCGCGATTGAAAGGCCAGGATGTAAACACGTTGGTTTTCCCAAACCTGAGTTCGGCCAACACGGCTTACAAACTTTTGCAGGAAATGTCGTCGGCTGAAACCATCGGGCCAATTCAGATGGGCTTAAACAAACCCATTCATTTTACTGATATAGAAAGTTCGGTCCGCGACATTGTAAACATTACCATTATGGCGGTGATCGACGCAATTGTTCAGGAGAAAATCAGCAGATAATTTTCTGTTTGAAATCATAAAAAATGGCAGATTCGGTAATTGATTCTGCCATTTTTATTTTGAAAAAATCTCAGTGTTTATTTCTTCAGAAACGGGTGATAATCGCCCACCAAACCCCGAGGTTTTGTATTTCTGACGAAATCCGTCAGTTCAATACTCTCGCGGGCATCGTCGATTCCGAAACCATTCCCCGAAAGAATCTGGCGGTAGGTTTCGGTGTGCAGGTCGGTAAAACCTTCGCTGAATTCCACTTCTTCGCCGTTTACCGTAATCGAGCGGTAGGTCCTTTTCCCTTTTTCAACAGCTTCTTTGGGTAAATCTTCGGCATCGACACTCAAAAACCAGCGCACCCTTGCTTTTTCAAGCTGAAGAAAACCAGCTGCTTTTGTCGGTGTGTAAAAATGGACGATATTTTCTTTCACTTTCCCGAAAATCCAGGTAATCATATCAAAAAAATGGATGCCGATATTGGTGGCTACCCCACCCGATTTTTCCACGTCGCCTTTCCAGCTTTTCTGGTACCAGCTTCCACGGGTGGTAATGTAACTCAGGTCAACATCAAACATATCGGAACCCGTTGCCTCGATTTTCTTTTTCAGGTCGAGAATGGTTTTGTGGTACCGCAGTTGCAAAACGGTATAAACCCGTTTTCCGGTTTCGGCTTCAATATCTTTAATAATGTGCATGTCGCGCGGGAAAATCACCAGTGGCTTTTCGCAAATGGCATCGGCCCCGTTGCGCAGGGCAAACCGGATGTGCGAAGGGTGCATGTAATTGGGTGTACAAATACTCACTATGTCGATGGGTTTTCCATCACGGCGAAGGTCGTCCATGTATTTATCCAGGTTTTCGATTTCGAGAAAAAACTCAGCATCCGGGAAATAGCTGTCGATACGGCCCATCACATCGAATTTATCAGTCGCACAAACTAACTGGTTGCCTGTTTCTTTGATGGCTTTCATGTGACGGTCGGCTATGTAGCCCGCTGCGCCTATTAATGCAAAACGTTTCATTTTTCAGTAGTCAGTATTATGTATAAAGTATCGAGAATTTACGATTTAGTAATTTACTATTTACGATTTCTATCAAGTATCCGGTATCAATACTTTTGATCGGCTAATTTTAAAAATCCATCAACTAAAATATATTTTTCGCCGGTTTCGGGGCAGATTAAATCGCTGCCTAATATCGCGCCCGATTTACTGACCCAGCCTTTTTGCCTTGCCGGAACACCCACCATGAGTGCAAACGGTTTAACATCTTTTGTAACAACAGCGCCGGCGCCAATAAAACAGTATTCGCCCAAAGTAACACCACAAACAATGGTGGCATTGGCACCAATGGAAGCACCGCGTTTTACCAGCGTTGTTTTAAACTCGTTTTTGCGCTCCACCCCGCTGCGCGGATTGATGACATTGGTAAAAACCATCGACGGCCCCAGGAAAACATCGTCCTCACAAATCACGCCCTCGTAAAGCGAAACGTTGTTTTGTATTTTGATGTTGTTACCAATCTTTACCTTGTTCCCCACAAAAACATTTTGCCCCAGCACACAGTTTTCGCCAATTTCGGCGGTTCCCATCACGTGGGTAAAGTGCCAGATTTTTGTTCCGCGGCCAATTTTTGCCCCGGCATCAACAATGGCTGTTTCGTGTATAAATGTGTTACTCATTTTATTCTTTTTCACCGCAGAGGCGCGAAGGCGCAGAGTTATTTCTTTGCGTCTCTCCGTCTCTGCGGTTAATTTCTTTTTTTTCACCGCGGAGGCGCAAAGACGCTGAGTTATTTCTTTTCGTCTCTCCGTTCCTGCGGTTAATCTTTATTTCTATTTTTTTTAAGCGCGGAGACACTGAGTTATTTCTTCGCGTCTCTCCGTCTCTGCGGTTAATTTCTTTTTTTTCACCGCGGAGGCGCAAAGACGCTGAGTTATTTCTTTGCGTCTCTCCGTCTCTGCGGTCAATTTATATTTCTGTTTTTATTTCACCGCGGAGGCGCGAAGGCGCTGAGTTATTTCTTTGCGTCTCTCCGTCTCTGCGGTTAATATTAATAGTGATTTACAAATCGCTTAAATCCTTCCTTCAATAAAGGAACGTTAAAGTTTATCAAAAATCCCAATTTTTTATCTGTGAGTTTTAAATAAGAAATGATTTGTGCTTCATGAACAGGGAGAATACATTCGACTGCTTTCAATTCAATAATTATCTCTTTTTCAACCAAAATATCAATCCTGAAATCCTTGTTTAAATCTTCTCCCTTATAAAACAGAGGTACGGCAACCTGGTTTTCAACAAAAATATTTCTTAATTGCAACTCTTTAAATAAACAAAGTTCATACACCGATTCAAGTAATCCAGGTCCCATCTCTTTATGAACAGTGATTGCTGCATCAAGAATCTCACCTGAAAGTTGATTGAATCTGTCTTTATTCATAATTTGTTTTTTCACCGCAAAGGCGCGAAGACGCTGAGTTATTTCTTTGCGTCTCTCCGTCTCTGCGGTTAATTTATATTTCTGTTTTTATTTCA
>JAJUGS010000360.1 GCA_029265875.1 Prolixibacteraceae bacterium
GTATCATCCGTAAAGTTGCACCCAGTAACAAATAGTTCAAATTCTTTACTTTTGAATTCCCTGAACTCAAACCGTGAGCCTACAATATCCCCAAGGATTGCGCCAAACATATTTAATTAACTTGAAGTTCTTAATATTTTCAAAAGGACTAAACGATTTTACGAGATTCTCAATCGAAAGATTTATTTTTCAACGAGTCACCATACTGATAGAATTTACTTCGGTTTTCCCATTTTTCAGTTGGAATTAATATCCCATTTACCATTTTTGCAAATCCCCATCGAATGGCAACAAACGCCACAAACTACCATATTTGATGGATTTAATCTTTTAATATCTGCCTCATTTTTTCCCAAAATTGCAGATAATTTACTTATCGTTTCGGAGTTAATCCAAAATTTTGATTTATCCAATCCCAACTGTTGGCAAATGGATTGAAATACAAATCAAGAATTCCTTCGTCTGAATCCCTTTTAGTTTAATTATGAAGTTTAGACAAAATAATATTTCCTATATTTTTATCGAGTAACCCATGCTGATCAAAGATTGATACATAGCCCACTTTGCATTGATTTTCTGTTTCCCGACCCTTATGAAACTTTCCAAATTCTTCAATCTGTGGATTTACTTCAGGATATAGCAATATGCTTCTTGGCGCATCTCAGTAGATGTTGCCATACTCTCCGGTTTTATAAATTTGATTACCCGAATGTATGGCTTCAATAGCCTGTTAAAATCTCTTGTTTCTGATTGTTCAATTTGCCCCGATATCAGGTACTCAATTGGCTCCGGTTTGAGATGCTCACTTTACTCCGGAATCCAGTGCTCAATTTGTCCGGATTTTCCTTGAAAGTGTTGACAAAAAATTCAGGCAATTGTTCCCGAATTTACCTGTCACACTGCGATTGTGCTTGGGTATTAAAAATCAGTTCTAACACCTATCCAAATGGCTGTTAGTGCTGGTACTTGCTGTCTTTCTGGTTTACTTTCCTGAATTCGGCGGGAGTAACATTGTACAGTTGTTTAAATTGCCGGTGAAAATTGCTGAGGTTTTCGAAACCCGATTCAAAAGCAATGTCGGCTACCAGTTTGTTGGTAAAGCGAATCTGGTTGGCGGCATAATTCAGCTTTAATACATTTACATATTGTGTGGGCGTGGTATTCAGGTATTTTTTAAAACTCCGGCAAATGTGTTCTTCGCTTTTAAAAGCTAATTTTTTAATGGCCTGAACTCCTGCTTTAAAATGCGCCGGTTTTTGCAATTCCTCCACCAAATCGTTCAGCCAATCGGGCAAACCTGTGTCGGGTTCATGCCGGTTCACAAAAAAGCGCGAAAACAGATTGGTAATAATGCACCGCATTTCAAGGTTCAGCCGCAGTTTGTCGTTTACCGGAATGGTATTCAGGATTTCGAATTTCGAGAGCAAATCGGTCAACTCGTGTTTCGACAGCAGAAAAGTGGGTGGCATGGCGGGTTCCAGAAATTGCTGCCGGTTGAACCCGCTTCCGAGGTAGGCAAACAAATCGGTGATGGTTTTATTCAGAATGGCCAGGTTGATGAGCGCGCAATCGCCCGCCACATAGTAGAATTTGTGATAATCTTCGGGCCTGATAAAAACCAGGTGCCCTTTCTTCAGAGGAATAATTTCGCCGTTGATAAAATGGTTCACTTCGCCTTCCACTATTAAAAATACCTCGAAATAATCGTGGTCATGAACCAGCGGAAAAGTCTCCCTGTAATTCATTATCTGCTTGAATTCAAATTCCGAAGTGGTGTCAATGTACCCCTCGGCAGTTAGCCTGAATATTTCCACCATGTCAATACAGTACAATTATTTGGTCAAAAATAGATAATCTTCTTGCTTTTTCAAATTCTATTTTTGACGGTAGCCGTTCTGTTGTATGAAATTACAAATCAAAATTATGCAGAAATTGTATTTCAATTTGAAACAATTCAGAACGATTGAAACAGAGATTTATAAAAATCAAATGAAACGAAGATGATGCCTGAAATATTGAACAACCGCAAAAACCTATTGCAGCAAGCAATTGATGAAGTGCGGAACAAACCGCAAAACGGGAAAGTTATTACACTTCCTGCCGGTGACTTTTTACTGGAGACCCCCGTCATTCTTACTGCTGAAGACAATGGACTTACCATTGAAGGCAGCGCCGGCTCACGGCTGATTGCCGGGAAAGCTATTCAAAACTGGTTACCGCTCAACGATAAATTCTGGTGTGCCGTTATTCCTGAAACAAAAAATGGAGAATGGGATTTCAGGATGCTGATGGTAAACAACCGTTATGCCGAACGTGCGCGTTATCCTGAAAACGGTTTTTTAATTCACGAATCGGTTTTTGATGTGGAGTGGTTGAGTACTTTCGAGGGTGGTTTCAAACGTCCGCCAACCGTTGAAGAACTGACAACCCTGCACTTTAAAAATGCGGATATTCCCGAAACTTTTGTTCCCGAAAATGCCGAAATAACCGTGTTTCACATGTGGGACGAATCGCTGGTTGGCGTAAAATCCATCGACCGCGAAAATGCCACCATTCAATTCACCAATCTGCCCGGCTGGCCACCCGGGGCTTTTGCCGGAGCTTACAATTTCGAGCGCCGGTATGTGATTTGGAACACCATCGAAGGGATGCTCAAACCCGGACAGTGGTTTCTCGACCGCAAAAATGGCCAGATTGTTTACTGGCCTTTGCCCGGCGAAACAATGGATAAATCGGAGGTTGTTGCGCCGCTCTGCGAAAATGTGTTTGTGTTGCGCGGGACCGAAAGCGAACCCATCAGAAATATTACTATGAAAGGTTTTTCGCTGGCGGTTACCAATGCGCCCCTGATGAGCGGTGCGTTTGGCGCTAAACTGTTCGACGGCGCAATTTCCGTGCACCACGGCGAAAACTGCACCTTCGACAGCCTCGAAATTGCCAATGTTGGCGCGCATTGTATTAAAGTGTCGGGCAACAATATCCGCATCGAAAATTGCCGTTTTCATCATTCGGGGGCTGGCGCCATCCGCCTGGTTGGCTCAAATGCGCTTGTCCGCAACAACCACATCCACCA
>JAJUGS010000362.1 GCA_029265875.1 Prolixibacteraceae bacterium
AACGCGACTACCGAAGCTTTTCGCGCGGTGCGGTTCCGTTCATCAACCGAAAGTTCCGATGTCATGGCCATAAAAACCGGCATGGTTCCCAGCGGGTTGATGAGTGTAAAAAGCGAAGTAAAAGCCAATAATCCGAAAGCAAAAGTTTCAGTCATATCATTTTTTTTTCTTTGTTTTCTTTGCCAGGTTCTCTCCCACCCTGAAACGTACAATTTCGGCAATCAAATCAAAGGGCAGCGGTTGCCCCAGCGGAAACTGAACAGTTCCTTTGGAAAGTTTATATTGTTGCAGCCTGTTTGCGAAATACGCAATTCCGGATGCACCGGGATAAAACCCGATATGCGATTTGTAAGCCGAAAAATGCACAAGGTTTCCGTTCAACACAAAAGTAGGAATCCCATATTTGATGTCTTCGGTACAACCCGGTGCTTCGCGGTGAATCAATGCACGCAGTTCCTGCAAAACAGCCTGAACTTCTGCCGGAAAACCAGCAATAAAGCTGTCGATGTTTTCTGCCTGTTTCATTCCATTGATTTTTATTTTTTCTCCTTTAACGGAATCCAGATTTCTTCTTCCGAGTCTGCACTACCCTGTTTGTATTTTTCGCCTAAAACCTCGAAATGTGGCCTGTCATCGAGTTTGTAACCTGATTTTGGCAGCCACTCCGAAAAAATGTACTGAAAGATTCCGGTTCCCATTCCTTTGTGCAGAAAAACCGCGTACAATCCGCCGGGCAGTTCAAAAGGTTCCATTTCATCGGGTATCACCGAAAAGTTTTTCACTTCTGCCAGCGCCCATTTTTCAAATTCGTTCATCGGGCTGAATTGCTGAAAATAATCCTCATCGTACACCTGGAGCGAATACAATGCAGTCCCCACGCGGGTTTCAATTTCGTTGAGCCGAGGCATAAAGCTGCGCCACAATTCGCTGGTCTGGTTTTCGGCCAGCGACATTTCCATACAAATGCCCAGCAATTTTTTGGGCCCGATTGTTTTTATTTCAGGTTGCATGTCAGTTTTCAATTTCGATGTTGTATTTATCAAGCAAGCCCAAAACCCAGGGCATTGCGAATTTTGCCTTTTTTATTTTGTTGTTTCCGGGATCGATGGAATAGTGAGAAGCCGCTCTGAAATCTGCTTTTTCAAGGTGGGTATTGTCGAAAATTGCCCTTTTCAGGCTGCAATTTCCGAAACTGGCTGCAGTAAGGTCGCATCCGGTAAAATCAACGTCTTCGAGATTTGAATTCGAAAACCGGGTGCCTTTTATTTTCAGTCCAAAAAAAGAAGCACTTCCCAGGTTGCAATTTTCAAAACCAAAAGCCAGCCCAAAGGGGTTGCAGTTTTCAAAATTTACGCCCAACATTTTGCATTCACTGAATTTGCAATCCCGGATGGCCGCTTTTTCAAGTTTCGCCAAACTCAGGTTACAGCCTGAAAAAACACATTCAGCAAAAATAAACCCTGAAAGACCGGCTCCCGAAAAATTGCAACCGGTAAACTTACAGTTTTCATACTCACCCTTTTCCGGTGGCTCAACCGTAAAATCAAGGTTATTGAATGTTTTACCGGGAATATAAGCAAGCTTCATATTATTGCATTTTCAAAGTAGTTTCGGCGCTTTTCAACCCATCGGCACTTGCCGAAATTTTTGCTGTTCCTGATTTACCGGTTGATTTGATGATCACCATCGCTTTCCCGTAAAACAGCTTCACCTGGTCCGATTTAAAAGAACTGAACGACTGTGGATTTCCGTTATCGATTCCGGCAATGGCGGCATTTCCTGTTAAACTGATTTTGATGTTGTTGTTGGCCAGCGGACAAACATTTCCGTCTTTGTCCAGTGCTTCGATTAATACAAATGAAAGGTCTTTTCCATCGACTGAAATATCAGAACGGTCGGGTGTGAGCCGTAACCGAACCGGTTCTCCGGTGGTTTTCATTATGCTTTCGCCTATTTTTTCACCTTCTTTGTAAGCCACCACTTTCAGTTCTCCCGGTTGGTAAACCACGTCGTTCCACATCAGCCTGAAACGCTCGGTTGAGTTAGCTGATTCCGGGTTTTTGCACTTTTTGCCCAGTGATTTTCCATTCAGGAAAAGTTCGGCACAATCGCCATTGGTGTAAACAAAAACCGGCACGTTCTGCCCCACCCTTTCGGGCCAGTTCCAGTGCGGCAAAATATGAATGGTGGTTTCTTCGGGTTTCCAGTAACTTTTATACAAAAAATACCGGTCTTTCGGAATTCCGTTTAAATCAACAATCCCAAAGTACGAGCTTCGCGAAGCAACCGAATCTGACAAGCCATTTTGTTTGGCCCACATGTTTGTGTAAGGTTCGGGTTCGCCCAGATAATCAAAACCGGTCCATACAAATTCGCCGGCAACGTAGGGTTCGTCCTGCTGCCACATAAAATCATCGTCGGCAATCTCGGCCCACCAAGGAGCATGCAAATCATACGAACTTACCTGTAGCGATTGGGTTGTTTTTGTTTTGTCGGTGGGCAGTGGAAACTCGTAAAACCCGCGTGTGCTCAGCGTTGATGCCGATTCAGAAATTATCACCGCTTTGTTGGGTTCCAGTTCGCGGGCCAAACTATAACGGCGGCCATAGTTCCAGCAATGCACATCGTAAAAATCGAAATGGCGCAGTTTTGCACTCTCTTTGCTGTCGCAAACCATCGTGGTCAAACGGGTTGAATCAAACTGTTCCACCAAGTTCAGCATGGTTTTCAACTTGTCGAAGCCGCCGTTTTTATCCCACTGAACATCGCCCATTTCGTTGCCCACGCTCCACAAAAAGATGGAAGGGTGATTGCGGTCGCGCACCACAAAATTGCGGATGTTGCGCTGTGCAAAGTTTTCAAAGTTCGTGGTGTCGGTAATGTCGGCTTTTTTATCGTATTTATCAAAAACCTCGTCGATAACGAGCAAGCCCATTTTGTCGCACAAATCCAACAGTTCAGGGGCTGGTG
>JAJUGS010000417.1 GCA_029265875.1 Prolixibacteraceae bacterium
AAAAGCTCCAGGTTGCGGATGGTAAACCGGTCGAGCCAAACAAAATGATCTTCTTCAATCCGGCTCAAACCGGCAATGTGGCTCAGTCTCCGGTGTTGCGTAATATCAAGGTAATGAAGGATCGCCCCGGCAGCAATTACGGCCAGTGGCATTCCTTCAACGCCAAAACCTTTCAGCGATTTGGTTTCAAAATGGCGGGTCAGTCGGTCGGTGGCAGCATCATCGGTGTAAACCCAGTCTTCGAGATTAAATGTGTAATATTTCGATCCGAAAATTTCGGTGAATTCCTTGCCCCGTCCGCGTTGAAAAAGCACCTCTTTGGGCTGAAACGAATTCAGCAGTTTGTCGATGTATTCAAATTTTCCCTGGGCCGCCAGAAACTCGCCAGTCGAAATATCGAGAAAAGCCACGCCTGCCGTTTTTTTGTCGAAATGAACAGAAGCCAGAAAGTTATTTTCGCGGTTTTCGAGAATATTGTCGTTGATGGAAACGCCGGGTGTCACCATTTCGGTAATCCCGCGTTTTACAATGGTTTTGGTGAGTTTCGGGTCTTCAAGTTGTTCGCAGATAGCTACCCGCTGACCGGCCCGCACCAGTTTTGGCAAATAAGTGTCGAGCGCATGGTACGGGAAACCGGCTAATTCCACAAAACTGGCTGCACCATTGGCCCGTCGTGTGAGTGTGATTCCCAGAATTCCGGAGACTTTGATGGCATCGTCGCCAAATGTTTCGTAAAAATCGCCGACCCTGAAAAGCAGCACCGCATCCGGATGTTTTTCCTTGATTTGGTAATACTGCTTCATCAGCGGTGTTTCAACATATTTCTTTGCTTCGCTCATGGTGAGCAAAGATAAATTTTTAGCCGAAGCAGGGAAAGAGGAGGAATAAGAAAGTTGAGAGAGAAGTTGTCATCGTTATCGTGGTTGTCATTGTTATCATTGTTTTTTGGTTGTTATCGTTTTCAGAAAATCAACCACGACAACAAAGAGAACCTGACAACAATGACAACCTGGTCCCTTTTACTTCCACCCCCCGATGATTGCACCCATAATTACATAGATAGCAACATTGTAACCCACGTTAATCCAGAACAGTCCCATGGGTTTGCGTTCGTATAAAACGTCATTTAAACGGCTGGTGGCAATCCAGAAAATGGCTATCATCAGTCCGGCAAAAATGCCAAATACAGCATCGGCTTCGGCACCCAGAAACATGGCAAGGGAAAACGCTGCCAACAAAGTGGCAACATAGTTAACGCCCATGATTAACGGCATCGGCAGCCATTTTTTCTGGCTCATGTTTTCTTTGGTGAACCCGTTCAGTTCCATCCATTTTTTGCCAAAAAGCGGTCCATACCAAATCCAGCCGACAAAAAATGCACTGAAAGCAGCTACAATCACTGCGAGGAAGTTAATGTTGGAAATTACCTGTCCGAAATCCATAAATCAATTTTTTAAAGGTGAATATGTCTCTAATTTAAGGACAATTAAATCTTTTTTATGATATTTGCCTCAACTTTTTTTAAATGAAGGGAAGAATGAGTTGTACAGGATGTT
>JAJUGS010000091.1 GCA_029265875.1 Prolixibacteraceae bacterium
CGGGTCGTTGGTGGGTGTTTTGCAAATGGTGGATGAGTTTCTTGAAAAAGGCGAAGCAATTTTATATACCGAAGGGCGCCATCAGCCCCGGAAAACTTATAATGCCTCGGGTAACAACACCTGGAAAGATTTCAAGGTTTATGTGATGATTGACGAATTTTCGGCCTCGGCAAGCGAAATTTTTGCAGGAGCACTGCAGGACAACGACCGTGCTTTTATCATAGGCCGGCGTTCATTCGGAAAAGGATTGGTGCAGGAACAGATTCCCCTGCCCGACGGTTCGGCACTCCGGCTCACGGTGGCGAGGTTTTATACTCCCAGCGGCAGGTGTATCCAAAGTTCATATGCCGATGGCGAGGAAGAATACTTTAACAAAGTTTACGAACGTTTTCACAGTATGGAGCAATTGGTTGCCGACAGTGTTCATTTTGTCGATTCGCTGAAATACACAACCAAAAGTGGCAGAATTGTGTACGGCGGCGGCGGAATTATGCCCGACTTTTTTGTACCGGTTGACACTACTGGAAATTCAGAATATTTTAACAACATTTCCAGAAAAGGGTTGGTTTACACCTTTGCATATGCCTATACCGATGAACATCGCGCCGAACTGTCGAAACTCAGTACAGCCAGTGAAATCGAAAACTATCTCGACCGCAAAAATTATCTGGATGAATTTGTGGAATATGCCGTAAAAAAAGGAGTCCCGAAAGACAATGCAGGGCTGAAAACATCAGAATTGGTAATCAGAACACAACTGAAAGCTTACATTGCACGAAATATTATTGGTGAATCAGGCTTTTTCCCGATTATCAAAAAGGTGGATAAAACTTTACTGAGAGCCATTGAAATATCAAAACAAAACCTGCTGGTTGAAAATGTAAGTGCAATTCCGGCTGAAAAAACAAAGAAATAGAAAAAATTACTTCGAAATTTCCAACATTCGCTGAATCGGCAACCGGGCTTTTTGAATAACATCTTCAGGTAGAATAATTTCCGGCTGTTCGTGTTTCAAGCAGATGTAAAGCTTTTGCAGGCTGTTGAGTTTCATGTATGAGCAATCGTTGCATCCGCAGGTGGAATCAACCGACGGTGCCGGAATAAAAATTTTTCCGGGGCACGATTTTACCATCTGGTGTAAAATGCCGCTTTCGGTTGCTACTATAAATTTCTGCGATGAACTTTTCTGAACGTAACTCAGCAAAGCAGTTGTGGAACCAATAAATTTCGCAAGCAACAATACCGGTTTTTCACACTCCGGATGAGCAATAAATTCGGCATCAGGATGTTGGCCCATCATTTCGATAATCTTCTCTACCGAATATTTTTCATGTACCATGCAGGCTCCATCCCAAAGCACCATTTCGCGACCTGTAATACTGTTGATATAATTTCCGAGATTTTTATCGGGAGCAAAAATCAGGGGCTGGTCTTTTGGAAAACTCTCCACAATTTTAACGGCATTGGCCGAAGTGCAGATTACATCGGTCAGTGTTTTCAGTTCGGCTGTACAGTTGATGTATGAAATCACTTTATGGTTGGGGTATTGCGCCTTAAACGCAGCAAATTTGTCTGCCGGTGCTGATTCGGCCAGCGAACAACCAGCTTTGAGGTCGGGAAGAATCACTTTTTTTGATGGGTTGATGATTTTTGCGGTTTCGGCCATAAAATGAACACCCACAAAAACAATAATATCCGCTGTGGTTTCGGCGGCAGCCTGCGAAAGGCCGAGGCTGTCGCCAACATAATCGGCAATGTCCTGTAATTCGCCCGCTACATAATAATGACTAAGGATGACCGCGTTTTTCTCTCTTTTTAACTTCCTGATTTCCCCGGTAAGTTGAATGCCGGCATCTACCTGTTCATCAATAAACCCTTTCTCTTCCAGCATCTTATTTACTACTGCACGATTCATTTTTCCTGCTTGTTACCGTTTTTAAAGGATGCAAAAATACAAATATCTTCATATAAATGCCGGGTTTCTTTTAAAGCACTGCCATTCAGGCGAATTATCAGGCTTGAAAGTGTTTGTTCAATATTTTATCTGGTTCTGTAAAACACTCATAAAGAGAAAAATAAAAAGACAATTAAGTATTCTTGTGTCAAATATTATTCACATTCTTTGTTAATTTCAGTTATTGGTTTATTTAAGATCCATAAATTCAATTTGTTATAAAGATCGTTGTTGTTAATATTATCTTAACCATTAAACCGGATGATTGGCATTATAAAAGATTTAATATTGTAATTTTAGCGTTTTCAGCAGGGTTTGTAAAAGCATAAAAAAAGTTAACAGACAAAGGGATGTGTATAAATATGCAATAATGTGGTTATCACACAATAAACTAGGTGGCTGTTATTTAATTAAAAATTAACCGGCTTTTTCTGCAATCTTGCTGTAATAACCTAAATTTGCCGCAATTTTAAAACTATGAATATGAAAAAAGCACTATTAAAATTAACGTTTACGTTTAGTTTGTTTTTGCTCTTTACCACAGGCTTATTAGCCCAGGTAACCACCTCAGGGATAACCGGAAAAGTTACCGGAGTGGGAAGTGAGCCGCTGCCTGGGGTAACTATTGTTGTAACTCACATACCTTCCGGAACTACTTCAGGAGTAATTTCGAATGTTGATGGCCGTTATACACTGCAGGGATTACGCACTGGTGGTCCGTACCGTGTGGAAATGTCATTTGTTGGTTATCAGAAAGCAGTTTTTAACGACGTTGTTCTCAAGTTGGGCGAAAATTATGTTTTAGATGCCAATTTAAAAGAATCGACTGAAGAAATAGGGGAAGTTATCATCAGTGCCACTGCTATCAGCAACATGAAAAGTGACAGAGCAGGTGCCATTACCAGTGTAGGAAAAGAAATGATTTCGGCCACACCCACCATCACAAGAAGTATGAATGATATTATGCGCTTGTCTCCTCAATCGAGCACAACCAGCAATGGTTATGCCGTGGGAGGCGGTAACTATCGTCAGTCGTATGTTACCGTTGACGGTGCGGCATTTAACAATGCTTTTGGTATTGGTGCCAATTTGCCTGCAAGCGGTGCACCTATCTCTCTTGATGCCATAGAAGAAATATCTGTATCCATAACTCCCTATGATGTTCGTCAGAGTGGTTTTATTGGGGGTGCCATCAACGCAGTGACCCGTTCGGGTGATAATGAATTTAAAGGAACTGCCTATACTTACATGAATGGCGACCAATGGCAGGGCAACAAAGTTGGTGATTATGAATTAAAAAAACAGGACACAAAATACAATACTTACGGTTTAAGTATTGGTGGCCCGATAATCAAAAACAAATTGTTTTTCTTTGTTAATGCCGAATATGAAGATAATGTAAGCCCTGGCCCATCATTTATTTTGCGCAAAAGTGATACAGAAGAATTTGGAAAAAACAATATTGTACGCCCGACTGAAAGTGATGTTAATAAAATGCTTGATTATCTGTCGGCTACCTATAATTACAATCCGGGCCGTATTTCAAATTACCCGTCAGAAACACCCTCGATGCGTTTAATGGGGCGTTTCGACTGGAACATTAACGAGAATAATAAATTAAACCTGCGGTTATCTCACACAGCATCCCAATATTCCTCGTCGCCGTCAGGCTCTACCAACCCACTTACTGCCAACAATATTTATCCGGGTAATTCTGCTTTAAGTATTAACCGTGGTTTAGGCCGAACTTCAAACTATGCCATGTATTTTGAAAGTTCACGATACTTCCAGGAACAGAATTTCTCGTCGATTGCCACTGAGTTAAATTCACGCCTGTTCGACAAGAAATTAAACAACATGCTGCGTTTTACTTATTCCTATCAAAATGAACCACGATCATATGCCGGTGGTGCATTCCCAACTGTGGATATTTTGAAAGATGGTGCAGCTTATATGTCATTTGGCCCGGACCCATTTACTGCAGGAAACACGAGGGTTGTTGACACCTATGTTTTGACCGATGAAGCAACATGGAGCTGGGATGTAAATAACTTTACACTTGGTTTTCAATATGAATACCAGAATGCCGTTAATGGTTTTATGCAGGGTGGAAACGGGTATTATGTTTTTGCCTCTATGGACGATTTTATGAACGGTGCCAAACCTTCGGCTTTTGGTATTACTCACTCAAACTCGGCTGACTTGTCACAATTCAAATCAGAATTGGCATTCCAGCAAGTATCATTGTATTTGCAGGACCAGATTAATGTTTCTGATAATTTCCGTTTAACAGCAGGGTTCCGTTTTGAAATGCCTAAATATCCTTCAATTGAAGAAACAAATTATAATGAGGCATTTGCCAAGCTCAATTTTGGTGGCGCAAGTTACTCAACTGCCCAGCTTCCAAATGCAAGTATTACTTTCTCTCCAAGAATTGGCTTTAACTGGGATTTGACAGGAGACCGTAAATATGTTCTGCGTGGTGGAACCGGTGTATTCGTTGGCCGTTTACCTTATGTATGGCTGGTTTCTGTGGTTGGAAACTCGAATGTTGGACAAACCCAGTATTTCTATAATACACCGTCACAGGCAAGCGGGGTTCAGCCTGACTTTAAAAAAGATCTGAAAGATATTCTGAGCCAGCTTTATGGTGGTAATTATACTCCAACAACCCCGAAAGCACCTGCCTCGCCAACAATCCTGAGCAACGAACTTTCGATGCCTGCCACCTGGAAATCGTCACTGGCTTTTGATGCCAAACTTCCGGGCGATATTAATTTTACATTAGAAGGAATTTATAACAACGACCTTAATCCGGTGGTGGTTACAAATGCCGGTTTTTATGAAAGTGGAACCATTCAGCTTAACGCCAACGATATTCGTCCCACTTACAAACGATATATCAATAATCAAAATGCCTATGTGATCGAAAACAACCGAGAACATGATTCTTATTATTATTCAATCACAGCTCAGTTGTCTAAAAAATTCGATTTCGGGCTCGATTTATCGCTTGCCTATACAAAATCGCAGGCAAAATCTTATAGCGATGGAATTGGCGACCAGGTAACTTCTGCTTTTAGCACCAATACCTTTAATGTAAACGGTACAAACCGTCACGAAATTGGTTATGCATCTTATGTAGCCCCTAACCGTATTATTGCCACGGTGGGTTATCGTAAAGAATATGCCAAAAACTTTGCATCGGGTGCCTACTTTGTTTATGATGGCAGCGAACTGGGTTACGCCGGCGGATATTCTTATTCCCGGTTCTCCTATACAATGGGTAATGTGGTTGGCGACTTTGGTGCAAATAACCTGCTTTATATACCTGCTTCGCGCGCTGAACTCGATTCATGGACTTTTGCCGATGCCACCGGTTATACAGGTGCTCAGCAAAAAGACGATTTCTGGAATTATATTGAACAGGATGCTTACCTGAGTAAACACAAAGGCGAATATGCTGAACGGGGCGGTGCGATTGCACCCTGGCATAACCAACTCGATTTTAAATTTGTTCAGGATTTCTTTGTAACTGCCGGAGGTAAGAAAAATACATTGCAACTTGGTGTCGATATTAAGAATTTACTCAACCTGTTGAGTAGTGACTGGGGATTATATCAGACTACTTATGCCACAAATATTCTGAATTATGATACTGCAAAGAAAACCTATACTTTCCCGAAAGTGAACAATGAAGTATTAACCACAACTTTCAAAAATTACGAAAGTTTCTCATCAACTTATATGATCCAGTTCTCGCTGCGTTATATTTTCAATTAACAGAAGCTAAGATTATCAACCGATAATCTGATTTTTATGAAGAGCCGGTTCCACAATATTGGAACCGGCTCTTTATTTTTGCTCCCAATCGCAACTATAAAATCAATCATCTCCATAATTTATCTGAGATTTTAATTTTTTAAGTGTCAATAAATCAGATAAATATAAAATTTCCGAAAAATATTTTTAAAAAATTAGTACTTTGTGTAACATAGTACTGAAAAAAGTATATATATTTGCAATACCAATAACAATGTAAATAAAAGTAGCAGTTAAAAAAAAGTTCCTGGTAAATGTAACGAAACAAAAAAGCAAGCGTCTTAAAAGCATAAAAACAGAAAACAAGAACAGAAACAGAAAACAATACATTAACAATCAAAGCCATGAAAACAAAAAACAATGTTCAGAAAACAATCTTAAGTACTTCAGCAGTTATTGTAACCCTCGTATTGCTCAGTTATACAGTTACAGCCCGCGATTTCTGGAAAATGGTACTCGAAAACAGCAGTTTTAACCAAATTGCACTTGCAATGACAGACTCGCGCGTAAAAGCCAAAGAAACACGTGTAAATAACGAAACCTGGATGGAAAGATTGGCCCCGGTACAGGAATTGGAACCGGAAATGAAGGTGGAAGACTGGATGAAAGAATCGGGCAATTTCGAAGTTGTTAATCTTTTACCTGAATCATCGGTTGAACAACCGCTTAAAATTGAAGACTGGATGATAGATGAACGCCATTTTGAAGATGCAGGCAGCCGTGAAGAACCATTAACCATTGAACCCTGGATGACAAGCGAAAATGTATGGGTGAGGTAATTTTTGCCGATTACGCGGGAGTTTGCCAGAACAATTAAAAAATCACAAAATCAATATATCATGAAAATAGAAAATGCAAAAGCTCGGATGAGGAAAGGTGTTTTGGAATACTGCATTTTACTTGTTTTAGATGGAAAGCCGCTGTACGCAAGCGACATTATTCAAGGGCTGAAAGAAGCTAAAATGATTGTGGTGGAAGGAACCCTTTACCCATTGTTAACCCGACTGAAAAATACCGGATACCTGACATACCGCTGGGAGGAGTCAACACAGGGGCCACCCCGCAAGTATTACGAACTTACCGACAGTGGCCGCAGTTTTCTGGGCGAACTCGAAGAATCGTGGAGTGAACTGGTTGAAGCCGTTGCCAAAGTAAAAACAGTGAAATTATAACCTTCATTAATAATTTAGAAAATATTCAAAACCGGAAAAAATGAAAAAAACATTCACAATCAATATAAGCGGTACAGTTTTTCATATCGAGGAAGATGCCTACGAAGTACTGCAGAAATATTTGGTAAACCTGAAAAACCATTTCGGGACCAGCGAGGAAGGAAAAGAAATTCTTGCCGATATTGAATCGAGGATTGCCGAGATTTTTATCGAAAAAAGCGAGAGTAAGCAGGCTGTCATAACTATTGAATTGGTAAACGAAGCCATTACAATAATGGGTTCACCCGAAGATTTTAATGATGAGGATGAAGCAGAAAGCGATGAACAAACACAGTTAACCGAAGAAGCCAAACGAAAACGCAGGCTTTACCGCGACCCCGACCACCGGGTCATTGGTGGTGTTTGTGGCGGGATGGGGGCCTACTTTAATATGGACCCGGTGGTTTTGCGAATCATCTTTGTTGTTTTGTTCTTTGTTACAGCCAGTGCTGCTTTCCTGGCCTATATTATTCTTTGGATTGCAGTGCCAAAAGCAAAAAATACAGCCCAGCGGCTTGAAATGCGCGGACAGGAAGCTACTGTAAAAAACATCGAAAAGTCGATTAAGGAAGAGATGAACGACGTAAAAGAAAGTTTTAAAAAGTTCAAACAATCAGA
The DNA here is from genome assembly GCA_029265875.1 of Prolixibacteraceae bacterium. GTDB lineage: Bacteria > Bacteroidota > Bacteroidia > Bacteroidales > Prolixibacteraceae > Draconibacterium. The sequence continues at coordinate 7,606 of JAJUGS010000091.1, forward strand.
AACTTACGATAAAGGGAAACGAAATATGGAAGCCGCAGGCGACGCAACCTACAGTTTGCTGAAAGTACTGTTACGGGTAGCGGTTATTGTAATTGGTGTTTTCCTGATTATTTCGGGTTTTCTTGGGCTATTGGGCTTTGTTTTAACATCTGTGGTTGGTCATTCATTTGTGTCTGATTGGCCCCTGGTTTGGAGCCCTGACGTTCAGGTTCCCGGATTTATGAGCCATTTTGTTGAACCGGGTGTGTTTACCTTCGGAATGATTCTGATCGGAATTCTTGTTGGCATCCCTTTGTTGGCCATGTTATTTGTAGGTACAAAACTTGTATTCCGCTACAAATCGAATAATACAGCAATAGGTTTAACAATGGTTGGCGTATGGTTGGTTGCACTGGTTACACTTTTGGCAGTATCAGTAGGGCAGATTGGTAACTACAAAAACAGGTCGTCGTTTACCGAAACAAAAACCATCTCCTGCGACTCCTGTTCCACGCTTTATCTGAACCTCGGCGAAGATAAGTATGAAAACTACGCCCGCGAAGATTTTAATATCGATAACATGAAAATGGCAGTGGTAGATGGTGAAGAAGTTTTATTGGGCCAGGTAAAACTGGATATTGAAAAATCGGGCAACGACGAGTTTGCCATTCTTGTAAAAAAGACCTCACGCGGGAAAACCAGGGAACTGGCAAAAGAATCATCGGAACACATTATTTACAACTACTATCAGAAAGATTCAACCCTGAATTTCGATCCGTATTTTATTCTGGCAAAAGATGAAAAATGGCGGGGCCAGGAAATTTACATTACAGTGAAAGTTCCGGAAGGAAAGGCAGTTTTCCTGAATGATAACATGGTGAAAATTATAAATGATATTGAAAATGTATCAAATACCTGGGATGGCGATATGGTTGGTAAAACGTGGGTCATGAAACCAGAAGGATTGACTTTGAAAGAATAGATAATCAATGAATAACATTTGATTTTCTGAAATTTTGAAAAGATAAAAAAGTTTTGAAAATAATTTTATTGAACTGGGTTTCGTTTCAAATTGAATCGGAACCCAGTTTGTTTATATTAACATTCCCAATTTGAAACTCACATTCCCATGTTGATTACTTTTCAATCAATTAATGCTCCTGATCTTTTGTAAATCAATCATTTTAATATTTTTGTCGCGGTAAAACGGGAAAATGGGTCTTAGCATATTCGTTATATCATCATAACGATTGCTGGACGCTATAATATTAATTTTTGCTGAATTTTAAACCGCTGTTGGATAAAAGATGCAAATATAAGGTTACCACCTCTGTTTCGGGGGACCAATGTGTAATTAAAGTCCAGAATCAATCTGTGCTTCAGCATGTTTTCAGATTGGTTGCAACAATTTCTATTGTTTTTTTATTGTTGGCGGGTGCCTCGGTTGAGGGAGCGGGGCAAATCGCACAGCGTGGAACAGCTACCTCTGCTACTACAACAAATACAACATTAACTATTGCTAAACCAGTTGGACTTTCAGTTGGTGATGTGATGATTGCAAATATTGTTCAAAGTGATAACGATAATAATACATTATCAAATCCAACACTTGCAAACTGGATATTAATTGATGGACGTAAAATCGGGGAAACGGGAGGAGGAGGTTCAAATCAAGAGTGGTGGGGTTCGCTTTTGTATAAAGTGGCGACTGCAACCGATGTAGCTGCCACAAATTTTTCGTTTGCTTTAGATGATGATGCTAACGGAGATGGAAGTGTTGGAGCTATTGTTGCCTTTTCAGGTGTTGATGTCAGTGGTGGAATTTTTGATGCAGCACCTGGTACTATAAATATTTCAGGGAATATTTCTGGAGTTACAGCATCAGCTATAACTACTACCAATGCAAATGCTGCTGTTATAATGTTTAGTATGTTGGGGGACAATAGAAATCACTCGAATTGGACTACAACTTCACCAGGTAATCTTGTGGAATTATATGATGTGCCTTTTAAAACAGCACTAGATAATGGTATTGGTGCTGCATGGGCAATTAAACCAACCGCTGGTGCTACAGGAGATGGTACAGCAACACTTTCGGGAAATGCAAGAAATGGAGGGATTTTAATTGCTTTAAAACCTTTTATATCAATAACACCGCCCTCATGTACCGCGCCCGTTTCGCCAGTAAATAATTCGATTAGTTTTCCTGTTGATGGAAGTTTAACTTGGAATGCTGTAGCGGGTGCGACTGGTTATCGCTTATATTTGGGAACAGATGTTTTGGCAACTAATATTTTAAATGGCATCGATTTAGGTAATATAACTTCATATAATCCCCCTGCTGATTTGAGTTTTCTGACAACTTACTATTGGAAAATTGTTCCATATAATAGCATTGGGGAGGCAACTGGTTGTTCAATCTGGGAGTTTACATCAGAAGATATTAATTATTGTTCCGCAAGTTCAACAATACCCGCAGAATATGAAACAATAACCAATGTCACATTTGCAGGAATCAACAATTCTTCTCCTGTAAATAAAACTATCGGCTATACTGATTATACAAATACTGTAAATCCTGCAACAATAATTGCAGGGCAAAATTACTCTATTTCGGTAACAGAAACATTTCAAACAGGAAGTTATTCGGGATACTGTAAGGTTTATATTGATTATAACCATAATGGAACGTTTGAAACTCCTGCAGAATTGACTTTCGGATTTGCTTATACTGGAAATGCAACAATGACAGGGACAGTTTCTGTTCCGTTATCAGCTACTATCGGAATGACACGGATGAGAGTGGTTTTAGAAGGCGATGCAAATAGTTCAGGTGCATTACCGTGTGGTACATTTCAATGGGGAGAAGTTGAAGATTATTCTGTAAATATTTTACAACCTTGTTCAAATGCTACGTTAACTCTTGATACAGGTAACAGTAACCAATCAGTTTGTCTAAATTCTTCAATAACAAATATTTTGTATTCTGTGGGTGGAAGTGCTACAGGAGCAACAGTTTCAGGTTTACCCACAGGTATTAACGGAACATTTAACAACGGAACAATTACCATTAGCGGAACACCAACTGAAATTGGCATTTTTAACTATACAGTTACAACAACTGGCACCCCGTCGGGTTGTGCAGAGGCTACCGCTTCTGGCACAATAACAGTTAACCCGCTTCCCACTGCCAATATTTCGGATAATAATAGTCCGCTTTGTGCAGGCGATGATGCAGTTTTCAATCTGACAGGTACTGCCGGGGCAATATTAACCTACAAAGTAAATTCGGGTTCAGAACAGACTATTGCCCTGACAGGTGGAGTGGCAACATTAACCATTAACAATATTAAGGACGATCAGGTGTTAACACTTATTTCAGTAACCAATGGCACCTGCAGCCAAATCCTGAATGCAACCGCAACCATTACTGTTAATCCATTACCTGAAATCGGCAGTTTTTATTAATAAAGAGAATTTTAAAAATGAATATAAATAATTAAAAATCAATGAATAATTTTAAAAAAGAAAATGTTATGAAAAAGATTGTTTTTACACTTATTACCGTTTTTGTTCTTGCCATTGCAGGCAATGTTGTGAAAGCACAAACTGCCATTACACCTTATATAGGTGAAACTTATTCTTACACCTTAAATGGTATTACTGTGGTTAATGCAAGTACTGCAGTAGTTACATATAGTGGTACAAATGTTACTTTGCCGGGGAACATTAACATTGATGCGGCCACAACAAATGGTTCTATTTCGTTTAATGTTACCTATAATTCAGGTGCAACAGAAGGAGATTTGACTGTGACAATTACTGATGGAACAACAAATTGTTCCAATTTTATTAATTTACATATAACTCCAACAGCTGCCCCAACACTCGAACTTGCTGTAACAAAATCAGCTGCCAACGAAATTTGTCAAAATTTAAATTCTTCACCTGCTGATAATACGGCAGCCAATGTCGGGGCAACTGTAAACTCGTTTACATTTACTGTTACACCAACCATTACAGGGTCATTGCCAACAGGTGCAACCTATTCATTTAATTTTGACTTAAATGATTATTTAATTGGTGCAACTGCAATTACAATTGAACATACAAGTGGAGATGGCACCCCAAGCGTTACCGGACAAACAGGTACTCAGATTTCAATTACAGATGCCAGTGCAAATTCTCCGGTACCACAGGAATTTACCGTTAGGTTTAACACAACAACCGGAGTTGCAAATGAAACAATTACCGGATCGGTAAGCGCAGCAGTATTACAATCAAACAGTACTGCAGCAGAACCTGACTTCACCGGAACCTATAATCCAGCTTCGGCAAGTGTGGTTGTCAAATCAATGCCGGCAATCGGAACTTTTAGTTATTAAAAGAGTCGATCAATGTCCCGGCTAAAACAAATAGCTTTTGTGCTTTTGCTGAATGCATTTTGCATCGGCATCTCTGCACAAAACCTGTCACTGGTTCCCACCGAAGGGAGTCTCCACAGCTACACATGCAGCGGAGTTACCGAAGGAAGCAACTATGTTTTCAACGTAGTGACTGACAATGGTGGACAACCCGGTGATTTCGATTTTATTGGTTCTAACTCGGGAGTAACGGGCAACGACGGAATTGCAACAACACAAATTCAGTGGAATACAGGTTCATCGCTGAATACTTACAAAGTTTGGCTTGAAGTGGAGTATAACGGTTGTTCAAACCGGATTTTCATTGGCGTTTCGCCGCAACCCAACAATCGTTCACTGGGTTTTGGCATCACCGCCAGTACAGAGTGTTTTAATCTGAGCGGTAATAATTTCACAGTTTCAATCATAACAAAGGATAATAATGGGCAGCCAATACCGGCTGCCTATTTCCCCCTCCTGGTTGAATTTACCGTTAATGGGGCACCGCAATCACAATTACTGAGTTTCGACAACCAGCAGCTATCGATTACTGAAACCATGTTTTCGGCGCTGCCTGATAAGGAAACACCGGTGGAAGTGGTGCTGACAAGTGTCACCGATGTTAAAAATGCACCTGTAAATCCGGGGGCCAATGGAACGCATCTGCGCACCATTCATGCAATTCCGGCAATTGAGTTTACCGAAGAACTAAGAAAAAGATACTATGAAAGCGAAAGCTTTACTGCTTATAACAGCCCTGTTTTTAACAACAGCGGTCGCGTGGGCGCAAGGTAGCTTCACGCAGGGTGCCACAAAAGGGTATAAAATAAAGATGAATGTGGGTCAGGCAAATGGCGCCACCTATCAGTGGTCTGTTTCACCGGCAACAGGTACGTCCACTGATTTAAGCGTAGTTTCAGGCGACACAGCCACCATTGTTTGGGACGGCCCGGTGGGGAACTACACACTGGCCGTGCAGGTTACCGATGGCAACGGCTGTTTGAGCGAACCCATCAGCCAGACTGTGGAGATTTTGGCTCCCGGCGACCTGGTTTTTGCTGCCAATTACCCGAATACAATTGTTTGTTCTGATTTGGCAGGAGGTAGCGAAGGATCGTCTCCGGCACACAGCCTGAGTTCGTTCCGCATAACTTACGCAGGAGCAGCAAACCTGAAGTCGGCCAACATTACGGTTAAAAATCCAAACGGTGTTTATGTAGGTCTTGATGGTGTTGTTTTGGCAAATCAGGCCGCTCCGGAAATTTTAATTTCGAATGCCCAGTCTGACAAGGAGATTATTTTCGAATTGACAGATGCCTGGGAAAATACTTCTGCTGGTAATACATCATTCGAAATCAAACTTTTGAGTGCCGTTACAACTGATAACTCTGTGATTACAGCCAATCCGTCTTCAGAAGTTACCCGCACGGTTACCGTGTTGCCAAAGCCGGTGATTGCGTTTGAATGAAAACTTAAGTCAGCGGCATTAAGAAACTGCTGAATCGGTGAGCTTTTGTCACCACACAGGATAAAAAAGAAAAAGAAATTGAACAAGTATTTAAGAGATATCGTACTCCTGTTAATCCTTCTCTGGCAGACGCATCGGGCGTCGGCGCAGGATACGATTCCTTTGAATACGGCTCATTCTTTTAAAGTTACTTACCAACCCGGATATACCTATCAATGGTGGTACACCGATGCTGAAGGAAAAAAAACCTTTTTTACATCAACCACCAGTACCACCGAAGAAGTGGTTTGGAATACCGAAGGCGATTTTAACCTTTATGCACAGGCAAAAGATGCCAACAATTGTTTGTCGGAGATTATTACCCGGAAATTTGTTGTCATCGGGCAGGATAATCCGGTACCGTTTTTAGTTTTTGCGGGCCCTGATACAACCATTGGCAGTTGTCAGCCTTATATTTTTGCCAATGTTTCACCCATTGAAAACGGCTATCAATACCAATGGAGCCCGGCAATTTATCTGGATAACCCGGCAAAGGCAAATCCGGTTTTCACTCCGGGAAAAACCACCACCTACGAATTGACTGTGACCAATTTAAATGGTGAAACTACAAAAGATACAGTTACAATCACTGTTGAAGAATCAGGTAAACCGGCACTTGAGTTCATCACAGCCGAAGTTTTGGTTGAACAGGGAAATTCGTTTACACACGGAGTTAGTTTAACCAATGGTAACCCGCTTAATGCTGTTTATCAATGGAGTGTGGAGCCAACTGGTGGAACAACCACAGATATGAACCAGTTTTCAGGTTCATCAGCCAATATTGTTTGGGACGGATTCCCGGGCGGATACACGTTGTATGTTTCTGTTACCGATGGAAACGGATGTGTGAGCGACACCATCAGTCAACATGTAGAAATTGCAGCACCATCCGATTTTTACCTGAGCGCCGGGCGCGACACTACAATCAGCAGTTGCCGGCCATATCAGTTACAGGCCGAAATTCAGCGGGAAGCCGGAGTTACCTATTCTTATATCTGGAGTCCGGCTACCAATCTCGATCATCCGTCGCTGCCAAATCCGCTGTTTACACCAGGCAATACCACAACTTTTGTTGTTACGGTAACCAGCAGTAAAGGAGATGTTGCAACCGATTCTGTAAAGATTACCATATCACAGGTTATTGCTGATGCCGGAACCAATATTATCATGGAACAGGGTTCGACTGCCATGCTCGATGGAACAGGCAGTTCAGGTGAAAAAATTAACTATCAGTGGACAACTTCTTCAGGAAAAATTGAAAGTGGCGCCAACACTGCCCACCCGGTTGTGAGTGGTTTTGGAGATTATTATTTATTAATTACCGACAGTTTTGGATGTACCGACCAGGATACGGTAAATGTTTCGCAGTTGACACAAGCGCC
>JAJUGS010000367.1 GCA_029265875.1 Prolixibacteraceae bacterium
AAACAGGCTGATGCTTTCGAGGTAAATAATATCGTGCAGCGTAATAATAAGAGGCACTTTTGAATGAACCGGGCCGGTGTTGCCGGTACAATGCAGCAAATCACATTTTTCGGCCAGTGCTGCTTTGGGCAGGGCAAATTGTTCCCAAACCGGATAGGGGCCACCTTTCAGTTCAACGATTTTAAAATTGGGTGACAGTGGAATGCAGGTATTGTCTTCATCGGGTTTCACAAAAACAACGTATTCATTTTCAGTGTCGATTTTCTGAAGATTTTTTATCAACTCCAGTGCCACCATGTCCATGCCGTGTTTTTTCCGTCGGTATAGTCGCTGTCCTTCAATTCCTATTCTCATAATTTATGGTCGGTTTTGGTTGTTGTTTCAGTATTTCCATGTTCGGTATGGATAAACTTTTTGTTGGCGCCTTTTAATCTGAAAAGAGATAAAAACATCAGTGAAAAGGCTTTCGGAATTGATAAAAAGGCTGCGAATGTTTGCGAAGTGTAGAATTTCGCCGGAACACTGAATAAAAACGCTGCTGTAACGATAAGGAAAACCATCAGCCAGTGGTAAAAAGATACGACTGTAAATTCATTATCAGGTACAAAAAGAAGAACTGCGCCGTACAAAAAAGTAATGATGGCGACTAATCCGGCCAACAAAATGCGGGGAGGGGAGACCATTTGATAAACTTTGTCGAAAAAGTCGATATTTCCCTTGAAAATCAGGTGATAAAGACCCGGGAAAAAGTAGCGGCCGAAATAGATGAATTGTGCAGAGAGCCAGCGTTTCCGTTGTTTGGCAAAAACTTCCGGTTTTTGCACTTTTTCATCGAGAATAATTGCGTCGTGCAGGTATTCAATTTTGTGCCTGTCTTTCAGAAGTTTCAGCTCAAGTTCTTTATCGAACCCGCCAATTGCCTTTACTCCGGCCATTGTTTTTTTGAAAAAACCGTATTCGAAGGCCATTCCCGAGCCAATCAAAGCCGATGAAAAGCCCAGCACCCGGTGCCCTTTTCTGAAAATATGATTGTTGATTTCCTCGCTGATTGCATCGAGTATGGCAAACGGGGTGTTGGTGTTTTTCGCCACCCGGTGTCCCTGCACCACGGAAAACCCGCGCTCAAACGCCTGGTTGATTTTCGCAATAAAACCGGTTTCCATCAGGTTGTCGGCATCTAAAATCAAGGCTACATCATAATCGTCACCCAAAATCTCCATCGCTCTATTCAGTGCTTTCGATTTTGTGCTGATCTCGAAACTCACTTCAATCAGTTTCAGCGGCATTCGATTTAATTTTTCGATTGTTCCGGGTTGAAACGAGTCGGCAATTATTACCACATCAAATTTGTCTGCCGGGTAATCCTGTTTTAGGGCCTCTTCTGCAACTTCCAGAATTACTGTATCTTCTTTGTATCCTGGAATCAAAACTGCAAATTTCCGGGTTTGCGTTTCAGCCATGTTTTTAGGTTTGTATGGAAAAAGGCCGGCAAGTGCAAAAATGAAAATGTAAATGGCTGCCGTACCGAAATAAATCAGCAGTATAATTTCTATGATATTTATAATCAACTGTATTGTTTCCATTTCTAGTTTAACTGAGGATTTGATTTCAGGTTTCGGTAATGTACCAGGTTCCAGAAAATTCCGTGGAAATAAGCCTGCAAATGTTTTGTTTGTCGTTTTGCAAGATAAGTGACGGTGTTTTTCGGAATTGAAACAAAAAGCTGGAATAACATGCTGATTGCAAAAGAAAATCCCGAAAAATTCCGACGGGCAAATAAAATCCGGTTTCGCGCTAAATAGTAGGTTTTCAGCGGGCTATCCTTGCCAGTTGATATGGATTCTTTGTGAAGGACAAAAGATGCCGGCTGGTACATAATTTTGTAACCGGCATTTTTTATTCTCTGCGCCCAGTCATGCTCTTCGTAGTATAAAAAATAAACTTCCGGCATCATCCCCACTTTTTGAATTACACTTCGCGGAACCATCATGGCGGCTCCGTGTACCGAAGCGGTTTCCTCCAACCGGTCCGATTCAGGATTGTCTTTTTTGCGATATCCCAGCCCTTTGTTGCGGATTGTGAAACGGTTTATTTCTGAAAATCCCGCATACTGAACCATTTCAGGGTTCCAGTGAAATTTTATCTTTGGGCTCACCATCCCGATTTTCCTGTCGTTTTCGAGCAATTCCACGAGTGGTTCCAAAAAACCGGGTGGTACTTCTGTGTCGTTATTAATAAACAGCAGATAATCTCCTTTTGATGCTTTTATGCCGAGGTTATTGCCACCGGCAAAACCCAGGTTTTTATCGCTGATAATTAATTGAATTTCGGGAAATTGATCTTTTATTTTTAGTGGATTATCCAATGGGGACCCGTTGTCGATCACAATAATTTCCACTTCAGGATAGGTTATTTTCCGGAGCGAACCAAGAAGTTCCATGGTAACCTGGCTCTGGTTGTAATTCACGGTAATAATGGAAACCAGCGGATATTTAGTTTCTATGGTTTTCATTTCACTATTGTTTTACCTTTTTCTGATAATGGCTGCAAATTATCGGATTCGTATTTTCTGGCCAGAAATAAAAAGCCCATGCTCGAATAAATAATCAGGCCGGTGGGCATTTGCCCCAAAACACCGTTTCCGTAAGAAGCTACCATAATTCCGAAAAGCCCGGAAGCGAGTGCGCTCATTTTTGCCCTGTTCCACGGGTCTTTTAACCTGAACATGATGATGTAGGAACTTTTTATGAGGATATAAAACAGGATTAACAGATGCAAAGTAAGCCCGATAATTCCCTGCTCGGCCCAAATCATGACATACCAGCTGTCGGTAGGTATTTTTGCCAGGAAAGTGTTGGGTGTAAATCGTTTGCCCCAGTTTCCGGCCGAGCCAATTCCACCACCGAAAGGTTTGTCGGC
>JAJUGS010000262.1 GCA_029265875.1 Prolixibacteraceae bacterium
CGAGAATATTTTCCGCGAATGGCTGCCGGCTTCCATGATTCCGGTGTTTCTCGAACTTTTGCAACTCGACCCCGAAAAAGAGTGTCACCAGGTTACTGGTAACGAACGGAAGCAAATCCGCAACCTGATGAAAAACCTGCGTTTCGAAGTGTCGCACAACCGGTCGTTTAAAGAAGCGATCATTACTGCGGGTGGCGTGGTTACCAGCGAAATCAGCCCGAAAACCATGGAATCGAAACTGGTAAAAGGCCTTTTCTTTGCCGGCGAACTCGTCAACCTCGACGCCGAAACAGGCGGCTACAATTTGCAGATTGCGTATTCTACAGGGTGGCTGGCCGGGAAAAATGTGAGGATTGCAGAATGATGATTAAAGATTGAAATGGCTGCTAAAAAAGTTTTTCAAGAATATCTTTCTTTGTTAACTGAAAATGTTCTGCTACATCGGATAATATATTGGAAAGTGTCCCAATCTTCAGCGGATTATGGTTTGGAATCGTAACATGATGAATACCGTTTTCCATTGTCGTAAGTCGAATGTGGCTACCGGTTTGCCGGGTAATCTGATAACCGAATTGTCCTATTAATTTGGATAACTCATTACCAGTAATATCCCGCGGGATTTTTTTCATGCTGCAAAAACTTCTTCTTTTGTAAAATGTATCCTGATTAGCTTTGGCATATCTTTTTCAAAATGGCAATGTATTGCATCACGGATATTTTCTTTTATCTCGTCGTATGTATCACCTTCCACAAAAATGGAAAACCCGAGAGCCCTGCCTTCATAACCTCCTTCAGGCGATTCTTTTACAATAAAAATGATTTCATCCATTTTACTTCGATTTATATACAAAGATAGGGATTAATTTTGTGTTGAAAATAGTTGTAAGGAATGCAATGCCAAAACCTGTGGTTAAAATTTGCAGATTGCTTTTTCAACAGGCTGGATTGCAGGAAAAATATTAGGATTGCAGAATGATGATTAACGATTGAAGATTGCAGAATTTGGTTTTTCAAACACCACAACCTGACAACAAAAATAACAACGACAACCTTCTTCCTCATTTACCCAATTACACACTCACTCATTCACTTTTTTACTCCTCAATCACCCGTTTCACCCTACCCACTTCGCCGGTGGCAAGCATTACTTTTATGCCGTGCGGATGGTTTGGTGCGCTGGTGAGGATGCGTTTTACAAAACCTTCGGTGAGTTCGCCGGTGCGCTGGTGGTGTTTTTGCACAATTTCCACCAAATCGCCAATCTGTATGTTTTTTCGGTTACGACCGTCCATTGCTGTAATTAATTGGTTTGAAGTTGTTTGTGTTTTTTATCTATCAATGTTTTGAATTCTGTTTTTACAGATTCGGGCAGAAAGCTGTTTTCAATAAAATTATGCCACTGTGGTAGTGCTCTTTCAAATTTCATAAAAATGTTACTGATTGATTTTTCTGAAATCCCGGCGCTTTTCATCGCAACAACAAAATCGTTTTGTTTCAGTTTTTTCTTTTTACCGTTCAAAGTCAGGGCAAGTTCTTCATCGTCGCCTTCAACAACTAATTGCGAGGCAACCATATCATAAGCCGGACAAAGATTATAGTCATTACGGTTGGTTTTCAATAATGAGAAATTTTTGAGGTGCATGTCGCTGTTTCCTGTAAGAAAACTGAATGCCACCATTTCGTAAAAATTGATAACATCGAAGCCGGGATTAGCTGAGTACTTTAAAATTGCTTTTGCAATTTGCTCGTGCGAACCACGATATTTGTGTTCAGTTAATCTTTCGGTGAGCTGGCACATATCTTCCATGTGTAGTTTCCCACCTTTTCCCCTGTCAACCCGGCGTGTAATGTAAGCAAGCTGTCCCGATTGAAGATAAACGAGGGAATGCGGCACTGTCGCTATTTTGGCAATTTCCGCCAGATGCATCGTTAAATCTTCAATTTCAGGCAGATTTGTGTAATCTTTTGAAGGTGGTTTTAAAATAAATTCTCCCCAAAGGCCGACAATTGTTAAACGACCCGGCGTTTCACTTTTTTGCATTTTGTCGATTCCGAGTGACAATTTGGGTTGGACTCCTGTTACAGTTTTCTGACTTTTTACCACCTGTTCGGCTAGCGCAAGCATGTCGTTTTCAGAATAAGGAAGAATTGGAGGAACAGGAAACCCAAATATTTTTCGGCTGCATCCGGCATGAAAACCGGCCTTTTCTGATTCATCCCGAATTTCTTCTTCAGGTAAATCTTTGTAACAGTAAAGACATCTGTTTGTGTCCATATTCATTCATTTACAGGTTCAACCGAAACGGCCCCAATGCAATCGCGACAGGTAACCAATAAGATTCCCATCCGGTCGCGGGAATCGAGTTTCCAGTTTTTTTCGGCTATTTCAAGTAACCAGCCTTCGGGTATTAATCCATCGAAAAAAGGTAGCAGTACTTTATCACTGTAAGTGGCTTTCGATAAAGGCAATGTTAAACTTACCGGTTCGGCATTTTCCTTATTTAAATATCCAGGTTCATATTGAAAATGATATCCCGTTTCATCTTCCGTCAGGGTTCCTGCCAAATCAGATTTAAAAAATATTTTAGCTTTCCTCATCGACTAATTTTTTTCGGTTTATTTCTGTTGCACCTAACTCATATCCAAAAAGTTGAAGTACCTGGTTCACTTTGTCCATGCGCAAAGTTGGTTTCCCGGTTTCCAGTTCGCGTACAAAACGCAGGCCTACCCCGGCTTTAAACGAAAGCTCTTCCTGTGTTAGTCCAAGCAGTTTTCTTTTTTCCCTGATAAATTGACTTAATGTTGATTCTGACATCGTATTTTATACCTTTTCGGGTACGAATTTAAAGAATTATTTTGAATTATACCTTATCGGGTATAAAAAATTTAATTTGACATAGAATTATACCCGAAAGGGATTAATCAGAAACAATAGGATTTTTCAAGAGGATGATGCTCGCAATGTTAGAAAGCCGCTTCAAAGCTGTCATTTCGAACCTGAGGTGCGAAGGAGAGAAATCTCTTCTTCGAACAAACAGATCTCTCCTGTCGTCGAGATGACAAGAAAATAGAATCTGTCATTGCAAAAGAAGATAAGCAATCTATCTCAAATACAAATTACTGTCGCCGTAACTCAGAAACCTGAAATTATTGGCCAGCGCATAATTGTAAATCTCTTTCCATTTTTCGCCTAAAAAAGCAGCAATCAGCAGCAACAGCGTGCTTTGTGGCTGGTGGAAGTTGGTGAACATTCCTTCAATTACTTTGAATTGGTAGCCCGGTAAAATAATAATCTGCGTCGAAAACCGGATTTGTTCAAGTTTGCTTTTTTCGAGGTAATCCAGGATATTTTCAAGCGACTTTTTCAGGCTGATTTTTGGTTTCGTTTCATAAGGTTCCCACTGTAAAACTTCCGGCTTTTCGGCGTTAAAAACAACGTTTTCCAACTGCAAACCAAGCCAGTACAAACTTTCGAGCGAGCGCACCGAAGTGGTTCCCACCGCAATTATTTTCTCCGGATTTTCGTAAAACGTCCGTATGATTTTCTCCGGAATAATAACCATTTCGCGGTGCATCGTGTGCCCCGAAAGTGTTTCGGCTTTTACCGGCTGAAAAGTTCCGGCTCCCACATGCAGCGTAATTTCATGGGTGCTGATTTCCCGTGTTTTGAGGGTTTCAAAAACCGCATCCGTAAAATGCAGACCGGCAGTGGGTGCTGCCACCGACCCATCGATTTTGGCATAAACCGTTTGGTAGGTTTCTTCGTCGGTTTCCTCGGTTTCGCGGTTCAGGTAGGGTGGAATGGGCAAAATGCCGGTATGTTCGATGATTTCTGCAAATGAAAAAGGTTGGTCCCAGAAAAATCTTACTGTTACGGTGTTCCCGTTTTGCTCAATTTTTTCGGCACTCAAAACCACTGTTTTTCCTGAAAAATCAACAGTTTGGTGCAGTTTTTCTCCCTTCCATTTTTTCAGGTTGCCCACCATACATTTCCAGGTTGCCTGTTTTGTTTGCTGAAAGGCGATTTGGTAATCGGCAGGTTCATCCGGCTCGAGACAAAAAATCTCGATTTTCGAACCCGTTTCTTTTCTGAAAAATAACCGTGCATGAATTACCCGGGTGTTGTTAAAAACCAACTGTGCTTTTTCGGGCAGAAATGTTGTGCACTGGTCAAAAACCGATTCGGTGATTTTACCATTTTGCCACACCAGTAATTTCGATTTATCGCGCGAAGTGAGCGGGTACCGGGCAATCTTCGATTCAGGCAAATCGTAGGTGAAATCGTTTATTTTAATATTCAAATGTGACTTCAATTTTTTCCTAGTGTTATTTAAACGCAAAGTTCGCAAAGTGTTAATGGTATTTCTTAGCGCACTTGGCGGTTTCTCCTCGTCCTTTGCGTTAAAATTTCCGGCCAAAAATAACGCAAAATTCCTTCGGTTTAAAATTGTACTTTTGCGCCAAATTCAGAAAACATGATTAAGATAGGCGATAAAGTAAAATTCCTGAACGATGTGGGTGGTGGCGTGGTTACCGGTTTCGCGGGAAAAGACAAGGTTTATGTTGAAAACTACGATGGTTTTGAAATTCCGTACCCGGTTTCGCAACTGGTGAATGTGGATGCTCCCGGAATGAATAAAAATGAAAAACCGGAGCCCAAAACTGTTCAAACTGTAAAAAAGGCAGAACCGGTTGTGACTGAACCCGCCGGAACCTGGGTGAAAGGCAAAGACGCTGCACAATTTTACTTTTGTTTTGTGCCTGCCGATGCCGGAAATCCACTGGCTGGCGATGTTACCATGTTTCTGGTAAACGACAGCAATTTTACTTTGATGTTCAGGTTTGTGTACATCAAGCCAACCGGAATTAACACCATGAAAACCGGCACTTTGCAGCCCAACTCAAAAATAATGTTGAGCAGTTTTGGCCAGAATTTGCTGAGCGACCTGCCCGAATTTGGTTTCCAGCTTATTTATTTCCTTTCGAACGAAAACGACTGGCAAACACCCATTGTTAAAAGGTTTAAGATTAATCCTTTGAAATTTTACAAGGAATCGGGTTTCCAGTTCAGCAAATTTTTCGGGCAGAATGCTATGACTTTGCTGATTTCGCAAAATATACAAAGCACCGAAATGGATAAACTCACCGAGGAAGATTTTCAGAAGGTGGTAAAAGAAAAAATGGATATCCAGGAAGAAGCCAAACCTGTTCGCAAGCGTACCCCCGAAATAGTAGAGGTTGACCTGCATATCAACGAATTAATCGATAATACTGCAGGTTTGAGCAATGCTGAAATTCTTGAAATCCAAAAAGAAAAGGTGGAATCGGAAATGAAAGCTGCCATTCAAACCGGGATAAAAAAGATTGTTTTTATTCATGGAGTGGGGCAGGGTGTTCTGAAACAGGAAGTGCTGAAACTCCTGAAAACCAAGTATGCTAAATATTATACACAGGATGCCTCATTCAGGGAATATGGTTATGGCGCAACGATGGTGATTTTGAGGAAGTGATGCCTCCCCCAATCCCTCTGCAGGAGGGGAGTAAGGAAAGAAATAGAAAAGTGATTGGGTAAATGGGTGAATGAGTAAATGTGGGAGCCTGTTATCTGTTTGAAATGTAAATTTCAGAAATCCTGAATCCAAAACTGTATTTGTTCTTTCTCTAACCAGAATCCAGAATCTGTTGTATCCAGTATCTGATTTAATCCAGCATCAGGAACAC
>JAJUGS010000007.1 GCA_029265875.1 Prolixibacteraceae bacterium
CCATATTCTGTGCCGACGGCACTTATCAAATCTGAAACTTTTTTGTCCCATAGGGACCAGATGTGGGTAAAAAAGAATTAACAAACAAAAAGGAAGTGCCGTCGGTACGAAACATATAAATGCCTATTTTTATGGAGATTAAATACATTCGCGATGGCAAATACATACACTCAAATTCATATCCATGCAATTTTTGGTGTTCAAAACCGAATAAGCCTGATCAAGTCTGAATGGGAAGAGGAATTATATCGCTACATCACCGGTATTATTACCCAACAGGGACATAAACTTTTAGCAATTAACGGTATGCCCGACCATGTTCACGTTTTTATGGGGTTGCGACCAGTTCAATCTGTTTCAGATTTAATGCAGGAAGTAAAGACAAGCTCTTCAAAATGGATTAATCAAAAAAAACTTGTTGCCGGCAAATTCTCCTGGCAAGAAGGATTTGGCGCTTTTTCATATAGCAAATCACATGTAAACAACGTTATTGACTATATCAAATCGCAAAAAGAGCATCACCAAAAAAGCTCATTTATTGACGAGTATCTCAGCTTTTTAAGGAAGTTTGAAATTGACTTTGATGAAAGGTATATTTTTAAACCTATTGATTAGTTTTCCCTAAAAACATTTCCATTACCTGTAATGTTATTTCTACCCATATTCTGTGGTGTTGGCACATTTCAAATCTGAAACTTGTTTGTCCCATAGGGACTAAATGTGGGTAGAAAGTATCAAAGAGCAAATAAAAAGTGCCGTAGGTACGAAATCTTACTGACCCAGAACCTCAAACAATTCCTCCACGTTTTCGACCTGAAAATCAGGCTCGGTAGCTTTCAATTCTTCGGGTTCGCCAAAACCGTAAAAAACGGCAATGGTTGAAAGTCCGTTGGCTTTGCCGCCTTCGATATCAAAAACCGTGTCGCCCACCATCACCACTTTATCAGACGGAATGATTTGTTCTTTTTCTAACAGCGAAGCTATCAAAGCATCTTTTTCGGCTTTGTGCCCATTGTAATCGGCCCCCACAAAACCAGTGATGTAACGGTCGAAACCAAAATGACGCAAAATCCTTTCGGCAAATTTCTCGAGTTTGGCAGTGGCCAGGTAGAGTTTTTTGCCTGAAGCGTGCAATTCCTCCAGCATTTCGTTTACACCCGGATACAGCTCGTTTTCGTACCAGCCTTTTTCGTTAAAATACTCGCGGAATAAATCCACCGCCAGCGCCACTTCGCGTTCATTCATGCCAAAATGGTTTTTAAAACTCCACTGAATGGGTGGCCCGATAAATTTCCGCACGGTTTCATCAGGGCATTCCGGCACATTCATTTTGCGGAGTGCATAACGCACTGCATTGCTGATTCCGCGGGTATTGTCGGTCAAAGTGCCGTCGAGGTCGAAAATAATATGGGTGAAACGGGACATAGTTTTTTGTGCTCAAAGATATCCTTTAAAAGAAGATTAGAAAATCAGAATTTTTGAAGATTAGAAAATTGAACGGACAAAAATAATGTCAGTTTTTCTTCCACCAGAAAGTGGGTGAAAACGCCGAATCAATCCAAAATAGTTCAGGAGAAGAAACGAATGAAAACAACCTGAATATTAAATCCGGATTTTCAGCCCATTCTCAATTTTTTGATTGTGACAAACCAAAACCTGCGATTTGTCGCCATGCCAGTTGTGCAGCCCGTTTCCCTGGCAATCGGCGTAGTTGCTGCACGATGCACATTTCCCGGTTTTTGTCCAGCTCCGGTTTCTGAATGGCTGAAATTTTGTTTCCCAGGTTTCGTAAAAATTATCGGTGTAAATATTGCCCTGTGCAAGCGACCTGTCGATATTCGGACAGGCAGAAATGGAGCCGTCAATCAGTATTGAGCCGATATTGATGCCCGCCCTGCAGAAAAAAAAGCTGTCGCGTACTTTGGGTTCGTATTTTCCCACGAAGCCTTCGCAACTGAATTTTACATCGATGGCCTGGCTTTTGCGCGATTCGGCAATAAAATCCATCAGTTGAACAAATTGCGCGTTGTTAAGTAACAATTCACGGTTGTTTGCGGCCCTGCCAATAGGAATAATGGTAAACAAGCGCCACGCTTTTACTCCCTTTTCAATCAGCAACTCCCTGATTTGGGCAAGTTCGCCGAAGTTACGTTGGTTCACACAGGTAACCACATCAAAATTCAATCGCTGTGAACCAGCCGCCAACCCAATTGCATCAACCACCCTGTTAAAACCGGCGGAGGTATTTCGCAGCCAGTTGTGCGATTTTTCGAGTCCGTCGAGGCTGATGGTTAATGCGCCCATTCCGGCATTCAGCAGCGAAATATGCCGCTCTTTTGTATATAATATTCCGTTGGTAACCATCGACCAGCGCATGTCCCGTTTCCTGATTTCGCGGCCACACGCTTCAATATCGGTGCGCAAAAGCGGTTCACCACCGGTTAAAACAACGGTAAAACCAGGTGCCGGATTTTTGATGGTATCCAAAGCTTTCAGAAAATCACCGGCTGACATGTCGGTATGCGAACTGTTTTGCGAGCAATCGCTGCCGCAGTGCAGGCAGCTCAGGTTACAGCGGGTAGTGCATTCCCAGAAAAGATAGCTTAGCTTGTGCTGTTTGGTTTCCGACTCACGGAACCGGCGGAAAAGTTGTTGTTTGATGATGGAAAACATCTACTTTTCTGCAAGTGCGATGTCTAAAAAAATCGGTTTTGAAAAATCTGTTAAAACAGTGTCTTTTGTCGCAAATGAACCATTCTGCGCATCGTCAGTGTCTTCAAACCGAAGCGAAATCGAATCTTTCGCAATAGTGTAAAACGAAAAACTTCCGGTTTCGTCGGTCATCAAATCCTGACCTTCATCGGTCACTGAAACACGGATGCCTTTTATCGGCAGTCCGGTTGCCTGTGCTTTTACTTTTCCTTCAATCAGTAAATCAGTTTCAAAGTCCTGTGGTGTGCCGTAGCAAGCCTGAAAAATAAACAAAGCCGAGGTAAAACTCAATCCCCCGATGATTTTGCGCGCCCAGTTTCGTTTTGATTTTAATTGTTTCATGGTTGTGGTTTTTATGGCTGAAAATGTTTTGTCGAATCAATTGGTTTTGATTCAAAAATAGGACATTTCCTGCTAATTCCAATGGTAAGTTTCATTACAATTTGCTTCTGGCAAAGTCGCTTCACCCTTACAAATTCCTGATTTTGATATTCCCTGCCCGTCATGTCAGGCGGGCTTATTCTGTTATTTCATCCAAAAACGGAATCAGGAATAAGAAACAAAAAATAAGAAATGTAAAACCGGATTGATTATCTTTGCCCCCTAATTTTTTCGATTTAAATATTTCTGAAATGACTGATTTCAAACGTACACTGATAACCACCGCGTTGCCGTATGCCAACGGCCCTATTCACATTGGCCACCTTGCCGGCGTTTATGTTCCGGCCGATATTTATGTGCGCTACCTGCGGCTGAAAAACGAAGACGTGATTATGATTGGCGGATCCGACGAACATGGTGTGCCGATTACGCTGAAAGCCAAAAACGAAGGCGTCACACCGCAGGATGTAGTGGATAAATTCCATAAAATCATCAAAGATTCGTTTCAGAAATTCGGGATTTCGTTTGATGTGTATTCGCGCACTTCGGCAAAAATACACCACGAAACTGCATCAGAAATTTTCAGAAAATTGTACGATACCGGCAAACTGATTGAAAAAACCACAGAGCAATATTTCGACGAGGCCAACAACCAGTTTCTGGCCGACCGTTATATTACCGGTACCTGCCCGAAATGTGGTTTCGAACGTGCTTATGGCGACCAGTGCGAAAGCTGTGGAACCGCGCTCAGCCCAACCGAACTGATTAACCCGGTTTCGATGATCAGCGGAAATGCGCCGGTGCTGAAAGAAACCAAACACTGGTACATGCCGCTCGACCAGTACGAACCGTGGCTGCGCGAGTGGATTCTGGAAGGCCACAAAGAGTGGAAACCCAATGTGTACGGGCAGGTAAAATCGTGGATTGACGGTGGGTTGCAGCCCCGCGCCGTGACCCGCGACCTCGACTGGGGCGTGCCGGTTCCGGTGGAAGGTACCGAAGGAAAAGTGCTGTACGTTTGGTTCGATGCACCGATTGGTTATATTTCTGCCACAAAAGAACTGACACCCAATTGGGAGTTGTATTGGAAAGACAAGGAAACCCGGTTGCTGCATTTTATTGGCAAAGACAATATTGTTTTTCACTGCATTATTTTCCCAAGCATGTTAAAGGCCGAAGGAACCTACAACCTCCCTGATAATGTGCCGGCTAATGAGTTTTTGAACCTGGAAGGCGACAAAATATCGACATCGCGCAACTGGGCAGTTTGGCTGCACGAGTACCTCGACGAGTTCCCGGGGAAGGAAGATGTGCTGAAATATGTGCTCACCGCCAACGCTCCCGAAACCAAGGACAACGATTTTACCTGGAAAGATTTTCAGGCACGGAACAACAACGAATTGGTTGCCATTCTTGGCAATTTCGTAAACCGTGCGCTGGTACTCACCCAGAAATATTTCGGTGGGAAAGTGCCCGAATGTGGCGCCCTGACTGACACCGACAAGGAAACGCTTGCTTCAATTTCATTAATAAAAGCCGAAGTTGAAAAAAGCCTCGATAGCTTCCGTTTCCGTGAAGCGCTGAAAAATGCAATGGATTTGGCCCGTTTGGGAAACAAATATTTAGCCGACGAAGAACCGTGGAAAGTAATTAAAACTGACGAAGAAAGGGTGAAAACCATTCTGAACATCAGTTTGCAGATTACGGCCAACCTCACCATCTGCCTCGAACCATTCCTTCCGTTCAGCATGGAAAAACTGCGCGGTTTTATCAATCTTGAAAAACTGGACTGGGAAAAATTTGGGGAAACAAATCTTTTAAAAGCCGGTCACCAATTGAATACTCCTGAACTTCTTTTTGAAAAAATTGAAGACGATGTGATTGAAAAGCAGGTTCAGAAATTGCTGGATACCAAAAAAGCCAACGAACTGGCACAGGCAAAAGCCTCACCAGCCAAGGAAAATATTGAATACGACGATTTCAGCAAAATGGACATCCGCGTGGGAACCGTGATTGAAGCCGAAAAAGTGGCCAAAACCAAAAAATTGCTGAAGCTGAAAATCGACACAGGAATTGACCAGCGCACCGTGGTTTCGGGCATTGCCGAATATTACGAACCCGAAGCGTTGATTGGCAAACAGGTGTCAATCCTGGTGAACCTGGCACCCAAAAACCTGAAAGGCATCGAGTCGCAGGGAATGATTTTGTGTGCCGAAAATGCCGATGGTTCGCTGTCGGTTGTTTCGCCGGATAAAATTGTAAAGAACGGGGCGGAGGTAAAGTAGAGCCACTCAAAAGAGGTTGTCTGAAAAGTCAATAAACAGTATCTTTTTTCTCAGTGAAACTCTGTGCCTACTCCGTGAGACTCAGTGAAACAAATAATTACACAGAGTTACACAGAGAAAACACAGAGTACCACGGAGTTTTTGGCTACACTCCATAGAATAAAGAAGATGATTAGAATAATCAGAACAAATTCGGAGAACAGTGATTTTGTGCAGTTAGTTGCACAATTAGACCAACTGCTCGCCGATTTGGATGGCCGTGACCACGATTTTTACAACCAGTTCAATAAAATCGACAAGATAAAACACGTGGTTGTGGCATATTCTGGTGAACTGCCGGTTGCGTGTGGCGCAATCAAGAAATTCGACACCGAAACGATGGAAGTGAAGCGGATGTTTACCGATGTAAATTTCAGGGGAAAAGGCCTTGCCACACTGGTTTTGACAGAGCTGGAAAACTGGGCGCTGGAACTGGGCTATTCAAGGTGCATTCTGGAAACCGGCAAACGCCTGCCCGACGCAGTACGGCTCTATCAGAAATTGGGTTATTTACCAATTCCGAATTACGGCCAATATGTTAAAATGGAGAACAGTATTTGCTTTGAGAAAAAAATAAAGAAGCCGCTCCTGACCTCCCCGTAGGGGAGGAACATTATCCCCCACGGGGGATTACAGGGGGGCTTCCTTTCCGCAGTCTGAAGTACTGTTTTTACAGGTCGGCAGGCTGCACCAGATATCGAAACCGCTTTCCCACGGGAAGGCGGTTTTATTGTTAAAGATTGTTATCATCAAAATATTGTCATTTAACATTCGTTTTTCTCCCAAAACAATTAAACAATCAAAAAATGAGAAACACAAATCTCGCTTTTGCTGTGGTTTTTCTTTTTGCCGCGATAACTGCCTGTGAAAAAGAAGAAAATGGAGATGAAGTTGGTGGCATGAACAGCCGTTATAATGACAACGAAAGTCATAATGCCGGGCAGAATTGTATGAGTTGCCATTCATCGGGAGGAAAGGGAGAAGGAACTTTCACAGTTGCCGGAACAGTTTATAATGCTTCGGGGTCGGCAGTTTCACCCAATGCAACTGTAAAACTTTATACCGGGCCCGGAGGTACTGGCACTTTGGTGAAGACAATTGAAGTGGATGGGAAAGGAAATTTTTACTCCACCAATTCAGTCGATTTCGGAACAGGATTATATGTTACTTTGATTGGTAAAACGGGCAGTGTTTCAACAATGAGTTCTTCAATAACCACCGGCCAGTGCAACAGTTGCCACAATTCATCAAATAAGATTACAGTTAATTAATTTCAGAAAACAGGAAACTCACAAAACCGCTTTCTTAACAGATGGCGGTTTTATTTTTTCTGCCTAACAGATTTTGAATAATGAGGTTTAATGTCTTTTAGTAAACGGGAATTCATAAAATTTTAAAGCGGAGAACAGCAAAGAAAACATACTAATATCGACTTTGCTGTACTTTGCGACTTCTCTGCGTACTTTGCGTTTAAACTTCTCAGTATGAAAGATTTTTATCTATAAACTACATTGTATGGAGATTTGGAATTTGATTATTGATTTTTGGAAATTGGAATTTGGTCTCGCCTCAGGCGAGATGGAATTTCCCTAAATGATGATTATCAGCAAAAGCAACATGATCAGTAACATAAAAAGGATAAACTGGTTGCGGACAAAAAGCCCCAAAAGAATGAGTATTTCAATTTCTTCGTTGCAGGCGGTGTGCAGTTCGATTTCGCCTTTGTCTTTGGTAATAAACTCGTTGGAAGTAAATGAAATGATTTCGGCACCGTTGTATTTCCAGGCCCAGCGCGACTGCCAGAAATTCTGAATCTCCAGTTCGAACCGTTTGCCGTTAAGTACCAGTTCACTGCGCGGACTGAAAATATTCACCATCACCATCCCCAGCAGCGACTGGTCGTTGGCATCAAAAATCTCCAGTTTTGAAAGGAAAAACTCGCGGTTCAAAAGAAATAGCCTGCCGTTAATCATAGCCTGTGCCCGCGAACTTACCATGTTATCCCACTGAATCTTGCCAATCTGTTCTGTTCCCTGCCGCAATTCAAGTTTCGATCCGAAAATTTCTTTTGTCCACTGTAGCTTTTCCATCACCTTATTTTCTGAAACGGGGACGCAATTTAGAAAATTAATCGAAAAAGGTTCAATCAGAATGCTTAACGGTTTGCCTTGTTTAGTCTTTTTTTAGAATCTTTAACAGGTTGCAAAAAACGCCGGTCATTTTAAATTGACCGGCGTTTATATTGTCATGGTGTTTTTTCTGATTAGTTGGGAATCAGAACCCTGTCGATTACATGTACCACTCCGTTTGTTCCCTGTATGTCGGCTTTAACCACTTTGCTGTCGTTGATTTTTACACCGTTTGAAATATCAACGCTGATCTTTTTCCCATTCAAAGTAGCCACCGATGTATTGCTGAGGTCGGTTGACATTACTTTCCCCGAAACAACGTGGTAGGTAAGAATCGGAGTCAGCTGTTCAGCCGAAAGGTCTTTAATCCCGCTCACTCCCAATTGTTTGAAAAGTGCATTGAATGCATCGTTGGTGGGTGCAAAAACGGTAAACGGTCCACTTGCACTCAAAGCTTCAACCAAACCGGCCTTGGTTACTGCTTCCACCAAAATACTGAAATCGGCATTTGAAACAGCGATTTCCACTACACTTCCGGAAGGTTTTTCCGAACTTTTGGTACTAAAATTACTTTCATCAACCATCCACGATTCAATTTTGAGTTCGTATTCGGTTGCTTTTGCAACAAGTGTTGAATTGTTTGAAACTTCACTTGCATTGACTGCAATTACCGATGCGGTTAGAATGATTCCCGCTGCCATTGTTTTCACTGTTGTTTTCATAATGCTTAATTTTTAAATGATTATTGATTTATATTTATTGAAGTAACACTTTGTTAATTACATGAACTACACCGTTTGATCCCTGAATATCAGCAACAACAACTTCGCTGTCGTTAATTTTTACACCTCCGGTCAAGTTCACCTTTAAGCTTTTTCCTGTATTCAAAGTCGGTACATCGCCGTTACTAAGGGCCGTGCTCAAAACGTTTCCTGAAACGACATGATAGGTAAGAATCGGGATAAGTTGTTCTGCTGTTAAATCATCAATTCCTGAAATTCCAAGTTGTGCAAATAAATTGTTGAATGCCTGGTTGGTTGGGGCAAATACCGTAAATGGTCCATTTCCGCTCAGTGCTTCAACCAATCCTGCTTTTACCACAGCCTGCACCAAAATACTGAAGTTGTCGTTATCAAGCGCAATATTTACAACATTCGGGGGAAAAATTACTTTATCAATTACATGAATCACCCCATTTGAAGCTTCAATATTGGCGGTTGTAACTTTAACATTTTTGTTGATGGCAACACCATTTTCGAGATTAATATAAATGGAAATGCTGTTGTTACCCGATTTGGCAAGCGTCGGGAAATACCCGGTTTTCAAATCTGATGACATTACTTTTTGACCGATGACATGATAAAGTAGTACATTTTTTAATGTTTCAACCGGAATATCGTCGAGTGAGGAGGCACCCAAATCAGTTAACAATGATTTAAATGCTGCATCGGTTGGTGCAAATACTGTAATTCCCATCTGGTTACTCAGATAATCTGCCAGACCAGCTTTCTGTGCTGCCTGAATCAAAATAGTAAAGTTGCCTGCTTCAGCGGCTACCTCTACCAAGTTTTTTTCGTCCATCACCTGTTCATCATCTTTTTCACAAGATGCAAACACAAACGATGATGCAATTAAAACTACCGGGATAAAACCCGATTTCACTGTCTTTTTAATTTTTTCAATTGTTTTCATTTTCTGTTTTTTAATTGTTGATAATTCTGATTGTTTCTGATTTCCTGTTTCTGATATTTGTTTAACTGATTCATGTGCAATATTAGACAAAATAAATTAATACTTGTTCATCTTTAAATAATTTAATTTTAAACAAAATGAATAAAATATCTGTAAAACACTTTAATACTGATGATTCTGTTGAGTGTTAATAATAGTTAAATATGATTAGAAGCAGGATTTTTGAATTTTACAGATTGGATTTTATCTGTGCAGGTCTGAAATCCAATGTTAAGAAATCATTGATAACTGTGTTTCCTAAATATGATTTTTATTCATACTGAACGAATAACCTGATAAAATCTGTTTAGCTGAAACCCAAATGCACTAATTTTGCGGCACAATTTTCAAAAAATAATTTTCAACAATGACTGATAAAGAGCTAAAGCTTTTCACCGAATTTGCACCCGTTACCACCGAAGAATGGGAAGCAAAAATTAATGCCGATTTAAAAGGCAAAGATTATGAAAGGGCGCTCGTTTGGAAAACCCCCGAGGGGTTCAGCGTTCGTCCATACTATCGCCAGGAAAACCTTGAAAGTTTAAAACACCTTGATGTTCTCCCCGGAGAATTTCC
This sequence comes from Prolixibacteraceae bacterium, assembly GCA_029265875.1. Classification (GTDB taxonomy): domain Bacteria; phylum Bacteroidota; class Bacteroidia; order Bacteroidales; family Prolixibacteraceae; genus Draconibacterium. Next base: position 9,854 of record JAJUGS010000007.1, read on the forward strand.
TTATGTGCGCGGTACCGCCAAAACCGGCAACAATTGGCTGATCCGCCAGGATATTCAGGTTAAAAATCCGGAGGAAGCCAACAAAAAAGCACTCGAAGTGCTGGGCAAAGGCGTAAATTCACTGGGTTTTGTTTTCGAAAGCTGCCAGAAAGTTACCAAAGCCGACCTGGCTGTGCTGCTGAAAGACATTTGCCTTGAAGCCGCTGAAGTAAATTTTGTATGTTCCTGCAACAGCAATAATATTGCTGAAGTTTTTGCCGCATTCATTGCCGAAGGAAAATGGAACAAAGAAAATGTAAAAGCTTCTGTTTCTGCCGACCCGATCGGATCTTTCGTTTTGAAAGGTAAACTGGCTGACGATGCTTTCGAAGGACTTAAAAACACGATCGAAAATACTTCTGTTGCACCCAAACTGCGGGTGATTGCCGTAAACGGCAGATACTTTGCCAACAGTGGCGCATCGGTAACCCAGGAGCTGGCGTTCTCGCTGGCAGCAGGTGCTGAATACCTCACCCGCCTCACCGACCTTGGTTTGGGCCTTGACACAGTGGCAAAAAATATTAAGTTCAATTTCGGAATCGGCAATAACTATTTTATGGAAATTGCCAAACTCCGCGCGGCACGTTTGCTTTGGGCCCAAATTGTAAAAGCTTATGGTCCGGAATGCGACTCTTCTGCTAAACTCATTGCCCACAGCGAAACCAATACCTACAACAAAACGGTTTACGACCCCTATGTAAACATGCTTCGCACACAAACCGAAGCTATGTCGGCAGCCTTGGGTGGCGCACAGTCAATCACCGTGTTGCCATTCGATGCTATTTATGAAGAACCCACTGCTTTTGCCGAAAGAATTGCCCGTAACCAACAGATTCTTTTAAAAGAAGAATCGCATCTCGACAAAATTGTTGACCCGGCTGCCGGTTCGTATTATATCGAAACTTTGACGAACTCGCTGATTGAACAAGCCTGGAAACTGTTTATTGAAGTGCAGGAAAAAGGCGGTTTTATTGCTGCTTTCCGCGAAGGTTTTGTCCAGAAATCCATCAAAGAGATGGCAGGCAAACGTGATCTCAATTTTGCACTTCGTCGCGAGAATCTTCTGGGGACTAATCAATTCCCGAATTTTAACGAACAACTCACCAAAGAAATCGATAGCTCAGTCTTCAAACCTGTTGATCTGACTGTAGCAGAGGCTGAAGTGGAAACCCTGAAACCTTATCGTGGCGCTCAGGCTTTCGAAGCATTGCGTTATACCACCGACGTTTATTCAAAAGCCGTGAAACGTCCGGTGGTGTTTATGCTGACCATGGGCAACCTGGCCATGCGCAAAGCCCGCGCCCAGTTTAGCTGCAACTTTTTTGCTGTTGCCGGTTTCGAGGTAATCGACAACAACGGTTTTGCCACTGCCGAAGAAGGCGTTGCTGCTGCCAAAGCTGCTAATGCCGACATTGTGGTGGTTTGCAGTTCCGACGAGGAATATGCCGAAGTTGCTCCTGCCGTTGCCAAATTGCTGAACCATGAAATCCTGGTGGTGGCCGGTGCCCCTGAGTGCCGTCCGCAACTCGAGGAACAAGGTATCAAAAACTTCATCAGCATGAAAAGTAATATTCTGCAAGAGTTAAAAGCATATCAAAGTTTATTGGGAATTTAAAAAGCAGATACAGGATTCTGGATACAAGATACTGGATAAGAAATCCGGAATCAAGAATCCAGGATCGAGAATCCAGTATCATAAAATACAAAATATGAAACCAAATTTTAAAGACATCAATATCAAAGCAGCCGCTCAGCAGGAAAACATTGCCGATTGGGTTGCCAAAAACAAAATTGAGAAAAACTGGGTGACACCTGAGCAAATTCCGGTTAAACCAGTTTATACAAAAGAAGACCTCGAAGGAATGGAACACCTGAACTACGCAGCAGGTGTGGCTCCTTTTCTTCGCGGACCTTACTCCACCATGTATGTCATGCAGCCCTGGACCATCCGCCAATACGCCGGATTTTCAACGGCTGAGGAATCGAATGCATTTTACCGCCGCAACCTCGCTGCCGGACAAAAAGGTTTGTCGGTGGCTTTCGACCTTGCCACACACCGTGGCTACGACTCCGACCACCCACGCGTGATCGGTGACGTGGGAAAAGCCGGTGTGGCCATCGATTCAATCCTCGATATGAAAATCCTTTTCGACCAGATTCCGCTCGATAAAATGTCGGTGTCGATGACTATGAATGGCGCTGTTTTGCCGGTCCTGGCCTTTTATATTGTTACAGGGCTTGAACAGGGCGCGACTTTGGAACAGCTTTCGGGAACGATTCAGAACGACATTCTGAAAGAATTCATGGTGCGTAACACCTACATTTATCCGCCTGAATTCTCGATGAAAATCATCGCCGATATTTTTGAGTTCACCTCGAAAAACATGCCGAAGTTCAATTCAATTTCGATTTCGGGTTACCACATGCAGGAAGCCGGCGCTACTGCCGACATTGAAATGGCTTACACGCTGGCCGACGGATTGGAATACCTCCGCGCCGGAATTAACGCCGGAATGGACATCGATGCTTTTGCACCGCGTTTGTCGTTTTTCTGGGCCGTGGGGATGAACCATTTTATGGAAATCGCCAAAATGCGCGCTGCGCGTATGATTTGGGCAAAACTGGTAAAACAGTTCAACCCGAAAAACCCGAAATCGATGGCATTGCGAACTCACTCTCAAACTTCGGGCTGGTCGCTCACCGAACAGGATCCGTTTAACAACGTGGGCCGCACTGCCATTGAAGCACTTGCCGCTGCACTGGGGCACACCCAGAGTTTGCACACCAACGCGCTCGACGAAGCAATTGCCCTGCCAACCGATTTCTCGGCGCGTATTGCACGAAATACGCAGATTTACCTGCAACAGGAAACTGAAATCTGCCGCTCGGTTGACCCGTGGGCAGGTTCGTATTACGTGGAAGCACTGACACACGAACTGGCGCAAAAAGCCTGGGCACTGATTGAAGAAGTTGAAAAACTGGGTGGTATGGCAAAAGCCATTGAAACCGGTGTGCCGAAAATGCGTATCGAAGAGGCTGCTGCCCGTACACAGGGAAAAATCGACAGCGGAACCCAAACCATTGTGGGTGTGAACAAATACCGTCTCGAAAAAGAAGACCCGATTGATATTCTCGAAATCGATAATACAGCCGTTCGTTTGTCGCAGATTGAAAGATTGAAAAAACTGCGTGCCGAGCGCAATGAAGCCGAAGTTCAGGCTTCGCTGGCAGCCATTACAAGAGCCGCCGAAACCGGCAAGGGCAATTTGCTGGAACTGGCGATTGATGCAGCCAAAAAACGTGCATCTTTGGGTGAAATTTCCGACGCCTGCGAAAAAGTGGCAGGGCGTTATAAAGCAGTAATCAGAACAATTGAAGGCGTGTACAAATCAGAAGCACAAGGAAAAGACGAGTTTAAAGAAGCTCAGGAACTGGCGAAGAAATTTGCCGAAATGGAAGGCCGCCAGCCACGTATCATGATTGCGAAAATGGGCCAGGATGGTCACGACCGCGGCGCCAAAGTGGTGGCCACCGGTTATGCCGACCTTGGTTTCGACGTGGACATGGGACCGTTGTTTCAGACTCCCGAAGAAGCTGCCAAACAAGCTGTTGAAAACGACGTGCATGTTTTGGGCGTTTCATCGCTGGCAGCTGGCCACAAAACATTGGTTCCGGCTGTTATCGAAGAGCTGAAAAAGCTGGGCCGCGACGATATTATGGTGATTTGTGGCGGTGTAATCCCGGCGCAGGATTACCAATATTTGTACGATGCAGGCGCCGTTGCCATTTTTGGCCCGGGAACCAGCGTTGCTGCAGCAGGTAAGAAAATCCTTGAGATTTTGATTGAAGCGTATAAAGAATAGTAGTTAGTACAGAGTATTAAGTACAAAGACTAAAAAAGATAGAAAGCCGGTTCTTCCGTGAGGGGCCGGCTTTTATTATTGATTTTCTCCAACCCGTACCGGGTTGCGTTCACCCCGAAAATCATGTGCTACTAAAACCCAACCCGTACCGGGTTGAGAAAAGTGTAGATTGAACAGGTGTGTTTTTCGCGATAAAAGAATCCGGTACGGATTCGATTTTAGTAGAAAACAGAAATTAACCGTAAGCGGAACCCGGTACGGGTTCGATTTTGCTATATAACGTTGATAATTCATCCAACCCTTACCGGGTTGTGTTCGCCCTGAAAATCAGGTGCTACTAAAAGCCAACCCGTACCGGGTTGAGAGAAATGTTGGTTAACCCAGGATTTTTTGCAATAAAAGAATCCGGTACGGATTCGATTTTAGTAGTCGTACCAAAACGTCCTCAAAAATGTCTGAACCCGGTATGGGTTCGATAATTTTCATAACCCGCCAAATGCTACACCTAATCGTTGTAATGCTTCATCAAGAATGCTGCGCGGACAACCGATATTGATGCGCAGCCAGCCATCGCCACCGGTCCCGAATTTGCCGCCGTTGTTCAAACCAACCCCGGCTTTTTCAACCGTAAATTTCATCAGTTCAGCATCTTTCATTCCATAGGCACTGAAATCGAGCCAGATGAGGTAGGTGGCTTCGGGTTTCATTACTTTTACTTTGGGCAGGTGCGTGGCAAAATATTTCTCGAGCAAAAGATAGTTTTCCCACAGGTAATCGAGCAGTTCATCCAGCCATTCGTCGCCATGAGTGTAAGCAGCCTCAAGTGCAACAGTTCCGAAAATATTGCCCATTCCAAGATGTCCCACGCCGATAGCCCTTTCAAACCGTGCCATTTTTACTTTGTCGGGTATAATTACCAGTGACGATGAAAAGCCAGCCACATTGAAAGTTTTGCTGGGTGCCATCGAAATCATACAATTTTTGGCAATTTCGGGCGAAAGTGTTGCCAGCGGAATATGTTTGTGCCCTTTAAAAATCAGGTCGGAGTGTATTTCATCCGAAATAATCATGATTTTGTTTTCGAGACAAATAGTGGCCAGTTCCATCAGTTCATTGTGTGTCCACACCATTCCGCCCGGGTTTTGCGGATTGCTGAGCAGCAACAATTTTGTATTCTTTGTGATTTTCGATTTCAAATCATTAAAATCGAAAGTGTAACGTCCGTTTTCAATTCTCAGTGGATTTTCAATCATCGTTCGTTTGGTGCCTTTTACGCAATCGAAAAACGGGAAATATACCGGAGGCTGTACCACCACTTCGTCGCCAGGTTTGGTAAAAGCCTCGATGGCGAGAGTCAACCCTGCCACCACGCCCGGGCTGAATGAAATCCATTCTTTTTGAATATTCCAGTTATGGCGGCGTTTCATCCAGCCAATCACTGCATCGAAATAGGATTCACCCCGAAAAGTGTAACCGTAAATTTCGTGTGCGGCGCGCTTTTTAACCGCATCAACAATAAAAGGCGGGGTTTTAAAATCCATGTCGGCCACCCACAAAGGCAAAACATCGGCTTTGCCAAACATCCGTTCGCGGCCATCGTATTTGATACAGTTGGTGCCTTCACGCGGCACTATTTCATCGAAGTTATATTTTTTCATACATCAATTTTTTTAAGATATAAAATCTCCTCCTCTTGAGTGGAGGTAGGGTGGGGCTTTAATTCCTTTTCCACTTTCAAAACAAAATCAAAACGGTTGAGGTTGAGGCAGAGGTCAAAATCGGCCTGCGGCGACCAGCTTTGCTTTTCGGCATCAAAAAACCGTGCCCCCGAACCGTTACGGATGATTTCCACCATTTCAGCAAATCTTCTTGATTTTTCTGCTCCATTTGAGGGGAGGCTGGGTGGGGATTCCAGTTCATTTTTGATCCATTCAGCACATAGCGTGTCTTCGTCGGTTGGGTATTCGCAGGCATAACCCATGCAAACCAGCGAAACCACTGCCGGGTTTTGTTGCTGAATGTAACGCACAATTGCCCCGGCATTGACAAAACTTCCGGTTATAATTCCGGCAGCATTTGTTGCATTGGCGATTCCCTGTGTGCCCGAACTGGTGGTGTGAACCAGCGTTTTCCCGGCAATTTTCTCGGCAACCAATTGCGATGGCGAATTGCCAAAATCAAAACCTTCGGGTTTTTGTTCGTTGCGTTCGCCCAATAAAACAAAATCAGGGTTTTGTTCTTTTAACCGGTACGCTAAATCGATACTTCCCACCGGAATAATTTTCACTGCTCCCGAATGATATGCATAACAAGCTGTTGAAAATGCCCTGAAAACATCGATGATTACGGTTAAACCGCGGGCTTCGCGGGCACCGTCCAACAACTGAAGGATTTGAATTTCCATGCCAAAAAAAATTTCCCGAAAGTAAAAAAAACACCCGACAGTCAAAGGTTTCTATCGGTTTGTGTTTTTATGATACATGAAATAGCATCCATTTTTTGAATTGTAGATTAAAATGGGAATAATTATTTGTCGGGAAAAATACGTTGTTCACCCAGCAGAAATGCCTGTTGGTCAACTATTCTTTTTCAAGACGTAACGTAGCGTTTAGTTTTGAGTCACTTAATAAACAATTAAAGAAAACAGCTATGAAAACAAGAAACATTTTTTTTGTAATGGTGGCTATGTTGATTACATCAGCAGTATTTGCCACAGAAACGCCAAAGTTTAAAATTGCCCCAAAAGGCGATGGAAAACTCCTCGTACTGTATGAACCGGAAAATACACTTCCGATGGAAGTTACAATTACTGATGAATACGGAAATATTGCCTACCAGTGGGAATCAAAAACGCCTGAACAAGGACTGAAAAAAGTGTTTAATCTTTCGGACCTGGAAAAAGGGAACTACAATTTCATGGTGAAATGTGGAAACAAAAGGTTGACTACCTCACTAAATCTGAAAAAAGACAATATCAAGGTTGGGCCAACCGTGGTTATTTCTGAACCGTTTTTCAATTTCCGTAACAACATGCTTTACATTACTTACCTGAATGTTCCGAAACACAATGTTTATGTAAACATTTACAAAGACGGGAAACACTACACCGGCCTTTATCTTGGCAAAGAATTCGATTTGCAGAAATGTATCGATTTTAATTCAGCAGCATCGGGAACTTATGACGTTGTGCTGACCGGAAGTTCAGATTCGCATTTATACACTTTAACCCGATAAAATTACCTCAGCGGTTTTGTAACCAATTACCGGCTGGTTGTTTCGATTGATGGACCGAAACTTCCGGCCGGTTTTCTTTTTATAATGGTTGTCAGTAGTTGTGTTTACAGGTGGATTCAGAAAATGGGAATTGACATTTCGCTGCCCGATTCAGCATATCTGCTTTTTTCTGCATTTTTTACTCTATTAAATTTGATGATGTTTGCAAACTGTTATTTTTACCCTCATTAAACTATGAATGTATGAATATTGAAGAGCTCCGCGAATACTGCCTGTCGTTAAAAGGCGTTACCGAGGATTTTCCGTTTGATGCAGAAACGCTTGTATTTAAAGTGGCCGGAAAAATGTTCTGTTTAACCAATCTCGAAGGTCCGTTTACTGTTAACCTGAAAAACGAGCCCGAAAAAAATATGGAATTAAGAGAGGAATTCAGTGAAATAAAGCCCGGTTACCACATGAGCAAATTGCATTGGAACACCCTTGAAATGACCGGGCGGCTTTCGGATGATTTTGTAAAAACGCTGATTGACGAATCATACGATCTGGTGGTGATGAAGCTGAACCACAAAGAACAACAAAAACTGAAAAATTATTGATTAATAATGAAAAATGTAATTGCTATCGTTTCCCTTTTCCTTGCCATATCGGTATTTGGCCAGGAAGAGAAGGAAAACTTCACTATTGTAAAGGAAGTAAAACACTTGCCGGTTATCAGCCAGGGAAGTACCGGCACCTGCTGGAGTTTTACCACCACCAGTTTCCTGGAATCAGAAATCATCAGGAAAGGCTATCCTGAAACCGATTTGTCGGAAATGTTTTTTGTGTATCATGGTTACCTCAACAAGGCAAAGCAGTACCTATATTACCAGGGAAACAATAATTTCGGACAGGGTGGCCAGGCACACGATGTGATGGATGTGCTGCGTGTGGAAGGCATGGTGACAAACGAAGCCTTTGAAGGCGAAAAAATTGACGGGAAATACCAGCACCGGGAACTGGTTAAAGAACTGAACGAAAAGATTGATACCCTGAATAAAACCAGAAAAGATTTCAGCGTTGACAATCTGGATTCTTTCGAGACGATTCTGAAAAAGCACATTGGCAAAATTCCCGGCAAAATAAAAACAAGGGATGGCAAGGTTACTCCGGTTGAATTTGTGAACCAGTTTCATCTCAATCCCGATGATTACGTGGAGATAACATCCTATATTCATCATCCGTTTTATAAACCTTTTGTACTCGAAGTGCCGGATAACTGGGCCCACGCGTTGTATTACAATGTACCGGTTGATGAGTTAATTGAAATAATCTACAACGCAATCAATAACGGTTACACGGTTGCCTGGGATGGCGACACCAGTGAGAAAACTTTCACACATAAAAAGGGAAAGGCAACTGTTCCGGAAGACCAACAGGGAAAAATAACCCAGGAACTCAGGCAGGAAACCTTTCTGAACCGCACGACTACCGACGACCACCTGATGCACATTGTTGGCACATCAAAAACCAGCGACGGAACGAATTGTTTTTATACCAAAAACTCGTGGGGTCAAACCAGCAACGAATACGGCGGTTACCTGCACATGACCGAAGATTATGTGAGGTTGAAAACCATCGCGATTATGGTTCACAAAGAGGCAATTCCACAAAACATCAGAGAAAAACTGAAACTGCAATGAAAAAATTTGTACTGAAATCGGAATACATTGAATTGGTAAAACTTATTAAACTACTAGGTTTAGCCGAAACCGGCGGCCATGCAAAAAACAGGATTGAGGCGGGAGAGGTGAAACTGAACGGGTTAACCGAATTCAGAAAACGCGCAAAACTGCGGAAGGGAGACCTTGTGGATGTGGCAGGTGTGCAAATAAAAATTGAAGAAGGCGCCTGATAGAAATAAAAAAACCGGGCTTTTCGCTCCGGTTTGTCGGGTTAATTCAGTTTTAAAATTACGCTGTCTTTCCCAGGTACTGTATGGTTTTTTCCACGTTATCCAGTTTTACCAGTTCTTCATCTTTAATCGAAATATTGAATATTCCCTCCAGAAAATAAGCAAACACCGACCAGTCGGTGGCATCGAACCGTAAATCATTGTTGTAAGTGGAATCAGGCCTGATATTCCTTTTCGGAACACCCGTTTTTCTTAAAACCCGGTAAAGATTTCTCCTGATCTTCTTTTCTTCCATTGTTTTAATTTTTCAAAAAAGCCGAACAAATAATTCGATGGGTCAAATATATGAATAATTAATTTCCTGTTTTTGTGGTTAACACTAATTAACGCAGTAAATATTTCGTATTGTTCAGTGTTACAGCATTATTACGTGTTAGGGGTTTTCTTTGATGGGCGATAAATTAATATTCAATTAAACAAATAATGGCAATTGGATTTACATCAACTTTTTATCTTTACGCTGCTTTAATCAGTTAAAGCGCTGTTTATCATTAATTAATTGTAATTAAATAATACACTGGATCCGAAAAATGAATACAATCCGATTTTTTGTTTTGCTGCTTTTTCTGGGTATTGTAGTTGGCTGTGGCGGCAACGGAAATAAGACCGATGAAAAATTGGTCGTCATCAAGACCGATTTCGGCGATATCAAAGTGAAATTGTACAACGACACACCCAAACACCGCGACAATTTTCTGAAACTGGTTGACGAAGGCTTTTATACCGATTTGCTGTTTCACCGTGTTATCAAACAGTTTATGATTCAGGGTGGTGACCCGACTTCCAAAAATGCCGCTCCGGGAGTACAACTGGGTGGCGGAAGTCCCGGATACACCATTCCGGCCGAAATTTTGCCCAATCATCATCACAAAAAAGGGGCATTGGCGGCAGCCCGTTTGGGAGGGCCCAAAAACCCGATGAAAGAGTCGAGCGGATCACAGTTTTATATTGTTCAGGGCCTTGTTTTTCGTCCCGGTCAGCTTGATACGCTCGAAATGAATATTAATGCACAGCGGAAAGATCAGTTGCTGAGAGAAAGTTTCGATGCGAATAAGGCAAAATTTAACGAACTGCAAAGCAAAAACGACAAAGCCGGGTTCGACCTGCTGGTGGCACAACTTCGTGAAAAGGCCGACAGTTTATATGCCACAAAAGCACCTTTCAAACTGACTCCCGAACAGCGAAACGATTACACAACAATTGGCGGTTATCCTTCGCTCGATGGTGAATACACTGTTTTTGGCGAAGTGGTGGAAGGTCTTGACGTGATTGATAAAATTGCAGCGGTTGAGACCGACCGCATGAACCGGCCGGTTAAAGATGTTAAAATGAAAATTGAACAGGTAAAATAGCATGGTCAGGAAAACTTTCTTTCTGTTTTGCTTTCAGATTTTGGTTTTTGCAGGTTATTCGCAAACAAAAACAGTTGAAATTGCCACTAATCTGGGAACCATGCAGTTCAGGCTGTACGACGACACACCCAAGCACCGCGATGCATTTATTCAACTGGCAAAAGAAGGTTATTTCAATGGAACACTTTTTTATCGTGTCTTGAAGGATTTTCTGATTCAGGGAGGTTCTAAAAGTTCGAAAAATGCAGCGCCCGGTAAACGGATTGGTTATGGCGACCCGGATAAAACGGTTGACGATGAAATCCTGAAACACTATTTTCATAAAAAAGGAGCTCTGTGTGCGCCACGCCAGCCCGATGAAATTAACCCTTTCAAACAATCAGATATTTCTCAGTTTTATATTATTGAAGGGAAAGTATATACAAACGGCGAATTAGATACGCTGGAACTGGCGGTGAACCGGCCCATCCGGAATAAAATCACAACCGATGTGATGACGCCTGCAATCAGGGAAGAGCTGAAAAAACTCAAAGAAGAGAAGAAGGTAACCGAATTCAGGGAACTGGCACAGAAAGTAAAAGATAAAATTGAGGCTGAATTTAATCTCAATCCCAATGTATTGATTTTTACCGAACAACAAAGAGCAGCCTATACAACCGTTGGCGGTTACCCCGATCTGGATGGGAAATACACCATTTTTGGCGAATGCATTTCAGGATTTGAGGTGATTGATAAAATTTCAGTTCTGAAAACCGATAAAAACGACAGGCCGCTGACTGACGTGAAAATAATTTCAGTTAAAGTTCTGAATTAAAAATGAAAAGAATTCTTGTTTCAATATTGCTGATATTTTTCCTTTTTTCATGTGGGAAAAAAGAGGAAAAGAAAGCTGACCCTGTAGCCAAGGAGCCTGTGGCAAAGGATATTGTCGGGGCAGAATGGGAACTTATCAGAGGATCGGTTGTAAAATTCGATTCGTTTGATGGCGACAGAATTCTCGAATCGGGGCAGGGATTCTTTATCGATACGAATCTGATTGTCACCACCTATTCACTGGTAAAAAGTGCCACAAAAATTGTTTTCACCCCTTTAAACGAAGACAAAAAATACACGGCACAAAAATATGTGGCGGTTGACAGGATCAACGACCTGGTGATTTTGCAATGCGACAGCATTTCGCACACCCCGCTTGAATTGCACCTTGATTCGGTTCCGCAATCGGCCAAAAGCATGTATATCCTGGCTGAATCGGGTAAAACAGTTCAGCTTTTTACAGGCAAAGTGTTAAATCGCACCAAAGTAAAAGGTAACGACGTTTTCAGGATTACCAACCGGGTGCGGAAATCATTTTTTGGAATGCCCATTTTCCTCTCGAACCGGAAAGTTCTTGGAACGGCCTACTCAGCCGTTGAAAATTACGAAGAACAGAGTTTCGCCGTTCCTGCCGATTATATTGCTGCGCTTTACAAAACAAGAAGCAAAACACCTTCAAGCCTTGCTTCGCTGAGCAGGGTCGATGAGAAAACCGCTGCTGAAAACCGGAATATCAAAGGATTGGTGCTCGAAACATCGATGGGTGATATTAACATCCGGCTTTTTAACGAAACACCCGAGTACCGCGACAATTTTATCAGGCTTACCAAAGAGAAGTATTTCGACGGGTTGCTGATTCACCGGGTGATTGCAGAATTTGGCATTCAAAGCGGGGCGCCCGATTCGAGAAATGCAAGAAAGGGAGATGTCATCGGTTTTAAAGGACCAGGCTACACGCTGCCTGCCCATTTTTTGCCAACGTTGTACCATAAACGAGGGATGATAGGTTCGCCGCGGAAACCCGACACCAAAAACGAAAGGCTCCGCTCCGACGGGTCGCAGTTTTATATCGTAACAGGCCGGAAATATCACGACAAAGAACTGGATGAAATTGAAAAGCAAAACAATTACAAGTTTTCGGCTGAGCAGCGTGAATATTACAAAACCATTGGCGGAGCACCGCATCTCGATGGTTCGTACACCATTTTTGGGGAAGTGGTTTCGGGGATGGAAGTAGCGGATGAAATTGTAAAAGTGGAAACCGACAAAGAGTGGCGGCCAGTGAACGACATCCGGTTGAAGCGGGTGCGAATTCTGAAGTAATCAGCCAAAAATTTCTGCCATTTCCATTCCTTCCCTCAGCCAAAAAGTTTTTAAACCAGCATTTTGCGCCCCCTCAATGTTTTTTTCAAGATCATCCACAAATAGCGTTTCTTCGGGTTTTACACCCGAAAGTTCAATCACTTTCAGATACGAGTTTACATCGGGTTTTCCAACCCCGATTTCGTGAGAATAAAAATCTTTGACAAAAAGCGAAGGAAACTCAAACCCAAAACCGGCCCTGAATTTTTGATGCAGCCTGTCAATATGAACCTGGTTGGTATTGCTGAAAAGATAAACGTTGTAATTTTTCGTTAGCTTCTTCAGAACTTCAACCCGTGAAGCAGGAATGTCTTTGATCATGGCGTACCAGGCATCTTCAATCTGAAGATCGGTAATTCCGGGATTTTGGAGGATTTTCCTGACTCTGTTACAAAACTCAGCCGGGGTGATTTTACCGGTTTCCAGTTCATAAAAAACCGGGTCTTTGTAAACCAGCGCTTGGTCGAGCACATTCCCGTTAAAACCGAGGTTCCGGAATGCTTCGATGGTTGCATTAAAATCGAGATTCAGGAGTACTTTCCCCAAATCGAAAATGATGTTTTTTATATTTGTCAAATCAGGTTTCATACTTTGTTTCTGAGCCTGCAAATTTAAATTTAATAATCAGCCGGCCTTGAGGATAAAAGGAAAACAATACCAGACCATCTGGATAAAAGCGGGAGACAACCGGGTTGTTCAGGTAATCGACCAGCGAAAACTCCCATTCAGATTTGAAATATTTGAAATTACTACTACCAGCGGCGCTTGTTTTGCTATCAAAGAAATGGTGGTGCGTGGGGCGCCACTTATCGGAGTTACAGCGGCTTTTGGAATGTACCTGTCGCTTTTTGAGTTTGCAGGAGAAACTGATTTTCCAGATTTTATTAATCAGAAAGCTGCTGAGTTGAAAGCGACCCGCCCGACTGCCATAAACCTGGCTTTTGCTGTGGAGCAGATTAAAAACTTCATACTGGAAAATCAACGCCGGAAAGATTTGGCGGAATTTGTTCTGGCAAAAGTGGAAGAACTGAAACAACTCGAAATCAGTTATTCCGAAAAAATCGGGGAATACGGGTTGAAAATTATTGAAGACATTTACGAAAGAAAAAACCAGACGGTCAATATCCTCACACACTGTAATGCCGGCTGGCTGGCCTGCATCGATTGGGGAACCGCAACCGCACCTATTTACAAGGCTTTCAGAAAAGAAATCCCGGTGCATGTTTGGGTTGACGAAACAAGGCCGCGCAACCAGGGCGCACGTTTAACCGCTTTTGAACTGGGAGAAGAAGGAGTGCCACACACAATAATTCCGGATAACACAGGTGGCCATCTGATGCAACACCGAATGGTTGATTTGGTAATTGTGGGCAGCGACCGCACCACAGCAAACGGCGATGTGGCCAATAAAATAGGAACTTACTTGAAAGCACTGGCAGCTTTCGATAATAACATTCCATTTTATGTTGCTTTACCATCCTCCACTTTCGATTTTACCATGAACGACGGATTAACAGAAATTCCGATTGAACAACGCGATTCGGCAGAGGTGTCAGAAATGGAAGGAATGGCTAACGGGAAAATCCGCACTGTAAAAATCATTCCTGAAAAAAGTATGGCAGCCAATTATGGTTTTGATGTAACACCGGCAAGATTGGTAACCGGTTTAGTTACTGAAAGGGGAATTTGTAAGGCCTCCCGTGAAGATATTTTAAGACTCTTTCCTGAAAATCAAAAATAAACTGATAAAGATGAAATTTGCAATCATTGGCGGTTCGGGTTTTGAAAACCCTGATTTGTTAAAAGACCAGCATGAAGTAAAAGTTGAAACGCCATACGGCGCTCCTTCATCGACCTTTAAAACCGGGAAAATAGGGGAGGTTGAAGTGGCTGTTTTGTCGCGTCACGACCGTAACCATTCCATCCCACCCACACAGGTGAACAACCGCGCCAACATTTGGGCGATCAAAGAACTTGGGTGCACCCATATCCTGGCCACCACGGCCTGTGGCAGTTTGCGCGAAGAAATCAAAAGAGGTGATCTTGTGATTTTGGATCAGTTTGTTGATTTCACCAGACATCGGGTTGTCAGTTTTTATGAGGAGTTTGACCACGGAAACCTGAAACACACACCCATGGCCGATCCTTTCGACAGATTCCTGCGCGAAAAACTGATTGCCAAAGCAAAAGAACTGAATCTCAGTTTTCACCCCAAAGGTACGGTCATTACCATCGAAGGCCCGCGTTTTTCAACACGCGCCGAATCAAATATGTTCCGGATCTGGGGTGCCGATGTCATTAATATGTCGGTGGCGCCCGAGTGTATCCTGGCCAATGAACTCGAAATTCCGTATGCAGCCATCGCACTTAGTACCGATTACGATTGCTGGAAAACCGATGAAGAACCCGTTACCTGGGAAGAGGTTTTAAAAGTTTTCAATAACAATGTTGTAAATGTAATCAGGTTGATTTCTGCTACGGTCAGCAGCTTTTAATTCCCTGTTTTTGTTGATTGAAAATTCTGTATTAGCTTTTCTGAATGCAAAAACTTGTGGCATAAAATTTGTAAAATTGATTATACTGTTTCAAAGCCATGAAACAATTTTTTGACATTAATATCTGCATATTTTCATCCGGCAAACAAGGCCGGTATTATTCCCGGCGGTAACCAAAAGTTACCGTCTTTTTTATGGTCATATTGTACCTCTTATAAAGAGAAATCTTAATTTTAAACGAACTTAACTTAGCTTTAATGAATCGCAGAAATTTTTCAAAATGCCTGATAACAGCCGTTTCCGCTACAATGATTGCTCCCGGAATATCATCGGGTTACAACCCTGTTCAAAAAACAGTACGACTGGGCGGACCTGTTTTTAAAAAATATTCTGATCCTGCAGAATGGATCTTGGCACTTAAAGAGCTCGGTTACCGGGCAGCCTACTGTCCGGTAGGTTTGGATGCAAAATCCGATGAGATTGCCCTTTATAAAAAGGCTGCAAAAGAGGCTGATATTGTTATTGCAGAAGTTGGCGCCTGGAGCAACCCGATTGATGAGGATAAAAAGAAAAGAGAAACAGCCATTGAAAAATGTATTAAATCGTTACAACTGGCCGATGAAATAGGTGCCAACTGTTGTGTGAACATCAGCGGTTCGCGAAACCCGGAAAACTGGGCCGGGCCTCACAAAGACAACCTCACTGACGAAACATTCGAAATGATTGTTGAAACTACCCGGAAAATTATTGATGCGGTAAAACCGACAAATACATTTTTTGCCCTCGAAACTATGCCGTGGGCTTACCCCGACTCAGTGGAATCGTATCTAAATCTGATTAAAGCCATTGACAGGCCGCGTTTTGCTGTTCATCTCGATCCAGTGAACCTTGTTATCAGTCCGCAGGTTTATTTCAGAAATAGTGAAATGATCAGGGACGCGTTTACAAAGCTGGGAAAATACATTAAAAGCTGTCATGCAAAGGATATTTTGCTGCTCGGGAATGAATTGACACCTCATTTATCTGAAGTGCGCGCCGGTCTAGGAAATCTTGATTACATGGTTTATCTTGAATGTCTGGCCGGACTTGGGGATGTTCCGCTGATGCTTGAGCATTTGAATTCAGGTGCTGAGTATAATCAGGCGGCTGATTATATAAGAAGTGTTGGGAAAAAGGAGAATATTTTTTTGTAAAGGGAATATTATTTTCTGATTTCAGTTATAAATTTGTAGTAAAAGAATTCGTAAAAGATTATTCAACTTTAAAATTTGGAAGCTATGTCAAAGTCGATGGATACAAAAAAAGAAGCCAAGAAAGAAGCTCAGAAATCAATAAAGGAAAAACGGGCTGAGAAAAAGGAAAAAAAGGGGAAGTATTAAACCTAGGGAAAGATTTTTAAATACCCTTGTAAAACAGTTGTGTTTACAAGGGTATTTTTTTACATCAGTTTTCTGATCAGTTTAAAATATTTAAAAGGGGCGTATTCAAGGGGAATATCAAACCACCGCGAAGAGCAAACTATTGCCCTTTGGTTGCTGAAGGCAAGAAAACTATGAACGCCGTGATATTTCCCGAGACCACTATTGCCAACACCGCCAAAGGGCAGGTTGTGGTTTACAAAATGCATCAGCGTGTCGTTGATACATCCGCCACCCGAAGTGGTCCTGCTGATGAGTTCCTTTGCCTTGCTATTCTTTCCGAAATAATAAAAAGCTAAAGGTTTTTCGCTCTCATTCAGATGCTTTTCCACTTCGCTGATTTCGCGGAAAGTCAGAACCGGCAAAACCGGGCCGAAAATCTCCTCCTGCATAACCGGAAATCCGGGTTTGATTTCGTCGATAATTGTGGGTGAAATAAACCGGGTTTCACGATTGGTTTTACCTCCAAAACGAATTCTTCCGTTTTGCAGAAGCTTCTCAAGCCGATCGAAGGCCTGATGGTTCACAATCCTTGGAAAATAAGGACTTTGCTCCGGATCATCACCGTACATTTTTTCAATCTTTTCGCTCAATTTTCTGATAAAATCCTCTTTGACCGATTCGTGTATAAAAACATAATCGGGTGCAAGACAGGTTTGCCCGGCATTGATACATTTCCCAAATGCTACACGGGCTGCTGCAATATCAAGTTTGGCATCCTTGTCGATAATACAAGGATTTTTACCGCCCAGTTCCAGTATCACCGGCGTAAGATTTTCGGCAGCGGCTTTCATTACCACTTTCCCAACCTGCGGACTGCCGGTGAAAAAAATAAAGTCGAAACGCTGTTCAAGCAAAATTTCATTTACTTTCCTGCTTCCCTGAACCATAGCCAGGTAACCGGGGTCGAAGGTCACAGAAATCATTTCTTCCATGACCAGGGCAACATTGGGGGTGTAGGGCGAAGGTTTTAAAATTGCCGTACAGCCCGCCGAAATGGCGCCTGCCACGGGTGTCATCAGCAACATAAACGGATAATTCCAGGGCGCCATGATCAGTGAGACTCCCAGCGGCTCATAGAATATACGGCTGGAGGACGGTTGCAAAACAAGTGGAGTCAGGATTTTTTTTGATCGCGACCATTTCCGGAGATTTTTCATGTGATAATCAATCTCGCCCAGAACAAGGCCGATTTCGGTCAGATAGGCTTCTTCGTATGATTTATGCAAATCGGTCCAAAACGCGGCTGTAATCTTTTTTTCATATTGAATAATGGCGGCCTTCAGTTTTTTCAGCATTTCAAACCTGAAACTGATCTCTCTTGTTTTTCCGGAAGCAAAAAAATCACGCTGTTTCCCGATCAGCGATTCGATGGTGGTCCGTGGTGTGTCCTGCATGAAAAATTACAAAGTATAAGCCGAAAATCAGTTGATTTAAATTTGTGATGAATATAAGGGTTTTCAATCAAACCTGGTCCGGTTTCATTATTTCTATCAGTATTTATTCAGCCTATAACCAGCAGCAACCTCTGCAGCGATGATTTAATTTCATGCGTGCATAAAAACAGGTTTGGTTTTATCGGCCAGTTTAACAAGCGTTTCAGTTTCTTTGTCTGTTATCGGCTGGTACTCGTTCATAAATTCAAGTGCTTTCAGAAACAATGTGTTTTGTCCGGGAGGAATTGCTGCAGTTATGTTTTTCGAGAGGGTGAATTTTAAGGCCATTTTCATCATTGTTTCATCTGAAACCGGCTTGTACCAAACATTTTTGTAAAGTTTTTCTTCACCGGGTTCCAGTCGGGTGAGGGCCATTGCTTTTAAAGCCAGGATTCCCATTCCTCGTTTCCCGGCTTCAGCGTAAACCTGCGGCCCGAAGTTTCCGGAATGCCAGCAGGCAAAATTAATGGGGAACAAAATTGAATCGAATTCGAAGTTTTTCATAGCCAGTAAGGCTGCATCCACCGAATGTGCCGAAAATCCCAGGTGTTTTACCTTACCCTCTTTTTTTGCTTTTACAAAAACTTCCATGGCACCACCCGGGGCAAAAACCTCTTCCACTTCAGCAACCGAACTCAGGGCATGCAACTGGTATAAATCGAAATGGTCTGTTTCGAGTTTCCGGAGTGAATCTTCCAGTTCAAACTGTGCTTCTATAGCATTTCGTTTTTGGGTTTTGCATGCCAGAAAACAGTTTTTACGATAGGGTTTCAGCGCGGGCCCCAGTTTTTCCTGCGCATTTCCGTACCCGGGTGCCACATCGTAATAATTAACACCCAGTTCGTATGCTTTTGCCACCAATTCGTTGGCAAAATCCTGCGGATTGTCGTTGAGCATGATGCCGCCAAAACCAATTACTGAAAGTTTTTCGCCTGTTTTTCCCAATACTCGCCGGGGTAAATTGTAGTCGGGCGAAAAGTTATTTCCAAAGCTGCGGATGGCCGGAATGGTCAGTGCAAGAGTTCCTAATGCACTGTTTCTGATAAATATTCTTCTTTTCATAAATTCTGATTTTTGATAAAATTAAAAAAAAGGGTGAGAAACTTCCCGCCCTTTCTTCATTCCTCATTCAATTAATGATGTCCTTCATACTTAAACGAAACTTTCAGTTTTACACGGTAAAACTCCACTTTGCCGTCCTTCAGATGCATGTCCATCTTTTTTACCTCGGCAATTCTCAGTTCACGCAGCGATTTACCTGCTGCCTCAATGGCATTCTGAGCAGCCTTTTCCCACGATTCGGTACTGCTGCCCACCAGTTCAATAATTTTGTAAACGCTGTCGGGCATAATTTTTTGTTTTAAATGGTTGATGAACTTCTATTTGGCAATATTTCGTTTTGTGATGTTTTACGAGGGTTTATTTTGAATGGTTTGAAGGAGTTTGGGTTATTTTCGCAGATAAACAAATTTAGTACTATGGAATTTCAGGAGTTGATAAAAAAGCGCCAGAGTGTGCGCAAATACACAAGCCAGCTGGTTGAAAAAGGAAAGATCGAAAAGTTGATTTCAGCAGTTCATTTGTCGCCGTCGGCCTGCAATTCGCAACCCTGGAAGCTGATTATTGTGGATGAACCGGAATTGAAAAACCAGGTGGCAAAAGCAACCTTCAGCAAAACCATTGCTTTTAACAAGTTTGCGGTGGAAGCGCCGGTTATTGCGGTTTTGGTAATCGAAAAAGCAAAACTGATTGCGCAAATTGGTGGCAGCCTCAAAAACCAGGAATACCCGTATTATGATATTGGTATCGCTGCTGCGCATTTTTGTTTGCAGGCTGCCGAGCTGGGATTGGGAACCTGTATGATTGGCTGGTTTGACGAGAAACGAATAAAGCAACTCCTGAAAATTCCGGAAAAACGAAAAATCGGGCTGCTGATCACGTTGGGATATGCACCTGAAGATTATAAATTGAGACAAAAAATCCGCAAACCGGTCAGTGAGATTTGCGGATTTAATAAATATTAAACCAATTATTTTACCATGTATATTCCTTTATTGTCCACTGAAATTTCATCAAGTGTTAATACTTTTTTACTGGTAATCAGGGCTTTGATATCTTCGTCGCTGTTTGATGCAAAATGCAGCCACCCCCAGGGCATGTACCAGGTCCAGTTTGGTTGGCTTTCAAGAATTCCGGGCGTGGGAATCTCGCCAACTTCGCCCAAGGCAATTGGTTTTCCTTTTGCAAGAGCAATCAAATCGTCGTGGTGCGACTGTTTATAGTCTTTCCGGTAAACATCCGCAGCCAGGATATCGACATATTCGTCACCCGGGTAAAATTCTTCATACTGAAAAGCCTCGTCGCCCGGAATATTGCGTGGGGCGTTGGTATTCCATACCCAGATCAGGTTATTCAATTGGTGAACTTCGGTGAAATATTTGTACATCATTATCCATAGCCGTTTAAAACCCTGTTCTCCTTTATGGTTGCACCACCAGAACCAAACACCGTTCATTTCGTGATAGGGTCGCCAGAGTACCGGGATATTTTTTTCCTGAAGTTTTTTCAGATAGCCGGCAATTTTATCAGCACCCAGTTTCCAGGCATCGTTTAGTGGAGTGCCTTCTGTTACCAGTTCATTCCATACTTCGGGCGATGGCCGGTTTTCCATGGCCCAGATTGAAGAACCATCACAGCAATCACCATCTGTGGGGAAGCAACCATGCCACATTAAAGTTATAATATGTCCTTCGGCATACCGTTTTTCCACTTCTTCAATTAACATCTCACGTGCTTCCTCCATCGAAATATCGAGTGAGTCAAAAGGAGTGGCCGGAGCGGTATAATTCAGGGGGCCGCAATGTTGGTAGTTTTTTGCTGAATCTCCTGTCAGGCACCAGCTGAAATCCGACCCCCAGATTACAGCCTTTTTGCCTGTAATCTGTTCAAGCTGGTTAGTATATACCGAGCCTTTCCCGCAATATTCATGCTGGCCCGCAAGTGTGTATTTCCCGCTGATTTCCTGGATAAAATTGTACAGCTTTTGTGTTTTTTCAGTGGCATTTTTATTTACAAGGGGCATGTAATTTGCCTGTTTACTATTATTACACGATATCATTGTCATAAAAAATAAAATCGTTCCAAAAGTTTTCAATGCATACATAACGATCGTTTTTTTATTTTGAAAAACTGAATTCATCTATTTCGAAAAAATTGTCATTTTTCCCGTGAAAAGTGAGCCAAACGGCATGAATGCCAGATGTTTCTTCAATTTCGCCTTTAATTGCTTTCCATTCGTTTTTTTCATCACCTTGCACATTAATCCAGCCAATCTGCTTTCCCCAGGGCTGGTCAAGATGAATTGAAATTCCGCCGCCGTTTTTCAGTGGTTTTATCCTGAACTCAACTTTTGAAGCACCGTTTTTAAAATCGATGTATTTGTATGCAACATTATCTTCGTTTTCAATTTTCGACAGAATTTCGTTTTTTGGGTCGGCCAGCTCGATTCTTACATTTCCGAACAGAAGGCAGGCACGGGCAGCATCGGTGGTTTCGAACGCGTTTAAAGCCGGGCCAGCACCCTGCGAAGTCATTTCAACTTCGTTAATACTGCCATCAGCGTTAAAAGTTATTGGTTCAACACAGGCTTTTCGCATCATGCGGCTGTTGTGGGTGGAGCGGTGGTAAAAAACATACCAACGGCCATTGAACTCCACAATCGACCCGTGGTTGTTCCAGGTTGCCGGGTCGCAATGGGTATTGTCAACAATTACGCCGCCATATTTAAACGGGCCAAAAGGCGAACTTGCGGTAGCATATCCTATACTGGTCGGGCGGTTGGCGCGGCTCATGTCGGCATAAATAAAATAGTAGATACCGTTGCGTTTTACCATGTATCCGCCTTCGTGGAAAAAATGTTCTTTTTCGTTTACAACACCTGTTACAATGGTTGAAGAATCAATTTCGGTCATGTTGGGTTTTAGCCTTGCGACTTTAGCCTGAAATTGTCCCCAAATATAGTATGCCGTTCCGTCGTCATCGACAAAAACGCAGGGGTCGATTTCTTCGATGCCTCGCAGCTGAATTTTTTGACCATTTACAAAAGGTCCTGCTGGCGATTTGCTGAAAGCCACGCCTTCTGCTGCTTTTGGGTCGGGCATGCAATAATACATATAGTAGGTTCCGTTTTTGTAAACGCAATCGGGTGCGAAAAGCAAAGCATCGGAATAAGAAACCTGGTCGTTTTCACCTTTCGAGGCAAACACGTTTTCAGTGATTTTCCAGTTTTTCAGGTCGGTAGTTTCCATCACATGGTGCCGCCAGGAGCAGTAATATTGCGTACTTTCATCCAGTGAGCCGTAAATGTAAAGCTTTCCATCGGGGCAAACGTGTGCCGACGGGTCGGCAATGTAAACCCCGGGCGGAACAATGGGATTTTGTGCCCGGGTAATTACTGAAAAACAAGAGATTGTGAGCGCAAATAAGATTTTTTTCATTTTTATTCAGGTTTAGTTTTGAATACTGATGACACTGATTTTACTGATTGTCACCGGTTATCTGTTCAATGCGTGTCCATCTGCGTTCCAAAAAATAAAAATTAAGCAACAAATTGTTTCAGGTAGTTCCTGCTGGTTAAAATAGCCGAATTGATATCTTCTTCCGAACCTTCAAAAGCTTTGTCTTCCACCTCGATACAAACCGGGCCGCGGTATTTTACCGAAGTAAGCGCCGAGAAAAATCCACGCCAATCCACATCGCCCAAGCCCGGAATTTTGGGTGAATGATATTCGAGCGGGTAAGCCATAATTCCCACTTCGTTCAGTTTGTCGCGGTAAATTTTTACATCTTTTAAATGAATATGGAAGAGTTTTTCACGGAAATCATAAATCGGTTTTACCTCGTCCATTTGTTGCCAAACCAGGTGCGACGGGTCGTAGTTCAAACCGAAATTGGCGCTTGGGATGATTTCGAACATTTTCCGCCAGACAGCAGGCGTGGTTGCCAGGTTTTTTCCGCCGGGCCACTCGTCGGCAGTAAACAACATCGGGCAGTTTTCGATACCGATTTTTACATTGTTTTCCTCGGCTGTTTTGATGATTCCGGGCCACACTTCCGCAAATTTTGCCAGGTTTTCCTCCACACCCTTTTTCGGGTCGCGGCCCACAAAAGTGTTCACCACCGGAACACCCAGTTTTGCAGCGGCAACAATCACCTTTTTAATGTGGCTGATAAAAAAGGCAGCCTGTGTTTCGTCGGCATCCAGGGGGTTGGGGTAGTAGCCCAGTCCCGAAATGTAAATGTTGTTGCGTTTCAGTATTTCCTGAATTTCAGCCATTTTTTTATCGTCCAGCTCATCCACATTGATGTGGGTGACACCTGCATAACGTCGTTCGGCTTTGCCCACCGGCCAGCACATAACTTCCACACATTTAAATTCGTTTTCCGAAGCAAATTCAATCACTTCACTGAAACTTTTCTCGGCCAGAATGGCGCTTACAAATCCTAAGTCTAACATGGTTTTATGGTTTTTTTGTAGTCAGATTCTTTAAAAATTTCCGAATTCATCCGGTTGTCGAAAACGGTGATTATGGTTATAGATGTTTTATCAACTCTGTAAAATAAAGAGGTTTGTTTTGTAAGAATATACCTGTGAAGATTTGGGATTTCTTTTGAAGCAGGAGCAATTTCAGGAAATTTCTGAATTTGATAAACCGCATTTTCAAATTTTTTAATGAATTCGTTTCTGACTTTTACTGACCATTCATTTTCGAGATATTGAAACAGATTTTCAAGCGAGTCAGCTGCCCTTTTCGTAAGAACAATCTTTTTCACTTGTGATATTTTTGTATAAAATGCTCAAATTCGATAACATCTCCTGAATCTGCTTCTTCAATCCCTTCTTTTATTTCCTGTTTTTGTTTTTCAGTCAAAGTCTCCCAGAAATCAGACTGTGCTTCTTTTTTGAAGATGTTTTTTATTGACTCAAGAATTCCCTGATTTTCTGTTTCCAGAATCATTTTCATTATCTCAAGTTTTTCAGCCTGAATATTCATATTTTTTTCTTTTTCAACAAAAATAGCAAAAACAGAGGATGAATAAAATGGTCGGAAGTCTGGAGACCGGAGTCGAAAGATTTTCCTTTGGACTCCGGTCTTCCAACTCTTTTAAAACCTGATATTCTTTAAAAATTCGCCGCTTGATTTCAGACAGCCAATTCCGTCGGGTTCGTTGTCGCGTTCCACAAAATAGTGCTCAATTCCCTGTTTTTTAGCTTCAGCAAAAATGGATTTGAAATCGATGATTCCGCGGCCGGGGCAGATAAAATCCTGCGCCGCACCTTCGGCCATGTCTTTTACATGCAATACCGGAATGCGCCCGGCATATTTTTTCAGCATTTCCAGCGGGTCAGCGCCACCTTTTTTTACCCAGTAAATATCCATTTCGCACTGCACGGTTTTCGGGTCGGTGTGGTTCATAATGTAATCAAAAGGCAGGCCTTCTTCCATGGCGTGAAATTCTTTGTCGTGGTTGTGCCACAGCAGTTGCAGCCCGTTGGCTTTTGCCTTGGCCCCTAATTCATTCAGCGATTCGCAGGCTTTTTTGCAATCATCGAGATTGAAAGGGCCGCCAGTGAGCCACGGCCAGTAGCAAACAGCATACTTCAATTTCAATTCGTTGTACTGGTCGAAATATTTCTGTGGTTCTTTTAACAGCGGTTCGAGACTGGTGCCGCTGGCAATGGCTTTGATACCCACCTTTTTGCAGTATTCGAGAAACTCTTTGGGTGATGAGGCAAAATTGCTGCCACCCTCAATTTCTGTAAAGCCAAATTCTGCGGCTTTTTTCAGGGTGTCTTTCCAGTCGGCTTTCATGGCATCGCCGGCGATCCCGGAGATAAAACCAAAGTTTTTCAGTTTGTTTTTTCCATTGGCAGCCAGCGAAAGCAGCGGGTTGGCGGCTAAAATCCCTGCAACGCCAAAGGCGCTGGTTTTTAGAAAATCTCTGCGTGTATTCATTTTTCTGAGTTTTTTGTTTATTGCGCTCTTTGCGAATTTTTAGTTTGCGTACTTTGCGTTTAAAGATTTTAACGCAATGAACGCTAAGAATTCGCAATGGTCGCTAATATTTATAATCCATTTACAACTCTTCTAACACCATCCTTAAAATAAACAGAATTGAAATTTATCAACATGCCTAATTTGCAATTGCTTAATCTTAAATAGGTTAATATTTGTGCCAGATGCAAATCGTTAAGATCCTCCACTGCTTTAATTTCAATAATCAATTTGTTTTCGACTATCAAATCAATTCTGTAGCCAGTGTCTAATTTAACTTCTTCATAAACAAGTGGTAAAGCTTTCTGCTTTTCTACTTTTAATCCAAGTTTTTGTAGTTCAAAATACAGGCACTCTTCATAGGCACTTTCAAGCAGTCCGGGACCGAGTGTTTTATGAACTTTAAGACCGGAATCAAAAACCAGTTTTGATAATTCGTTCTCTGTCATTTAAATGGCATTTTATTTTTACACTTCCGGCAGTTTCCAGGGGGCGCGGTAAACCGGGGTAATCATTTCATTGGCTTTTTCACAATTGGTAAAGCGGTTGTTTTTGTCGTCCCATTCCAGCAGCGGCTGTCCCAGCCGTGCCGAAATATTGGCAATGTGCACATGCACTGCGGCTGCCCTGCCAATTTCAGGCGGACACGAGGGTGTTTCGCGCGATTTGATGCAG
>JAJUGS010000325.1 GCA_029265875.1 Prolixibacteraceae bacterium
AACGACAGGCTGTTGGGCAAAAAGGCGAGGTGCAGGTTCTGGCCACCAATGTCGATGCGGCATTTTTGGTACAGGCTGCCGACCGCGATTTCAACATCAACCGGCTCGAAAGGTACCTCACCATTTGTTATGCTGCCGGTATTCAACCCGTAATTATTCTTACAAAAACTGATTTGGCAGAGAAAGCAAGGATTGATAAAATACTGGAAAACATTGCAAAAAGAATAAAGGATGTCCCAATTCTCGCTATCAGTAATGAAACGAAGGATGGTTACGAAGCGCTGAAAAACCTGATAGAAAAGGGCAAAACCTATTGTATACTGGGCTCTTCGGGAGTTGGGAAATCAACGTTGCTGAACAACTTGTCAGGCAAACAAATGATGAAAACCGATGCCATTAGCCAAAGCAACAACAAAGGGCGGCATGTTACCACACACCGCGAACTGACAGTGCTCGAAAATGGCGGAATCCTGATTGACAACCCGGGAATGCGCGAAGTGGGAATTGCCGATACAGCTTCGGGATTGGAAACCACTTTCGACAAAATTATTGCATTGGGAGAAAAATGCCGTTTTAAAGATTGCACCCACACCGGCGAAACAGGCTGTGCCGTAGCCGAAGCTGTGGAAAAGGGCGAAATTGACCAAAATTCTTATGAAAACTACCTGAAAATGGAACGCGAAAAAGCCCGTTTCGAAACTACGGTTGCCGAAAAACGGCGTCACGAGAGGATTTTCGGGAAGATTCTGAAAGATTTCAAGAAAAAGGATTTCAAACAAAAAGGATATTAATCAGCATGGAGATAATTGCATTTTACCAACGACAGGTACCTGATCACACTTGTTGTAAATGCCCCCTTGAGGGGGTTGGGGTGAAGGTAATTACTTTGAAAAACCAGTTTTAAAACTTTACAATGAAAACAACCGCTTTTTTGTCTGTTTTTTCCCTCCTGATTTTCGGAATGTGGAAACCGGCTGCTGCCCAGACTACCGAAATGACAACATTTTGCAACCCTATCAATATTGATTATGGCTACACGCCGATTCCCAATTTTTCGGAGTGGGGCAGGCACCGTGCCACCGCCGATCCGGTGATTGTGAATTACAAAGGCGATTTTTACCTGTTCAGCACCAATCAATGGGGTTACTGGTGGAGCAGCAACATGAGCGACTGGCATTTTGTTCCGCGGAAATTCCTGCGCCCGTGGAATGGTGGTGTTTATGATGAACTCTGCGCCCCGGCCGTGGGAATAGTGGGCGATACCATGCTGGTTTTCGGCTCTACCTACACCCGCACTTTTACGTTGTGGATGAGCACCAATCCGAAAGCGGCGGAATGGAAACCGCTTGTCGATTCGCTGGAAATCGGTGGCTGGGACCCGGCATTTTTTACCGACGACGATGCCCGCCCGGATGGCACGGTCGGACGGGGCCGTTTTTATATGTACAACGGCAGCAGCAATGTGTACCCGCTGTATGGTGTCGAACTCAACCGCAAAACTTTTCAGCCCATAGGTACCCGCCGTGAAATGTACGCCCTGAAACCCTGGCGTTTTGGCTGGCAGCGTTTTGGCGAACACATGGACAATACTTTTCTCGACCCGTTTATGGAAGGGGCGTGGATGACCAAACACAACGGGAAATATTATCTGCAATATGGCGCTCCGGGAACCGAATTCAGCGGGTATGCCGATGGCGTGGCAGTGGGCAGTACACCCCTCGGGAATCCGGTGGGAAATTTTACCGACCAGTCTGATCCGCTGAGTATGAAACTCGGTGGATTTGCCCGCGGCGCTGGTCACGGGGCTACTTTTCAGGATAATAACAACCGATGGTGGCACGTGAGTACCATCATTCTGGGCGTGAAAAACAATTTTGAAAGACGGATTGGAATCTGGCCTGCCGGTTTCGACAGCGACGATGTGATGTGGTGTAACACGGCTTTTGGCGACTATCCGCATTATTTGCCAAATGAGGCAGCAAAACACGAAAAGCCGCGTCCCGACTGGTTTTTGCTGAATTATAAAAAGCCGGTTTCTGTTTCTTCAACCTACGGTGCCTATCATGCCAACAATGCCAACGACGAAAACATGAAAACCTGGTGGAGTGCGGCAACCGGTGAAAAAGGGGAATGGATTCAGAGCGATTTGGGTGAAGTGGCCACTGTTCACGCCATTCAGATCAATTACGCCGATCAGGATGTTGATTCCGGTCACCTGGGGAAAATCAATGGCGGAGAACAATATCACAGCTATGTTTTGTATGCATCATCGGATGGAAAGAAATGGAATATCCTGGTGGACAAAAGTACCAACCGGACGGATGTTCCGCATGATTATATCGAATTAAAAACCCCGGTGAAGGCACGGTTTCTGAAACTCGAAAATTTGCACATGCCAACCGGCAAATTTGCCATCAGCGGACTGCGCATTTTTGGTTTGGGTACTGGAAAATCACCCGACCCGGTAAAAACATTTATGGTTTTGCGGACTGAAAAAGACAAACGCAGCGCCTGGATTCGCTGGAGCCCCGTTGATAATGCTTTCGCCTATAATATTTACTACGGAACACACCCTGAAAAACTCTACAACTGCGTGATGGTGCACGATGCCAACGAATATTGGTTCAAAGCGATGGACAGCCAGAAAACTTACTGGTTTACCATTGAAGCCATCAACGAAAACGGCGTTTCTGAACGGTTTAAAACCATTGAAGTACAATAACAGCTAAAAAGAAATACGATGAAACCTGTTTATCTGCTTATCCTGTTGATAGTTGTGTTATCAGCCTGTCAGCAAAAAAGTCAGAAATCCACTGACAAAAAAATGGAAGCTTTTGTAAATGCTTTGATGGATAAAATGACACTTCAGGAAAAAATTGGCCAGTTGAACCTGGTAACGCCCGGAGGTGGAATTTTAACCGGTTCGGTGGTGAGTACCGATGTGGAAGCAAAAATAAAAGCCGGTAATGTGGGGGGGATTTTTGGTGTTTATGGTCCCGAAAAACTGCGGAAGGTGCAGAAACTGGCTGTTGAAGAAAGCCGGCTGGGAATTCCGCTCATTATAGGGTCCGATGTGATTCACGGGTACAAAACCACCTTTCCACTGCCCATCGGATTGTCCTGTTCATGGGACATGGAACTGATTGAAAAAACAGCGCGGGTGGCAGCTACAGAAGCCACTGCCGATGGTATTTTCTGGAACTTTTCGCCCATGGTCGATATTTCGCGAGACCCCCGGTGGGGAAGGATTTCAGAAAGTTCAGGCGAAGACCCTTATCTGGGTTCGCAGGTTGCACAAGCCATGGTGAAAGGGTACCAGGGCGATGATTTGACGGCCACCAATACGATGATGGCCACTGTTAAACATTTTGCTTTGTATGGTGCCCCTGAGGCAGGGCGTGATTACAATTCGGTGGACATGAGCCGGATGAAAATGTTTAACGATTTTCTGCCACCTTACAAAGCAGCTGTCGATGCAGGTGTGGGCTGTGTGATGTCGTCGTTTAACGATGTGGATGGAATACCAGCTTCGGCCAACCACTGGTTGCTGACAGAACTTCTTCGCAAAGATTGGGGATTCAATGGTTTTGTGGTTTCCGATTATACTTCGGTAAACGAAATGATGGCACACGGGTTGGGCGACTTGCAGCAGGTTTCGGCGCTGGCGCTGAAAGCCGGACTGGATATGGACATGGTGGGCGAAGGTTTTCTCACCACGCTTGAAAAATCGCTGCATGAAGGCAAAATTACCGACATTGATATTGACAAAGCCTGCCGGCGTGTTTTGGAAGCCAAATACAAACTGGGGCTTTTCGATGACCCGTACCGCTATTTTGATGAGAACCGTCCTGCAAAGGAAATCAATACCCCGGAAAC
>JAJUGS010000405.1 GCA_029265875.1 Prolixibacteraceae bacterium
AGTATAAATATTGTAAGTACGACGGTTGCGGCATAAGCCCGCTGCCTTACTTCTTCGATGGGAGAACTCAGTTGAAAAAATATGGCGAGTGGGAGTGTGGCAACCGGCTCGTCGAAGGTGGCCGGAATATTATCGGTGTAACCGGCAGTAAAAAGTACCGAAGCAGCGTCACCGATTCCACGGCCAAAAGCCAGTAGTAAGGCAGTCACAAAACCTGCCAGTCCCTGTTTGAAAAGTACCCGCATGGCCGTTTCGCTTCGTGTTGAACCCAGCGAAAGTGACGCTTCCTGCATTTCGATGGGAATTGTTTTTAAAATCTCGTCGAAAGCCCGCACCAGAATCGGTGTAATCAGCAGAGCAACTGTTATGATTCCGGCAACCAGCGAGGCATTCATTCCGAAATACAGCATCACGGCAAAACCAAAAGCGCCGTAAACAATCGAGGGTATTCCCCAGAGTGCGTCGAGCAGGTAACGGATTATTTCCTGGGTGCGTTTCAGCCTGATAAGCTGGACATTGATAAAAAGCGCCGCGGGAACGCCAATGAAAACAGCAATGACAGTTGCTCCCATCGAAAGATACAACGACCCGACAATGGCATTCAGGATACCGCCTTCGCCTCCGAAATAATAGCCGCCTTTTGGCAA
Source organism: Prolixibacteraceae bacterium (assembly GCA_029265875.1). GTDB lineage: Bacteria > Bacteroidota > Bacteroidia > Bacteroidales > Prolixibacteraceae > Draconibacterium. The sequence continues at coordinate 648 of JAJUGS010000405.1, forward strand.
ACTACTGATAATATCCCACGATAAAGAACCGGCTCCTTTTCTGAAAATCACAAACAAAAGAAAGAGCAGGATTAAAATGACTGAATAAGCTGCGATGAACGAAAGGATTTTAAAAATCCATTCTTCGATTCGTTTCCACTTTCTCATACATTTTCGGTTTTACGGATAAAATACCTGAAGAACAGGTTGATAAACAGGATGATGACAAACAGCAGAAAGGCTGAAAACATCAGTGCTGAATCGTATTCGGGTATCGACATCATTTCGCCGTAGTTGTTGGCAATCAAAGCCGGAAGCGGGTAGCCCGAACTGAATGGCGAAAGCGATATATTCAGCGTGTTCCCGACCACCATCAACACGGCGATGGTTTCGCCAAATGCTTTGGCAATTCCGAGTCCGAAAGCTGAAATAATTCCCGGAAATCCTTTTCTGATAATTACATGTTTCACCATTTCCCAGTGGGTTGCACCAAGTGACAGCGAAGCTTCCTTCATGCCAACGGGAATGGTATGAAACACTTCAATTATCATGTTCAAAACATAGGGAACGCACATTACGGCAAGCACAATACTGGCCGCGAGCAACGAGTACCCCGGCGTGTTTATACCAAAAAATCCGGCCAGTACAGCAACCGAGGGAACGATTACAAGAATGCCCCAAACTCCATAAACCACCGAGGGAATGCCGGCCAGAATATCGATAACCGGCAGCATTACATTCAGCAATCGTCGTTTGCCAAACTGCGTAAGATAAATGGCAGCAAAAAGACAAACCGGGCCGGTGAGCAAAAACGATAAAATGGTCACATAAACCGAACTGTAAATAAATGGCAGGAACCCGAACTCGCCCTTCATCGGGAACCATTTTCCTGAGAAAATAAGGGCGCCAAAAGAGTGGTTGTCGAAAAGAGGGGCTGCTTTTAAATACAAACCGATGGCAATAAAAACAGGGAGCGACAGTAACAGGTACAGTCCTCCCCGCATCCAGAGGCTCACAAAAAGGTCGGTCAATTTTCTTTTCCGGTTCATCAAAATGTTTTTGTTTTCAGATAATAATTGAGTAAAAAAACACTGTCCATTTTTAACGCAAAGACCTGTTTTTAAAAACTTAGCGTTCTTCGCGTTAAAAGAACATGAATTTAATTTTCATTTTATTTTGAGCTATTTAAGCTTTGCAACCTGTTCCTGTAAAGTAGTTTCGGTTAGCGGGACATAACCGGCTTCGGGTACAAAATCCTGGCCTTTGGTTACCACCCAGTTCAAAAAATCGGTTACTGCCTCTTTTTGAGGTTTGCCTTTTGATACAAGGTACA
>JAJUGS010000014.1 GCA_029265875.1 Prolixibacteraceae bacterium
CAGGACAATCGAAATAATGGCAGCGATCACCAGCAGCAAAACCACAAAGAAACCGAAAACACCGATGGTGAATCCTTTGTTCAGTTTCTCCTTTTTCGATATAATAATGGCTTGTTCAATGGCTTTTAGCAACCTGGCCGGCGCTTTTTCGTTTTTTACCACATAATCGGTAGCTCCCAGTTTCATAATCGAAATGGCAATTTCCACGTCGTTTTGTCCGCTGAGAAAGATAAAATCGATTTCAGGCTTTGTTTCCTTTACCCTTTTCATCAATTCAAGTCCGTTGTACCCTTCGAGCGAATAGTCAAGAATAATAATATCCGGATTCAAATGCATTTCCTTTAAACACTCTTCTCCGTTATTAAATGTTTTAATTTGTGGAAATTTTGAACGTATATGCCCAACTATCAGGTCTTTATAGATGATGCTTTCTTCAATAATAAATATCAGCGGATTTTTTGTTCTTAACATGGTAAACTGCTTTTTAACTATTCCTTTCGAAGCACCTAATTTAACTTAAAAATTTACAGAAATCAATCCTGTATATCTTAAAAATTTGGTTTACTGAAAAGTATTTGTCACAAATGGGTTTCGCGGTGTAAAAGAGATAATTAAATAAGACTGAATAGCCTTTTTGAAAAATTATGTTCGTTATTAGCTGGTAATTATAAAAAAAAAACGACTGAATAACAAAACAGATAAATGTTTTATCCGTCAACATCAATCAGGATTCGATTAATTTTGCAACATTTAGAAATGATTTAAAACAAATAAAATGCTGCTTGTAATTGACATTGGCAACACCAATATTGTATTCGGGGTTTATGAAAGCAATGAATGGCGCAATCATTGGAGGATCCAAACCGACCCGTTAAAAATGGCGGATGAATACTGGGTAATTTTCAATTCGCTGTTAACAGAAGGAAGTATCCGGGCCGGAGAAATCAACCATGTTATCATCAGCAGTGTGGTTCCATCGCTGGTGTACCCTTTCCGTGAGATGCTTTCGAAATTATTGCCCGAAGGGAATATTGTTCAGGTGGGGCCCGGAATTTACCCGAAACTTCCGATAAAAGTCCTGAATCCATTCGAAATTGGTTCCGACCTGGTGGCCAATGCAGTGGCTGCCTATATAAAATTCGGCAAACTTACCACCATCATCGATTTTGGGACGGCCCTCACATTTACCACTTTGGGTAAAAATGCCGAAATCAGGGGAGTTGCCATTGCTCCCGGGCTGATGACAGCCGTTAGTGCTTTGGCCGGGAAAACAGCGCAATTGCCCCAAATTCATCTTTCACCTCCGCCTTCTGTATTAGGTGAAAATACGGTTCACGCGATCCAGGCTGGTGTTGTACTGGGTTTTTCAGGGCTGGTTGACTCAATAGTTGACCGGATTAAGGACGAAATTGGTGAACCTATCACCGTGGTGGCAACCGGCGGTTTAAGTTCAGTTATTGCACCTCTGACAAGAAATGTCAGTATCATTGAACCAATGCTAACGCTCGATGGTCTTAAATACATTCATGAATTTGCTGTTATCTGAATGATAAATGGACTGAAATTATCCGGGTGAATGAATGCAGGTTTTAAGTGCTGTGAATGAAATGTTTTATATTTGGCAATATTTTTTCGCGAAATGGAAGAAAACAAGGGAAGGATACTTGAAAAAATAGATAGTCCGGATGATCTTAAACGATTGAATTTAAACGAATTGCCTCAGGTTTGTTCCGAGTTGAGGGAGTTTATTATCGATCAGTTATCGGTCAATCCGGGTCATTTTGGTGCCAGTCTGGGCGTTGTTGAGCTGACAATTGCACTTCATTATGTATATAATACCCCCTACGACAAACTGATCTGGGATGTAGGACACCAGGCCTATGGTCATAAAATCATCACAGGCAGGCGGGATGTTTTCTACACCAACCGAAAATACAAAGGGATCAGTGGTTTTCCGAAAATATCGGAAAGCGAGTATGATGCATTCGGGGTTGGTCATGCCTCCACTTCCATTTCAGCAGCATTGGGAATGGCGGTTGCCTCGAAACTGAAAAATGAACCCGACCGGAAAGTGATTGCTGTGATTGGCGATGGCTCCATGACAGGCGGGATGGCTTTCGAAGCATTGAATAACGCGGGCGTGAACAATGCCGATTTGCTGGTTATCCTGAATGATAATAACATGGCGATCGATCCGAATGTTGGTGGCATAAACAAATACCTGCTCAATATTTCAAAGTCCGAAACCTATAACCGCTTTAAAAAGGATGTATGGGAAGGACTTGGGAAACTCGAAGGTTTTGGGAAAAAAACAAGGAGGTTTTTGCAGAAAAACCAGCACGCCCTTAAAAATATGCTTTTAAAAGAAAACAATCTTTTTGAAGCATTGCAATTTCGCTATTTTGGCCCGGTTGACGGGCACGATGTGGTTTATCTTGCCGAAGTACTGAAAGATTTGCGAAATATTCCGGGGCCAAAACTTTTACACGTAATAACCCAGAAAGGCAAGGGTTTTGTGTACGCCGAAAATAACCAGACCAAATACCATGCACCCGGAGTTTTTGATAAAGAAACAGGCGAAATTTACAGTTGCGATTGCCCGGTTGAAAAAGCGCCCAAATTTCAGAATGTTTTTGGCGAAACATTGGTGGAGCTTGCAAAAATGAATGAAAAAATCGTGGGCATCACACCGGCAATGCCAACGGGTTGCTCCATGAACCTGTTGTTTAACACGATGCCTGACCGCGCTTTCGACGTGGGAATAGCCGAACAGCACGCCGTAACCTTTTCTGCAGGTTTGGCTGCCCAGGGAATGGTGCCTTTCTGTAATATTTATTCCACTTTTATGCAACGTGCCTACGACCAGATTATCCACGACGTGGCACTACAGAAATTGCCGGTGATTTTCTGTCTCGACCGGGGCGGGCTTGTTGGAGAAGACGGCCCTACCCACCATGGTGTTTTCGATATTGCCTATATGCGCACAATCCCGAATATGATTGTTTCGGCACCCATGGATGAGATTGAATTGCGCAACCTGATGTACACTGCACAACTTCAGGATAACAAACTGCCATTCTCAATTCGTTACCCGCGTGGTTGCGGAATAAAACCCAACTGGAGAAAACCGTTTGAAAAACTGGAAATTGGCAAAGGGCGTAAAATGGCCCATGGTACAGATGTGGCGATTCTGAGCATCGGTAAATCAGGGATATTTGCCAAACGTGCCGTAAAAAGTCTTGAAAACCGGGGCATTTCAGCAGCACATTACGACCTTCGGTTTGTTAAACCCATTGATGAAGAAATACTCACCGAGGTTTTCAACAATTTCAAATATGTGGTTACTGTTGAAGACGGGGTGATTCAGGGTGGATTCGGAAGCGCTGTACTTGAATTTATGGCCGCCAATAATTTTTCTGCTACCCTGAAACTTTTAGGAATTCCGGATAAGTTTATCGAACACGGGACACCCGAAGATTTGTACCGCGAATGTGGTATTGATGTTAAAGGAATTACCCTTGCCGTACTCGAATTATTAGGCCGTCCGGTAACTGCCGAAACTACAGAATCACTTGCCTGATCCGTTTTATTTCAGCGTAAATTTTTGGCTTCGTGGCCGAAACAAATAATATAATTAACTTTCAGTCGTTTTCAACTTGAATCTAAAACCTGGTTATTTTGGACATTTATCTGAAACGAAAAAGGGGTAAAATCATTTTCCTGATTGTTGCTGTAATTATTGGCGTTACCTCGCTGGTTTATACAAGCTGGCTCACCGAAAAAATGGCGCAGGAGGAGCGCAAAAAAGTGGAACTCTGGGCCGCTGCCACCAAAGAACTTGTTGATGTGGGCATTGAAATTACCTCGGCTGAAATGGAAAAACTCAATACAAACTATCTCAACTTTTTAAGTCTTGTGGTTGCGCAAAATACAACCATTCCAATAATCATTGTTGATGCCGACGGATCGATAAACAGCGATGCCAATATCGCCTACAGCGAAGGCAGGCGGGAGGAGGTGCTTAAAAAAGAGCTTGAAAAAATGAAAGAGGGTGAAGAGCCTATACCAATTGTTCTATCTGAAAATAATACCCAACTTTTATATTACCGTGAATCGAGTATTTTACGAAACCTGCGATATTATCCTTACATCCAGCTTTTTGTGATTGTGGTTTTTATCGCGGTCGCGTATTTTGCCTTTTATGCTTCGCAAAAAGCCGAGCAAAACCAGGTTTGGGTGGGCATGTCAAAAGAAACAGCCCACCAGTTGGGAACGCCCATATCGTCGCTGATGGCGTGGATTGAAATTCTGAAACTCCAGGACGTGGACCCGGTGCTGATCCGTGAATTTGAAAAAGATATCGAACGCCTCGAACGGATTACCGAAAGGTTTTCAAAAATCGGGTCGAAACCCGAATTGCATCCTGCAAATATTGTTGAAGCATTAAACTCAACGGTCGGTTATCTGAAAACACGCTCGTCCGACAAAGTAAAATTTATTACAAAATTCCCTGAAAACGGGATGCCTGAAATTCCATTGAATGTGGCGTTATTTTCATGGGTCATCGAAAATATTTGTAAAAATGCCATCGATGCCATGAGCAACCACGGGACTATCACGCTCGAACTGGCCCGAAAAGAGGGGCAGGTGGTTCTTGATATTTCCGATACCGGCAAAGGAGTCCCGAAATCGCAGTTTGCCACCATCTTTCAACCCGGATTTTCCACTAAAAAAAGAGGATGGGGACTCGGGCTTTCGCTGGCAAAACGAATTATCGAAAATTATCACAACGGAAAGATTTTTATCAAATGGTCGGAACTGGGTAAAGGCACCACGTTCAGGATAATTTTGGGCGAAAAGAACGGAAACGGGCATTGAGGATTTCATTTCTGCCTATTAACCGCTTGTATCATTTTTACTTAAATCCCAAATATTTTGCAGAAACTTTCGGGTGTTGATAAAAATTTTCTATTTTTGCCACTCTTTTTTTCGGAACGTGAGTTGGGAAACGAAATATAATATTGAGTTTAAAGGCCTTAAAGAAGGCGTTCACGATTTCGAATTTGAGGTGAACGATCAGTTCTTTGCACATTTTGACGAAAGTCCTGTTAATAACGGGGAACTGGCGGTGCAAGTGATGCTCGAAAAACGCAGCACTTTTCTGAAGCTGGAACTCGATCTTGCTGGCTGGATGATGCTGACCTGCGACCGTTGTCTCGAACTTTACAAACAACCGGTGGAAAACAACACCGAAATTTTTGTAAAGTTTGGCGAAGAACGAACAGGCGACGATGAAGAGGACAATATTATCTGGCTCAGTACCGAAGATCATCAGGTTAACCTGGCGCATATAATTTATGAATATGCCGTATTAAGTATTCCGTTGCGGCACGTTCATCCTAAAAATAGTGAAGGTAAACGGGGTTGTGACCCTGAGATGATTGCGAAACTGAAAAAATATACACAACCGGCAAAAGATGAGGAAGTAAAAACCGACCCGCGCTGGGATGCGTTAAGAAAACTGGGAAATTATAATTAAAAACAAATAAGTTATGGCAAATCCAAAACATAAACACTCGAAAACGAGAAGAGACAAAAGGCGCACACATTACAAAGCGGTTGCTCCAACATTGGCAACCTGCTCAAACTGCGGTGCCACGGTAAAATACCACACAGTTTGCCCGGAATGTGGATACTACAGGGGTAAACAGGTAATCGTAAAAGAAATTGCAGTATAAACCAGGTGAAAACCTGGTTTTTTTGTTTTTACTAAATCTTCAATCCTCAAAGCAATTCAGTTTCCCTGATTTTTCGAACATATAAATGGATTGTTTTGCCCCATCTTTATTATTTGCTTCAGATTTATGCCTGATTACGCCAATTCTTTGTCATTCACCATGTCAACCTTTAATTTCACCCCGTTTTTAAACATGAGTTTTATTTTAAAAAATGGCAATATTAAGAGCAGCAATTACCGGAATAGGGGCCTATGTGCCGGAATATATCCTGACGAATGAAGAATTGAGTACGATGGTTGACACAACCGATGAGTGGATTATGCAACGCATCGGGATCAAAGAACGAAGGATTTGTAAAGATGCATCAAAAGCAACCAGCGATTTGGGCGTGAATGCGGTAAAAGACCTTCTCAAAAAAACCAATACAACCCCCGCCGAAATTGATATGCTCATTTGCGCCACCATCACCCCTGATATGCCATTTCCGGCCACAGCCAATATTATTGCCCAGAAAGTCGGGATTAACCATGCCTGGAGTTTCGACCTGAATGCTGCCTGTTCAGGTTTTGTTTTTGCACTCTCAACCGCCGTTCAGTTTATCGAATCAGGCCGTTATAATAAAGTAATTGTGGTGGCAGCCGAAAAAATGTCGGCTATTACCAATTACTCCGACCGCACAACCTGTCCGCTTTTTGGCGATGCCGGCACTGCTGTGTTGCTTGAACCCACCATTGAAGACGTGGGAGTAGTGGATTATATCAACAAGGTGAACGGTATGGGGCGCCACCATTTACACATGAAAGCAGGTGGTTCGTTGCGCCCGGCAAATCACGACACAGTGAATGCAATGGAGCATTTTGTTTACCAGGAAGGCCAGGTGGTTTTTAAAGCGGCTGTTTCGAGTATGGCCGATATTGCCGAGGAAATTATGCAAAAACATAACCTGAAGTCGGAAGATATTGCCTGGCTTGTGCCACATCAGGCCAACATGCGTATAATCGACGCCACCGCACGCCGCATGGGATTGGGAACGGACAGGGTGATGATCAATATCCAGAAATATGGAAACACCACCTCGGCAACGATTCCGCTCTGTTTGTGGGAATATGAAAAACAGCTCAAAAAGGGCGATAATATTATACTTGTAGCTTTTGGCGCAGGTTTTACGTGGGGCAGCGTTTACCTGAAGTGGGCTTACAATTCAAATTAATCCAAAATTCAGCATTTCAAAACCTTTCATTCCCGGGGAATGTTATTTTTGTACATTCATGACTACGGAAATGAAGTATTACGTCTTAATTTTTCTTTGGCTCATTTTGACTGTTAATTCGAAAGCACAGCAAAACCAGGCGCAGAACCAGATTCAGACTCAGTCAAATCTGGCAATTCAATATTACAATGCCCGTGATTATGAAAAAGCAGCCCCGCTTCTTTTCGGAGTTTATGAATTGACCAAAAACTCCACCTATTTTAAGTATTACCTCGATTGCCTGATTCAACTCCAGCGTTTCGACGAAGCAACCACCCAGATTCAATCTGAAATAAAAAAGCAACGTCCCCCGAAAGCTGAATTTTATATCAATTGGGGATATGTTTTAAAAATGCAGGGCAAGACCGAAGAAGCCGAACAAAAATACAACGGGGCACTTGGTTTAATACCCGAAAACAAAAACGAATATATTATTGCCGCCAATGCATTTCTGGGGTGCCAGGAATATGAATATTCAAAAAACACCTATTTACAGGGTGAAAAAGTTTTGGGTGCCGGGCAGTTTGATTTTGAACTGGCAAGAGCTTATTCTTATGTTCGCGATTACACACGGATGATGGAAAAATACCTTGACTTGTTAAGCAAAAGCGAAGACCAGTTGCCCCGTGTCCAAAGCAGTCTGGCTTCGGCAATGCGGCTCGATGTTGACGATGGTATGCTTGAATCGTTTCGCGAACAGGTATTGAGAAGAATTCAGTCGAACCCTGAAGTAATTGGTTACAATCGGCTGTTGATCTGGCTTTTCCTGCAGGAAGGCAAGTTTCCGGCTGCGCTCCGGCAATCGGTGGCACTCGACAAAAGGACAGGGACCGAAGATGCACAAATCATCCAGTTGGGAAACATGGCACTCAACAATAAAAAGTACGCCGATGCAGGAAATGCTTTTGACTACCTGATGGCAAAAGGGAAGGACAGCCCGTTTTACAGCCAGGCCTTCTCCATGAAAATTCATGCTTCTTATTTGCAGTTCATCACAGAAATGCCCGAAAATAAAGCAGAAGGAGAGAAGCTGGCAACGCTTTTTAAAGAAGGGACTGAACATTTGGGTATATTTTCCGGTACGCTGAACCTGGTTTTGGATTACGCTCATTTATTGGCATTTTATCTCGATCGGAACCAGGAAGCCATCGATTTGCTGACAAAAACACTTGAAATTCCACGGCTCAAAGCCGAAGAATGGGGCCGGCTGAAAACAGAACTGGCTGATATTTATGTGTATGCAGGCGATCCGTGGGAAGCCACGCTGCTGTATTCGCAGGTGATTGATGCCAACAAAAACAACCTGCTGGGCGACGATGTAAAACTGAAAAAGGCAAAACTCGGTTATTATATTGGTAATTTCAGTTGGGCAAAAGCACAGCTTGATGTGCTGAAAGCCAGCACTTCGAAACTTACCGCCAACGATGCCATGGAACTTTCGCTGTTGATTGGCAGCAACCTGAACCTTGACACCACCGCGGTTCCGTTGCAGATGTTTGCCCGTGCCGACCTGCTTTTCTTTCAGAATAAAAACGAAAAAGCAATGGCCACGCTCGACTCGCTTGCCGAAATTTATCCGTACAATTCATTGGTGGATGATATTCTTTTCAGAAAAGCAAAAATCGAAACTGAACACAAAAACTATGTTTTGGCGGCCGATTATTTACAGAAAATTGTGGATGGTTTCAGTTACGATCTTTTGGGCGACGATGCTACTTTTATGCTTGCCGGGCTTTTTAACAATCATTTGAATAAAAAAGAAGAAGCCAAAAATTTGTACAAAGAAATTCTGACACGATATCCGGGAAGTGTTTTTACCGAAGAATCGAGAGAAAAATACCGCGAATTAAGAGCTGTTTATCCCGATAAAGAACCGGAACAAACTCCTGAAGAAAAGTTTTTCAACGACACACAGAAGAATGAAATCAACTGATAAAGCCATTATTTATGCCGGATTGGCGGTGTTTTTCTGGTCAACCGTGGCAACAGCCTTTAAACTGGCCCTCCGCGAATACGATTTTATCCAGCTTATTTTTTATGCCTCCGCGGTTACCGTGGTGGTACTGTTTTTTATTTTGCTGTGGCAGGGGAAACTATCAGAAATTAAAAAGCAAACCCGCAAGGATTGGATCAAATCGGCTCTCATCGGTGCATTCAACCCACTGCTTTATTACCTGGTGCTTTTCAAGGCCTATTCGCTGCTTCCGGCGCAGGTGGCGCAACCTGTAAACATGATCTGGCCCGTGACACTGGCTTTGCTCTCGGTTCCCATCCTGAAACAAAAAATCTCGTGGCTCAACTTTGTTGCTTTGTTAATCAGTTTCAGCGGGGTGGTGATTATTGCGTCGCAGGGCGGGACTGATGGTTTCCGAAATACCAATCCGCTGGGATTAGGCCTGGCGTTGGCAAGTTCGGTGCTTTGGTCGCTGTACTGGATTCTGAATGTGCTGGACAGACGCGATGAAATTGTAAAACTCTTTCTGAATTTTTTGTTCGGTTTTGTATTTCTGGCGCCGGTCGTAGGTTTTTTTTCCGATTTTACGGTTCAGCCCGGAACAGGATTCTTTGCCATGATTTATGTCGGAATTTTTGAAGTCGGAATCACGTACATTCTTTGGTTAAAAGCCATGAACATGAGTATCAACAACGCCAAAATCGGGAATCTCGTTTTTTTTGCGCCTTTTCTCTCGTTGGTTTTTATCCATTTTTTTCTCCACGAAACCATCTACATTACTACCTTTATCGGGCTTGTACTCATTGTGGCCGGGGTTTTGGTGCAGCAACTGAAAAAGAGATGAGTCAATAGTACTGAGTAGTCAGTACTATTTAAGAAAGTCTCAATACTTTGTACTCAATACGATAATCTGAAGATGAATAAACCATTTCGCATATTAGGGATCGACCCGGGGACCACGGTTGCCGGTTACGGGCTGGTGGAAATCCGCGGGAAAGAACCCGTTATCCTGAACATGGGAACCATTATTCCCGGGAAACTTTCAGACCATTACGGGCGTTTGCGGCACCTGCACGAGCGGGCACTTCATCTTGTTAAAGAATACAAACCGGATGTGATGGCACTTGAAGCACCGTTTTATGGGAAGAATGTACAATCGATGCTGAAACTTGGCCGCGGACAGGGAGTAATTATGGCGGCTGCCTTGATGCACGGCGTTCCGATTTTTGAATATGCCCCGCTGCTTGTCAAGCAATCCATTACCGGGATGGGACGCGCCTCCAAAGAACAAGTCGCCTATTTTCTGCAGAAGGTGTATCATTTGAACGATATTGATAAAAGTCTCGACGCCACAGATGCAGTGGCGGTGGCAATTTGTCATTTTATTCAGCAGGGAAAACCCGAAAAATCAAAGGAATTTAAAAACTGGGCCGACTTTGTCAAAAAGAATCCCGACAGAGTAAAACAGTAAAATAGAGAAAGATCAAACTCAAATCTGACAAACTAAGAATCTGAACTATGAAACGTCGTACCTTTTTCAAAACCACCGCTTTAAGCGGATCGGTGGTGGCGCTGGGCGGAGCTTCTGCTTGTGTTCCTCAAAAACCGGAAGAGTCTGCAAAACCCGATTTTACGGTTTTCGATTTAAACGAAATTACCATTGGCGAATTGCAGCAAAAGATGGAGTCGGGAGTACTCACTGCGGTTCAGGTTTGTGAAAAATATCTCGAACGTATAAAACGGGTTGACCCGGTTTTAAAATCAGTCATCGAATTAAATCCCGATGCGGTTGTGATAGCCCGGCAACTGGACGAGGAACGAAAAACCGGCAAAGTTCGTGGCCCGCTGCATGGTATTCCGGTTTTAATAAAAGATAATATCGACACCTTTGATAAAATGCAAACCACTGCAGGTTCGTTGGCATTGTCAGGGCACATTGCCAATACCGATGCTTTTATTGTGAAAAAACTGCGTGATGCCGGTGCCGTTTTACTGGGAAAAACCAACCTGAGTGAATGGGCGAATTTTCGTTCCACCAACTCGTCGAGTGGTTGGAGTGGCAGGGGAGGGCAAGTACGAAATCCGTATTGCCTCGATCGCTCGCCTTGTGGTTCAAGTTCGGGGACTGGTGCTGCAGTGGCTGCTAATTTGTGTGCCATCGGAATCGGTACCGAAACCAACGGTTCTATTGTTTGTCCTTCAGGAATCAACGGTCTGGTGGGTATAAAACCAACGCTTGGTTTGTGGAGCCGCCGGGGAATTATTCCCATTGCACACAGCCAGGACACAGCCGGCCCAATGGCACGGACAGTTACCGATGCTGCAATTTTGCTGGGCGCAATTGCCGCTTTCGACCCGACCGATGCCGAAACTCATCTCGAAAAAGGGGAGTATTTTACCGATTACACACAGTTTCTGGTTGCCGATGGTTTAAGAGGAATGCGAATCGGAATTGTATCGGAATTAAAAAGCTACAATGCCCTGGTCGACGAGCTGTTCAGACAAGCAGTGGATGTTTTAAAAAAAGGTGGTGCGGAATTTGAAGCCGAAATTAAATTTGAAAACCTGCAAAAAGCCGACGAACTGTCGTACCAGGTTTTGTTATACGAATTTAAGGCCGACCTCAATAAATACCTCGAAGAACATTCCGGCGCTCCCGTAAAATCGATGGCCGAAATTATCCGATTCAACAAAAATAATTCAGCAAGCGAAATGCCCTGGTTTGGACAGGAGATTTTTGAACTGGCAGAAACCAAGGGCGATTTGACCACACCTGAATACCTTGAAGCATTAAAAGATGCAAAGCGTTTTACCGGAAAAGAAGGTATTGATGCAATAATGGATAAATACAAACTTGATGCACTGATTGCGCCAACAAATGGCCCTTCGTGGACCATCGACTGGGTGAATGGCGACCATTTCACGGGTGGCAGTTCGTCGCCGGCAGCAATCTCCGGATATCCGAATATTTCAGTGCCCATGGGATTTGTACATGGTTTACCGGTGGGAATCTCGTTTTTCGGACGTGCCTGGAGCGAGCCCGTTTTGCTGAAAATTGCCTATGCTTATGAGCAAGCCACCCAACACAGGAAAGCGCCGGAGTTTAAAGAAACAATTCTATAATCCGGGGATATTTAAGTGAAGAAATTGCTGGCAGTTTTGAATGTAAAATCAGATTTTTCCCGGTAAACTCGTTGAAATGACAATGTCAGACTATCTTTGCCCAAAATTTCAGATATGAAAGAATTCCTTTTTGGAAAGACATTGAGCGAGTTGCAGCAAATTGTTGTGGATTTGGGATTTCCGCGTTTTACGGCCGGTCAGATTGCCGACTGGTTGTACAAAAAACAGGTTTCATCGATTGCCGAAATGTCGAATCTTTCGATAAAGAACCGGGAGTTGCTCAGCGAAAATTTTGAAGTAGGACTGACAAGCTACACAAAAGTGCAGGTTAGCGCCGACGGAACCAAAAAGTATCTTTTCCCCACCATTCAGCATAAATTTATCGAAACAGCCATGATCCCGGAACGCGACAGGAAAACGGTTTGTGTAAGTTCGCAGGTGGGCTGCAAAATGGGATGTTTGTTTTGCTTTACCGCGAAACAGGGTTTTCAGGGCCAATTATCGGCTGGCGAAATCATCAACCAGATCCGCAGTATCGATGAGGTGGGCGAGGTTACCAATATTGTTTACATGGGAATGGGCGAACCTTTTGATAACCTGGAACAGGTGCTGAAAAGTATCGAAATTCTCACATCCGATTGGGGGTACGCCATGAGTCCGCGCCGGATCACGGTTTCAACCATTGGCATTATTCCGGGGATGCTTACATTTCTCGAAAAAAGCGAAGCCCACCTGGCCGTAAGTCTGCACACACCTTTTCATGAAGAGCGCCAGCAACTGATGCCTGTGCAGGTTGCCTATCCGATTGAAGAGGTGGTTCGCGAAATAAAAAGCTGGGATTTTGGCCGCCAGCGCAGGGTTTCGTTTGAATACATTGTTTTTGAAGGGCTCAACGATACGCCAGCGCATGTAAAAGAAATGGCGCGAATTCTCGACGGATTGAAATGCCGCATCAACCTGATCCGTTTTCACCCGGTGCCGGGCACTCCGCTCAAAAGCCCTTCGGACAAAAAAATGCAGGAATTTAAAGATGCATTGAACAACAAGGGAATTTTGACTACCGTTCGGGCATCGCGCGGCCAGGATATTTATGCAGCTTGTGGGTTGCTTTCAACAAAAGGAATAGAAGCCCCACCCATCCTCCCCGCAGGGAAGGAGTAAGAAATTGTATCTGATTTGTTATTGGTTATTTGATATTCCTTGTTAATCAAATTTACGCAGCAATATTTTACCTGAAATTCGCAATTTGACTTTTGGAATTTTAATTAAGCATCATTTTTTCAATATAAATATCCTGAAACGCGGGGTCGGCTTCGAGGTTGATGTGAGTTGCTTTCGAAAGTATTTCCTCAACAAAGCTGTCATCTTCAAATAAAAACATTTTGACCCCTATTAGCGCAGTGTTGCCAAGTTTTACGATTTTTTCCGCATTGCATTCAATCAGCCCGGTGCGGATTACATTGCTGATGTTCAGAAAATTGCCAAATCCGCCGGCAATAAAAACCTGGCTGATGTTTTCGAACGAAATTTCCAGTTTGTTGAGCAGTATCTGAATCCCTGTGGCCACAGCCGCTTTTGCCAGCTGAAACTCGCGGATGTCCTGCTGCGTAATTGCAACTCCTGGAGCGATTTCGATCTTTTCTTCTCCATTTTCAAACTCGCCAAAAATGCCGATTTGCCCGGTTTCAAGCAGCGCGGCCATCACATCAATCAGTCCGCTGCCACAAATACCACGGGCCGGAACGTTGCCGATGACATGGGATTTTATTTTCCCGTTTTCGAAAGTTACCGACGAAATCGCCCCGGTGGCAGCACGCATTCCCTGGCTGATTTTGGCCCCTTCGAACGCCGGGCCGGCAGCAGTGGAGGCACAAACAATTTTTTCGCGGTTGCCAACCACAATTTCACCGTTGGTTCCCAGGTCAACCAAAACAGTGTATTCGTCGCGGAAGGCCATTTGCGTCGCGGCAATTCCGGCTACAATATCGCTGCCTACAAAACTCCCGATTGACGGGTAAAAATGAATGTCTGTTTCAGTTAAATTCCAGTTTAGCTGTTCAGGAGTAAAATGGCGTGACCCTATTTCAGGTGAATGAAACGGGTATTGCGCAAGCGGAGCAACAGAAATTCCTGAGAAAATATGGTGCATGGCCGTGTTTCCCACAAAATTGATTTTTGATACTTCCACCGGGTGCTCTTTCAACAGCGATTCAATCATTTCGCCGGCTTTTCGCCGGATGATTTGTTGCAATTCTTCCTGGTTTCCGTCCAGGCAACTCTGGATTCTCGAAATTAAATCAGCACCAAAACGGGCCTGTGGGTTGACATCGGAAACAGAATTCAGGATGTGACCATTTTCGAGATTTACCAACTGCGCCACCAATGTTGTGGTTCCCAGGTCGAAGGCAATCCCAAAACCTGTTTTGGACTGAAACCTGAATGGTGTATTATCGGCCAGAATGATATTTTCAAACTGCGAAACTTCAATGGTAATATCGGTTTCGGCATTGCAAAAACAAGCCAGGCGCCAGTCATTTCCCAAACCAAGTTTTTGGAGTTTTTGTTGCTGAACAGTGTCTAATTCAAGCTTTCCTTTAAGCAGCTTTATTTTGCAGCGGCCACAGATACCTTTTCCGCCGCAAGGGAATTCAATGCCAAATTCATGAAGTACATCAACAAGGGGAGTTCCTTTGTTTACTTTCAGCGATTTACCAATGGGCTGAAGGTGGATATTAATTTTTTCCGACATCTGTATTGAGTTTCAAATAAGAAATTCAAGGAAATTATCTTTTGAAATTACCTGGAATTCAGAATCGGGGTATGCGTTTCGCCAGGCTTTGGGAACCTTCGCATTCCGGGGAGCATATTTAAATTCGAAGGCAAAAAGCTTACCGTCCCGTTCTTCAATCAGGTCAATTTCCTGCTGGTCGTAGGTTCTCCAAAAATAGTCGTTGGTATATATTCCTTTATAATGTTTTGTTTTCAGGCGTTCCATATACATGAAATTCTCCCACAACATCCCCGTATCATTTCTTTGGTTTAGCGGATTGAAATTGTTTATTAATGCATTTCTGATACCAACATCCCAGAAATAATAACGGGATGATTTTACCACTTCTTTTCTAAGGTTTCTTGAGAACCCTCCAACCCTTTTTATGATAAAGGTTTTTTCGAGCAAATCGAGGTATCGTTCCACGCTTTGTTTGGCAATTCCCAGGTTGTTCCCAAGTTCGTTTAACGACACTTCGTGCCCGATTTGAAAAGCCAGCATCTTTAGAAGTTGGGTAAGTTTCAGCGGATTTCTGATGTTTTCAAGTTCAAGGATATCTTTAAAAAGATAAGAATCGCGCAACGACATCAAATATTCTGTTTTGTCAATTTTGGTTGCCGAATTTAAGACTTCAGGGTAACCACCAAAAATCATCAGATTTTCAAGTTGCTCCACAATTTTCATTCCGCCCAATTGTTTGTTTAATTCGTACACTGAAAGCGGATAAAGAATTCTTGTAACATTCCGCCCGGTTAGTGGTTCACCAATGTTTTTTGACAGCCCGAAGGACGATGAACCAGTAACCACTACCGTTTTTTCGGGAAAATGGTCGATTAAAAGTTTTAGCCCTAAACCCACCTCCGGAATCCGTTGGGCTTCGTCGATAAAAACAAGATCATACCTGGAAAAATGGGTGACTATTCTACTGAGTGTCCGCGATGATAGAATTTCCATAAGTTCGAGATTATCTCCGGTACCGGAATATAGGGTGCCATTAAAAGTGGCAATAAGCTTTTTCAGGAGTTCAGTTTTTCCAACCCGACGGGGGCCATATAGAACAGACACCTTTCCTTGCTTCAGAAACGAAAAGTCGGAATCTTCCAAATATCTGTAATACCAGCTCATATTGTTTTAATTTCAGAATTTAAAAACAAAAATAAGATAAAAAGTAAAAATTAGGCAAGTTTACTTTCCTGATTTGTCTAATTTAGGCAAATTATATTGCCTGATTTAGTTTTTAAACCCATTACCTCGTTCTGATAAAATAAGAAATTTAACGGTAAAATCCGCTATTTAAAAGGTTATAAAGAAAAAAGGGGAAATATTAAACCAGCGTATTGGTTTCGGTGTCGGGGAAAACCAGGCGGGGTTTAAAAGTTTTGGCTTCCTCGAAATCCATCAGTGCGTACGACATAATAATTACCACATCGCCAACGGCAACTTTGCGGGCTGCCGGCCCATTGAGACAGATAGTTCCTGAGCCGCGTTCGCCTTTAATCACGTAGGTTTCGAGACGTTCGCCGTTGTTTACGTTTACCACCTGCACTTTTTCAAACTCAATCAGGTTGGCGGCATCCATCAGGTCTTCATCAATCGTCACGCTGCCAACATATTGAAGGTTGGCCTCGGTAACAGTTACTTTATGTAGTTTCGATTTACAAACTTCTATCTGCATTTTCATCTTCAATTAAAAACAATGTTGTCAATCAGCCTTATTTTTCCACAAAACACGGCAACACACAAAACTTTCACCGAATGGTCATGCCAGCTTTTTACTGGCTGAAGCAATGTATCATCAACAATTTCGGCGTATTCAACTTTTAAAAACGGGTTTTTGTTGATGGTTTCTGTTACCCATTTTTCAAGTTCTGATACGCTTTTTTCAGTTCTGAGTTCCTTTGCTTTAAAAAGTGTTTGCGAAATGGTGGCTGCATTTGTTCTCTCTTCAGCCGACAGCAATTCGTTGCGCGAACTCATGGCCAGACCGCTTTGCTCACGCACAATAGGGCAGGGGATTATTTCAACCGGAAGATTCAATTGCTTTACCATGCTTTTAATGATGGCCAATTGTTGGAAATCTTTCAGGCCAAAATAGGCTTTTTGCGGTTGGACCATTTCAAAAAGTTTGCTCACTACCTGCGCCACCCCGTTAAAATGTCCCGGGCGGTGTTTGCCTTCCATCACTTTATCGAGTTGCCCGAAATCAAATTTCCGGGTATCAGGTTCAGGATAAATTTCGGTTACATCAGGGGCAAATACCACCTGACAACCCGTGGACTCGAGCAGCTTTAAATCAGATTCCAGTGTTCTCGGGTACCGTTCAAGGTCTTTTGGATCGTTGAATTGTGTGGGGTTTACAAAAATACTGACAACGACCAGTGGATTTTCATCAACTGCCTTTTCCACAAGCGAAAGATGTCCTCTGTGGAGCGCTCCCATGGTGGGGACAAAACCTGCTGAACCTGCTTGCCCTGACGATTGAAGCACCGATTTTAATTCCGTAACTGTCCTGACCAGAATCATTGATGTTTGTAAAAATTGCGGTGCAAAGTAAATAAAATTAATCATCAAATACACGAATAAACCCAGGTCCAAACGCATGATTTAACCTCTATAACTTACTTACATAGAATATTCATGATATTTTTTATTAACTTTGCAGCCTGTTATAAAATGCGTTCACCGGAGAGCATGGAAAAGAAAAAAATTCTTTACGTTTCACAAGAAATATTCCCCTATTTGCCTGAAAGCGAGATGTCTGAAATTTCAAGATACTTACCCCAGGGCATCCAGGAAAGAGGAAAAGAGATCAGGACTTTTATGCCGCGATACGGTTGTGTTAATGAAAGAAGGAACCAATTGCATGAGGTGATCAGGCTTTCAGGAATGAATCTCGTAATCAATGATACCGACCACCCGCTGATTATTAAGGTTGCATCCATTCAGTCGGCACGTATGCAGGTTTATTTTATCGATAATGAAGACTATTTTCAACGGAAGTGTGTTTTAACCGACCCCGAGGGAAATGAATTTCCGGATAATGATGAAAGAGCTGTGTTTTTTGCCAGAGGCGTGCTCGAAACTGTAATAAAACTACGCTGGGCCCCCGATATTATCCACTGTCATGGCTGGCTTACTTCGCTTATCCCGTTGTATATCAAAAAATACTATTATCACAACCCGCTTTTCAAACATTCTAAACTGGTTTATTCGGTTTATAATGATGACTTTGTGAATACACTGAATCCGAAATTCGGTGAAAAACTGATGATTGATGGAATAGCTCCGGAAGATGTTGAAGTGCTTAAAGACCCTACCTTTGTGAATGTAAGCAAACTGGCAATCAATTTTTCAGAAGGTGTTATAAAAGCTACCGAGTCAATAAATCCGGAAGTTGAAAAATATGCCCGCGAAAGTGGGAAAAAATACCTGGGGTATCAGCCCAAAGAAACTTACATTGATGCTTACAACGCATTTTACGACCAGATTTTCTGATTTTGATTGTTAAAAAAACAGAAGATTCAGCATTTAAAGCCAAAATTCAATCTCAAACAAAATTTATATCGGTCGATTTTTCTACGTTTGTGTAATTTTTTTGAAAACAGTTTACAAAATCAATTAATTCAGTTTGAGTGAAAAATAAGTTCTTTTATAAATATAAATACCTGATTGCAGGTTTGTTCATGGCCCTTTTGTTTGCGGCATGTGAGGAATACAGCAGTATCGGGTTAGAAGTGTTGCCGGGTGGTGATCTGATTGAAGTGAGAAACCGGTTGATTAAAGACGATATTTCGGCTTTTACCCACAAAGAAGATTCAATCAGGACCGATGAAGCCAGCCACAGTTTAATTGGCAGTTTTAACGATTCGCTTTTTGGAACCACCACCATCGATTTTGCCACACAATTCAGGTTGCCGGCATTCCCCGATTTTGGAGAGGATAATCCACAACCCGATTCTATTAAACTTTATCTCTATTATCGTATTATTTATGGTGATACCATCACAAAACAAAAACTGAGGGTTTACGAGCTGGAGTCTTCCATCGACCGCGACCAGAATTATACCCAGAATGTTGACCTTAAATCGCTGGCTTCTGATAAACTGCTGGGACAGATTGAATTTACACCCCGCGTGAAACTTGACTCGACCACCAAAGACACTTTTTATCAACTGATAAACATACCACTCGATTTTTCGCTGGCTGAAAAACTGTTTTATGCCGATTCGGCAAAACTCGTAAGCAACGATGTTTTTCTTGAGTATTTTAAAGGACTTTATATAGAGTCGGAAAAGCAAACCAACCAGGGAGGGGCCATTTTAACGCTCGAATCATTGTCTTCAGGCAGTTTCAGGGGGTCGGGGCTTGTGTTGTTTTATCATAATGATTCTTTAAAGTCGAAGGCAGATACGAATAAAGATTCTGTTTTACTGATGCCTTATGTGGTGACACAATTCAGTGCACGTATCAATCGTATTGTCCACGATTATTCAACTGCCCCGTTTTATGCCAACCTGGGCTCTGAAACCAACGAGGATTCTTTAATTTATGTTCAGGCAACCGGCGGCTTAAAATCCAAAATCTTTATCGACGACCTCACTTCGTGGAAAGATTCTGTTAACACGGCCATCAACAAAGCCGAACTGATATTCCAGATTGATACGGTTGCCTCACAGGTACACCGGTTTCCACCTCCGGAACAAATGCTTTTTACTGTAATTGACTCGACAGGAAAGGATTTTCTCCCGGTTGATTATGTGTTTAGTCCTGATTTTTATGGTGGAAGCTTGCAAAAAGATTATACTTATCATTTTAATATAACCCAGCATTTGCAGAAGATTATTGAAGGGGAAGCCCAAAATTATGGTTTTTATATGGTCCCGGCTTATAAAAATAACCAGGCAAACCGGGCAGTCCTGAAAGGAAGCAAAAGCAAAACCGGAATTAAACTGAGTATTTCCTATTCAAAGTATAATAATTAGGGTAACTGAAATTGCTCAAAAAAGGCGCAGGTAAAATCACCTGCGCCTTTTTTGTGTACTACTAATCAGAATGGTTTTATTATAAGCTTATTCTGCTTAACTCCCGGCAAAACCCGGTATTTCAGCAATTGTCTGGTGGCTGTTTCACCAACTCCTGTCACCTCGAAATCCACATTCAGGATTGTATTGGGCGCTTCTTTCAGTTGGTAAGTGTAAACAGCCCGTTCCAGGTTGTCGGTAGTGAATTTGTGCAGGCTGAAATTCACGCCATTCTCGCTTTTAATCAGCAATCCTTTTCCTCCCTTGTTGTAAACTTTCAGCCAGCGCACATCGCTGCGGTTCCCGTATTCCTGCGGGAAAATGTAGGGTTCGTACATCTGGTCGGCATCCGATTGATAATGACCGATTTTTGCACCGGTTTTACGGTCGGGGTAATTTTCAAACGGGCCACGGCCATACCATTCAACCAGGCTGAATTGTTTTGGCAGTTGAAATTGCAATCCCACTTTTTGCAGCATATCGGGCATAATTCCGTGCGGAATCACCTCTTGTTCCAGTTCAATGGTGCCATCGGCCAGAAATGTCCAGGTTTCGTTTCTTTCAAATGCTGAATAATAATCATAAGAATTCATCCTGCGATTGGCCGGGAGGGTTGAGTTTGAGAATGCTTTTATTTTTACAACAATTTTCGAACCCGACAATTTCAATACTTCGAGATCATCCACCTGAATAATCAGGTCGCGCATTCCCAGTGTCCGCAACTGGTTGTCGATGCTGCGGCCCAGACCGGGTGTAAAATTACGGCCTTTGAATGTTTCGCTCCCCCATGGGTCAATATCGTTGGCCAGTGGCGCCCGCCAAACATTAAAAACCGGTCCCGATTCAAGATATTCCACTCCATCGTGCTGAATCGAAACAAAATTCCCGGTTTTTTTGCTAATGACATATTTAAACTTTCCACCTGAAATGGTGATTGCATCATTATTTTCGGTGGCTGAAATTTTTGTTTTTGTTTCTGGTACCTGGTTTTCATAAACCGGGGTATTGATTTTCATTTGTTCCCAGGCAATTTCGTAACCCTCATCGGCCCATTCGGTTTTTCCCTTTTGCAAAAACGAAACGGTCAGCAAACACTCTTTGCCGGCTTCCATTTTTGGCATTCTGAACGGAATGGAATCAATCATCGATTTTCCAGGTGGCAAATCAATTTCAAAAAATCCACGCTGAATGGTGTCGCCGTCAACCGTGAGTTGCCACAAACCGGTGAGTTCGCTCAGGTTTTTGAACATGTGGCGGTTGGTGATCCGTACTTTCCCGTTATCCGGGTCAATCGGCTCAATTTTTACCGGTTGAGCCGATTTTTTTAGTTGATAAATTTCGGGCTGAATCCGGCGGTCGGGCCAAACAATTCCATAGGTTCTGCCACCCAAACCAACGGCATAAAAGCTTTCGCCTTTTTCGTCGGTTTCAAAATCGAGCGAAAGGACCGCATTTTCAGTTTTTGTTTTCAGATCCTGCAGCGAAACGGCCTTGTCGAAGATTTTCACCTCGTCGATCACCATTTTTGAAAGCCGTCCCGAATATTCGCCCTGGTCCTGCGTTTCTGCTTCGCGCCCGATGCAAAGCGGGAAAGGTGTTACACTGATGTTGCCGCTGCAACCCGTTTGTGCCACCTGTTTTTCGTCGATATAAAGCGTGAGTCGGCTGCCATCATAAATTCCGGCTACAAAATGCCAGTTGTCGTAAAAATCGCCGCCGACTTTTGCTTTTGCCGAAATCCGTTTGCCATTATAAATATAAAATTCGAGCGTTTCCGGGTTTTCCATGATGATGCCAAACTGGTGTTTCCCTTTGGTGAGAAAAGTATTGGGTTGTGGAATTTTCGAAGGTTTCACCCAAAAACCAATGGACAACTGGTTCCCCGAAACATCAAGGCTCGGGTCGCGGTAAAATTCCACCCAGTCGTCATGACCTGAAAATTCGAGTCCGCGGCCATTTTTCCCCTCGGCAAAAACGGGTCGCCCCATTATTTGCCCGTCGTTTTTAGCTGGAGATAAATCTGGAACAGTCCAGCGGGGAGTTTTGATGCCCGGGCTGATCCAGTCCCAGATGGCACCGCCGGTCAATCGCGGATGTTTCCAGATCAGTTCCCAGTATTCATCCAGTCCGCCCAAACCGTTGCCGGTGGCAGCAATGTATTCATCCATAAACGAAGCCCGGTTGTCGCCTGCAGGAAGCACTTTTCCTTCGGCTAAATTTTTGTAATCGATGGGGATCCAGTAGCGTGGCCCCACAATATCCTCAAAAGGGATGTAAAAATCGTTGCCGCCATACATCCAGGCCGGGCGGCTCGGGTCGATCGCTTTCCCGGTTATAATGACTTCATCAATATTAAACCCTTTTCCCGATTCGTTTCCGGCGCTCCAAACAATCACCGACGGGTGGTTCCGATCGCGATAAACAAGCTGGCGGCTGCGGTCACGGTACATTTCTGTCCACTCGCTGCGTTCCGAAAGCCATTCGTTGGCGTGGGTTTCGTCGCCCACTTCATCAAAAACATAAATTCCCAGTTCGTCGGCCATGCTCAAATATTCGGGTGTTGGCGGATAATGGCAGGTTCGTACACAATTAATATTGAATTGCTTCATCAGCAGCAAATCCTTTCGAAGCGTTTCCAGCGGAACTGCCTGCCCGTGTTCAGGGTCGTGCATGTGGCTGTTCACGCCGTTCAGTTTTACCGGGACGCCGTTTACCGTAAGAATCCGGTTTTTGTATTCCACTTCGCGAAACCCGGTTTTTTGTGCAAAAGTGGTTGTTATTTCTCCTTTTTCATTTTTCAGAATCACAAGCAGGGTAAACAGGTTGGGGTATTCAGCCGACCATTTTGGCGGGTCGATCACCAGCGTGCTGATTTTTATTTTTTTTGTTTCAAATGTGTCAATGGCAAATGATTGGTTGATTGTACCATCTTTCAGAATCGATTTTCCTTCCTTATCAAAAACATCCATTTCGACGGATCCTTTTACCGAATCGGGAACCATGTTTTTAATGTCGGTTTCAAGGGTCAGCAGGGCATCTTTGTAATTTTCATCCAGATCGGTGGTGATGTAATAATCGTGGATGTAGGTTTGCGGGAGCGCGTACAGTTTTACATCCCTGAAAATTCCTGAAAGCCGCCACATATCCTGGTTTTCGAGATACGAGCCGTCGCTGAAACGCATCACCTGCACCGATAAATCGTTTTCGCCTTTTTCGAGAAACGGTGTGATATTAAACTCGGCGGGCTCAAAACCACCTTCGTTGTAACCGGCCCGTTTGCCGTTCACCCAAATGCGAGCGGCCGATTTTATACCTTCGAAGCGCAGCATTACCTGTTTGTTTTCCCAGGTTTTCGGGACTGTGAATTTCAGTTTGTAGCAACCGGTGGGGTTGTAATAATCGGGAATTTTGGGTGGGTCGCTTTCAAAAGAAAGGGCAATATTTCTGAATTTTGGGTGATCATATCCTTCCATCTGCCAGTTGGAGGGTACTGTGATTTCGTCCCAGTCTTCGGTTTTGAATTTAGGTTTCCAGAATTCTTCGGGGACTTGCTCCGGGGTTTCCACAAGTTTGAATTTCCATTTTCCGTTCAATAAAATAAACTCGCTGCTTTTCTTGCTTTTGATGGCATAGTCGGGTACTTTATATGGTATGTAAAAATCGTGCGGGGCATTTTGTCCTTTATCAATAACCGCCGGATTCTCCCAGTCGGTGGGTGAGAATTCAACTTCCTGGGCAATTGCTGAAAAATTAAGGAAACAAATAAACAGTAATAAAGAGATTAGCTTACTCATGGCAGCAGGTTTAATTGTTGTTTAGCAAAGCTAAAAAGAAACCACAATGTTTTTAAACGATGAATTAGAAGGTTGGTAATTTTTCCCGGTTAAATGATAGTCAAAAAACCATGTTAACTGCCCGGTTGCCGCTGAAATTCCTGAAAATAGCTGGTGGGAGTAAAACCTGTGTGCTTTTTAAAGGTCCGGTTGAAATTGGAAAGATTGTTAAACCCGCTTTCATACGAAATCTGCGATATCGACATCCGGCCTTCGGTAATCAGTCGGCAGGCGTAACCAATCCGCATATCGTTTACATATTCCGAAAGCGATTTACCCGATTTCTCCTTAAAAAAACGGCAAAAAGCAGCCGGGTGCAGGTTGGCAATTTCAGCAACTGTTTCGAGTTCGATTTTTTGCTGATAATTGGTATTTAAATATTGCATCACCTTGGTGAGCCGGTAGTTTACAAATGTCTGGTCTTCCTTTTGATAAAGCTCGCCGGCAAGTAAGCGGTATTCACTGGTTTTCGCCATTTCCTGTAAAAGTTTTTGCAGCGAAATAATCCGGTCGAAGCCACTTGTTTTTCCCACTTTTAAAATTTTACTGCTGATTTGCGCCGCAAAATTTTTATGAAAACTGACACCCCGTGCAGATCGTTTTAAAAGATCTCCGATAAGCTGGTATTCAGGGTAGTTTTCAATTTCCGGTTTTAAAAAGTCGGAGGGAAACTGAATAACCATGTATTTTACCCTGAGTTTTCCACCGCTGTTCAGGTACTTTTCATCACTTCGCCAGAAATGCGGGAGCGAGCTTCCAACCAGCACCAGGTCGCCGGGCCCGAATTCCTCAATACTGTCGGCCACGAAACGGGTCCCGCTGCCTTCGGTTAAATACAAAATTTCGAATTCGGGATGAAAATGCCACGGGTAGGTAAAATGGGGCCTGTCGCAATATTTAACTTTTACGGCTGAGCGACCCGGAAAATCGATATGTTCGTGCATTATCTTCATAAACATCCGCTTTTCTGTTGGTTTTCATTGTTTTTCCTGTAATTCTGCAGCATCTCAATATTAGTAAATTTGTTAACAGCGTACAAGGTGTTGCAAAAATAATACTGAATTTTAACAACCGTGACTTATAAATTTGTAAGGAACTAAATTTTATAAAATGACAAACCAACAATGGGAACTGTTGTTGAAAACAGTTCATGGCGAAACTCCGGCACATCCTGTTACAGGTTTTATTGTCGATAGCCCCTGGATTCCGGGGTGGGCTGGCGTAACTACCCTGCAGTTTTATTCATCCGAAGAAATCTGGTTTCAAACCAACAAAAAGGTCATCGAAACTTTTCCCGATATTATTTTCCTTCCGGGATTCTGGTCTGAGTTCGGGATGTGTACCGAACCTTCGGCTTTTGGCGCCAAATTAGTGTGGAACAGCTACAACCTGCCGCACGCCGACCGTATTATGACCGATATTTCGGAAGCTGCCAACCTGAAAATCCCGAATCCGAAAACCGATGGATTGCTGCCATTTGTGATTCAACGACTGGCAAATTACCAGCAACCCATCAACAATATGGGGCACGAAATTAAGTTTGCCGTGGCACGTGGCCCGCTGAACATTGCTTCTTTCCTGATGGGAACCACCGAACTGATGATGGGTTTTATGATGGACCCCGAAGCCAGTCATAAACTGCTCGATACCATTACCCGGTTTACGGTTGACTGGCTGCAATACCAGAAAGAAATGTTTCCGTCTATCGAAGGGATGCTGGTGCTCGACGACATTGTAGGTTTTATTGGCGATGATGAATGCCGGGAATATGCTGTCCCTTATCTGAAGCGGATTTTCAGCGCTTTCGATTCAAAACTGAACTTTTTCCACAACGATGCACAAGGACTGATTTCCACGCCTTATCTGAAAGAAATGGGTGTTAACCTTTTCAATTTCAGTTTTGAACACAGTATGAGTGAGATCCGTGCCTTGGCCGGGCCGGAAGTTGCCTTGATCGGGAACCTGCCGCCACGCGATGTGCTGGCAGCAAAATCGCCGGAAGAAGTGCGCGCTGAAACCATCAAAATGGTTCGCGAATTTGGCGATAAAAACCGCGTGATCTGGTCGTGTGGAGGGGGAATGCCCCCGAACGTAACTACCGAGAACATTCTGGCGTTTAAGGAAACAATTGATTCAGAAGTTCCTCTTTTGTAAAATCATACTTTGCGCTCTCCGCGATAAACATAGCGTTCTTTGCGTTTGAATTTCCCTTAACCGCAAAGACCACAAAGAATTCGCGAAGTACGCAAAGGAAAAACCGATAAAAATGAAATTGATCATTCCGATTGCATTAGTTTTTTGCTCATGTGTGCTCTCTGCACAGGAGCTGGCAAAATTCACGGTGAAAATTGAAACCGACAGGATTGATGCCCCGGTTTCGGTTTCGCTCGACAACCTGAATTATAATACCGACAAAGGAAGTCTGACGTTGTATGAAATCACATCATCCGGCGAAATTCCTGTTCAAAGTCAGCTTGAACCAGGTCATTCAGCCCGTTTGTGGTTTATTTTGAATGGTGTTTCAAAGAAAAATACAGAGCGGAAATATGCGCTGAAAATCGAAACTCAGAAACCGGAAAGTCATCCGGTTCTGTTAAAAAAAGACCACCAGGACCTCAGCCTGATTGAAGATGGGAAACCGGTTCTGAAATACCGTTTCGGAATTACCTATCCGCCTGACACAGTGAGTACTTTGTTTAAACGATCAGGTTTTATTCATCCGCTTTGGTCGCCGGGAGGAGAGGTACTGACACGTATTCAGGCACCCGACCATTATCACCATTACGGAATCTGGGGACCCTGGACAAAAACCACGATTGACGGAAGAGCCGTTGATTTCTGGAATTTATATTCAGGCGAGGGAACCGTGAAGTTTGCCGGTTTCCTGTCGGAAGCCGAAGGTGCTGTTTACAGTGGTTTTGCCGCATTGCAGCAACATATTGATTTTGGTGTCAAAGGAGAAGACCAGATTGCCCTGAACGAAATCCTGGATGTGCGTGTCTGGAATGCCGGAAAAGGTGTCTGGATCATCGATTATACCACTTCGCTCAACAGTCCGCTGAAAAACGGAATCATGCTCGATGCTTATCGTTATGGGGGGGGTGTTGGTTTCAGGGCAACCGAAAAATGGCACAAAGATAATTGCACGGTTTTAACTTCGGATGGAAAAACCCGGAAAGATGCCGATGGCTCGTTTGCCCGCTGGTGTGTTGTGGAAGGAGAATCGGCGGTAAAAGAAGGCCGGTCGGGAATTTTGTTTCTGAGCCATCCGTCGAACCGGATGCACCCCGAACCCATGCGCGTATGGCCACTGGATGCCAATGGCGGACGCGGCGACATGTATTTCGAGTTTGTACCCATCAGGCACGTTGACTGGAAAATCGACCCGAAGAAAAATTACACGTTGAAATACAGGCTCGTAGTTTTCGATGGAAAAATAGATGCTGCCACTGCAGAAATGTACTGGAACAGTTTTGCAAATAACCCTGTTATTATTATGGATTGAGGAAATATTTCGCTGAATAATAAAATGTTGGGATAATGAAGAAGATTCTGATTACCATTACCACTTTTCTTTTGGTTTTTACAGCAAACGCACAACTGAAAGAATTTGCCTGTACCCCCGAATGGGTAAAGAAAATAGAGGAAATTGCGCCTGAAAAACCGGTAGTTCAACCTCAAAAAGAAAGAAAGATTTTGATATTTGACAAATTTACCGGGTTTAACCACTGGGTGGTTCCGCATACTACAGAGGTTATCCGTTTGTTAGGTGAAAAAAGTGGTGCTTATAAAGCCGATGTTTGCAGTGACCTTTCATTTTTTGAATCTGATAAACTGAAAAAATACGATGCAGTGGTTCTGAATAACAATTGCTCGGTGGGTCCGCGCCGCGACCAGATTCTGGATATGCTGGATGAAGACAAAAGTTTAACCGAAGAACAAAAGATCAAAAAAGCGGCTGAACTCGAAAAAAACCTCATCGAATATGTCAGAAAAGGAGGAGGATTGATGGTTGTTCACGGAGCTATTGTGATGCAAAACAATTCGATGCCATTCAGCGAAATGGTGGGTGGAAGTTTTGATTATCACCCGCCGCAGCAGGAAATTACGCTTGAACTTGCCGAGCCCGGTCATCCGTTGACGGAAGCTTTCGAAGGCAGACCATTTGTTCATGTCGATGAACCTTATTTGTTTAATAAAGCCTACGAACAAAAAAACTTCAGGCCATTGCTTTACATGGACACAGATAAATTAACAAACAAATCAAAACCCATCGACGAAAAGATAAAGTATGTTTCGTGGATCAAACGATTTGGGAAAGGGCGTGTTTTTTATGTATCACCTTCGCACAATGCACAAAGTTTTGAAGATGCCCGTTTACTGAAATTTTACCTGAATGGGGCGCAGTATGTGTTGGGAGACTTTAAATGTGACGACTCACCGTTAAAAAAATAATTAAAAACACAGTTGTCAGATAAAGAATTAAATATCAAAACAGATTGCTTCACTGCGTTCCCAATGACCGTATTTTCAGGATTGCAAGCTTTGCGAAGCAATTTAATTTATACACGACACAAATGAAATAATAACAATAAACCAATAAATTATGAAACGAAGAACTTTTCTCAGAAATGCAACGGCTGCAACAGCCGGAGCCATTGTGGTCCCGACCATTGTACCCTCGTCGGTTTTCGGGAAAAATGCACCGAGTAATACCATTCAACTGGGGCAAATCGGGTGTGGACGTATTGCCCGTTCACACGATATGGAATCGCTGTTCAGGTATGATAACGCCCGTTTTGTGGCAGTTTGCGACCTTGACAAAAACAGGATGGCTGACGGGAAAAAATTAGTGGAAGATGTTTACAACAGAAAATATGGCAGCAACCAGGCTGTTGATGTGAAAATGTATGACGATTACAAGGAAATGCTTCTCAGGTCAGATATTGATGCGGTGGTTATCAGTACCCCTGACCATTGGCACTCGCAACCGGCTATTGAGGCGGCACTGGCCAAAAAAGACATCTATCTGCAAAAACCTACTTCGCTGACTGTTACCGAAGGGCGCCTGCTCAGCGATATAGTTCACCGGCAGGGAGTAATTCTGCAGGTGGGAACCCAGCAACGGTCCGATCCCCAATTCAGGGTGGCAGCCGAGCTGGTACGTAATGGCAGAATTGGTAAACTTCATACGGTAAAAATCGGTTTACCTGGCGATCCTGGTGGTCCTGTTTTTGAAAAAATGCCCGTTCCTTCAGCACTGAATTTTGATATGTGGCTGGGCTCAACACCCGAAATTGATTACACCGAACAATTGGTACACCCGCAGAAAGGTTACGACCGCCCCGGATGGTTGCGTCATGAAAATTATGGTGCCGGGATGATTACCGGCTGGGGGCAACACCACTACGACTCGGCTGCCTGGGGAATGGACACCGAATATACAGGGCCAATTTCTGTGGAAGCAGTTGCCCAGTTCCCGAAATCGGGAAGCTGGAACGTACATGGCGATTTTATGGTGAAACATGAATACGAAAACGGGATAACCGTTTACACAAGCGGTGGTTTCCCGAACGGTATCCGTTATGAAGGAACCGAAGGCTGGATTTTTGTTACACGCGGTGCATACCGGGCCACAGCCAGCGACCCGATTCCGGCAGGTGCCACCAAAGCGCTTGATGCCAGCGACCCGAAAATTCTGGAATCTAAAATCGGTGAAAATGAAATTCATCTGTATGTCAGCAAAGAGCAGCACGGAAACTGGCTCGACTGTATAAAATCGCGCCAGGAACCCATATCTCCGGTTGAAATCGGGCACAGGGCCTGCACAGTTTGCCTGATCAGTCATATTGCCATGAAAATACCGGGTGTCCTGAAATGGAATCCGAAAACGGAAAGGTTTATTGACAACGATCTGGCTAATTCGATGCTAAGCAGGCCACAACGTTATCCGTATGGAACAAATTACATCAAAATCTGATTGGGTTTTATTACCTGAATTGAAAAACCGAAAATGTTCTTAATAGTTGTCTTCAATCATTTTTGCAAAAAAAATATTGAAACTTGCAAAAATTGGTCGGGTGATTAATGTCATTAATGGATAGCTTTAACCATTGTGATAAAACCGTAAAACTGGCATTATAGGTTGAAAATTCACTGCTTATAATGAGATATGAAACGAATAAATCTAACTGCTAAAACTTATTATATGCCGACTGGTTTTGGATAAATGCCATTGGCTGTTGAATTAAGCAATTCAAAAAACACGGTCAATTCTATAAAATAATCATTACCTAATTAAATTTTAACTTATGCGAAAACTACTGTTTTTATTAATGGTGTTTGCTATATCTATCAGCAACGCCATGGCCCAGAAAACGGTTACGGGTAAAGTAACCGAAGCTAGCGGAGCACCGCTGCCCGGGGTTACCGTTTTTATCAAAGGTACTGCCATCGGAACCATCACGGACAACGATGGGACATTCAGCCTCAATGTACCAACTGATGCCAAATCACTCCTGTTTTCCTTCATCGGTATGAAAACCCAGGAAATCATGGTTGGCAACCAGACAACGATAAATGTAAAAATGGAGGCCGATGTTATTGGTCTTGAAGAAGTTGTTGCCGTGGGTTATGGTACCGTGAAAAAGAAAGACCTTACCGGTGCCATTTCCCAGATTAATGCCGAAAAACTGGAAAAAGAAGCCACAGCCAACATCACCGATATGTTGAGAGGTGCAATTCCTGGATTGAATGTGAACTTTTCGCAAACTGCAAAAGG
>JAJUGS010000307.1 GCA_029265875.1 Prolixibacteraceae bacterium
GCCAAAAGCATCTTACTACGATGTTTCCATGTCGCTGCCCACTGATTCATTAACCGGTAACCTGCCCGTGTTCACGGTCACTACAAGGCTGGCCAACGAACTGATAAAAGGCACGGGTATCAATTTCGCGCAGTTTGAAAAAACGGTGGCACAGACCCTGCAGCCTGCCTCGCGCGAATTGCCCGGAAAAACAGTGGCTTTCAGTACCAGCGTGAACTCGAAAGTGGTGAAAGCCCGCAACGTGGTGGGATACATCGAAGGCGAAAAGAAAGACGAATTTATTGTGGTGGGCGGCCATTATGACCACCTTGGCAAATGGGACGGTTATATTTGGAATGGTGCCGACGACAACGCCTCGGGAACCGTGGGCGTGATGACCATTGCCAAAGCCTTTGCCGCCACCGGCAAAAAACCGGAGAAATCGGTGATTTTTGCCGCCTGGACCGGTGAGGAAAAAGGTTTATACGGCTCGAAATATTTTGTACAGCAGGCCATGAAAAAGAAAATGAACATTGTGCTGAACCTGAATTATGATATGATTGCCCGCGATGTTGAAAGCGATGAGTTGAAAAACAAAGCCGACATGAGCTATACAAAGGCCTACCCCGGGATTGAAGAACAAACCAAAAAGAATATTGCCGATTACAAAATCAACCTCGATTTGGCGTACCGGGCATCCGAAAAACCATCCGGTGGCAGCGACCACGCGCCGTTTGCCGCCGAAGGCATCCCGATTTTCTATTTTATGGCAGCCATGCACTCCGATTACCACCAGCCATCCGACGAACTCAGCAAAATCAACTGGGAAAAAATGACCAACATCATCCGCATCGGGTTTCTGAATACCTGGGACTTTGCCAATAATGAACAGTATTTACAGAAAAAGGTACTGACAGCCGAATAAAAGCTTGTTTGCTCCCTTTGATAAGGATTCCATCTTATTAAAAAGGTGGAATCCTTTTTTGTTGAATAAGGCTGAAAGAAAACCCGGAACCAAAACCGGATGCTTGTCAGCAAGTAAAAAAACGGTTGGCAGTAAAAATTCAATAACCGTTTTTTTATCTTTGTTTAGTAAATGAATTTTAGCACATTATGAGAACAATACAATTTCAGATACCCGATAGTGTCGATATAAAAGACCACGATTTATCCATGATTATAGCAGCAAAACTCTACGAAGACGGAAAGCTTTCTACCGGGCAGGCCGCCCAGATTGCGGGACTTTCCAAACGTGCATTTATCGAGTTGCTGGGAAGGTAGGTGTTTCATTGTTCAGTGGTTCAGTTTCCGATCTCTATTCCGACATAGCCAATGCCTGAC
The DNA here is from genome assembly GCA_029265875.1 of Prolixibacteraceae bacterium. GTDB lineage: Bacteria > Bacteroidota > Bacteroidia > Bacteroidales > Prolixibacteraceae > Draconibacterium. The sequence goes on from JAJUGS010000307.1 coordinate 1,321, forward strand.
ATCATTATTTCGGATATCAGCAGTTTAATCCTGTTTGATAAAATAGGGGAGATTGAGCTTTTAAATAAGGTTTATGGAAAAATCATTACAACCCCTGAAATTGCAGAAGAATTTGGTGAATCGCTTCCTGATTGGATTTTGATTACACCGGTAAAAGATAAAAAGTACCAGGAGTTTCTGGAAACCCAGATTGATTGGGGTAAAGCCAGCGCTTTGGCATTGGCCAAGGAGACCGATAACGCCTTATTGCTGCTGGACGATTTGAAAGCCAGAAAACTGGCCTCGAAACTAAAGTTAAAATGTACGGGTTCACTGGGCGTGATCAGTAAGGCAAAACAGTTGGGAATAATCGGGCAAGTTAAGCCTTTGATTGATAAGATACTTTTGACAGATTTCAGAATAGCAGATAATATTGTGTTTGAAATTCTCAAAATCAATAACGAGATTGAAAGTAAATCCATTGAATGAATAAATGTCGCCTGCAATGACCAACATCATCCGCATCGGGTTCCTGAATACCTGGGACTTTGCCAATAATGAACAATATTTACAGAAAAAGGTACTGACAGCCGAATAAAAGCTTGTTTGCACCCTTTGATAAGGATTCCATCTTATTAAAAAGGTGGAATCCTTTTTTTACTCCCAGTTTGCTAATACAATCACATTGCTGTTTGACGCAGTACTTTCGCTCCCGCACGATTCTTTTTCCCTTGGATTTGTATTGTTTTCAGCAACCGCATGTAATCGTTTTGCAACGATGACTTTGAACCTTAATTAGAAGTTCCATGATTAAAAAATTATGAAAAAGATACTCCTTTTGTTAGCCGACGGATTCGGGTTTTTTGAAACCAGCGTTTTTATCGATGTGATGGGCTGGAACGTGGCCGAAGGAGATGGCACCACCCAACTGTTTACCTGCGGGCTGCGGCGCGAAATCAAAAGCTCATTTAACCAGCGGCGGTGGTGGATTACGTGTTGGAGGAGATCGATGTCAACGATTTTGCGGCGCTGTCTGTCCCCGGTGGATTTGAAATTTTTGGTTTTTACAACGACGCCTACAACGAACGGTTTCTGTCGGTGATCCGCGCTTTCAGCAATGCCGGAAAAATGATTGCGTCCGTCTGTGTGGGAGCATTGCTGCTGGGCAAAAGCGGTATTCTGGCAGGGAAAAATGGTACCACTTACAACAGCGTGGCAAGGCACAAAGCTTTAAAAAGTTTTGGTGTCAACGTCCTGCATCAGCCGGTGGTGTTTGAAGATAACATCATCACCTCGTGGAACCCGTCAACCGCCATGACTGTGGCGTTTCTGCTGCTGGAGCACCTCACGAATAAGAAAAATACAGAGAATGTGAGGCGATTGATGGGGTTTTAGCAAGGTTAAGTTTTTTATACAGGCCGGGAAGCAGCAGTCATTTACAGGTGCTGTATTTATGCCGGACAACCCGTAGGGTAATGAAATTTCGTTATTTTTATACACCCGATCACGTTTAATCAGGATGATGGTTTCAATTTCAAAAAAATTACAGAATGGATGAAAATCTTTTAAATGGCTTGACAAAAGAGGAACTGGTTGAAAAAATAGTGGGCCTCGAAAAGCAGGTTCTTCATTTGAAGAATGAACTTGCCTATCATGAGCAGGCCAATTTTGAGTGGAGCGGCAATCTTGGAAAATGGGAGTGGAATGTAAAAGAGAACAAAGTTCAGTTTAATGCCAGAAAGGTGCAGGCGCTGGGGTATCAGTTGGAGGATATACAGGGTGAAGTCGGGTTTGAATTTTTTACCTCGAAAATTCATCCGGATGATTATGAGAGGGTGATGCAAAATATGCGGGATCATCTGTATGGCTTCAGCGGTGCTTATGAATGTGAATACCGGATACAATGCAGGGATGGCGAATGGAAATGGTTTTACGACCGGGGTATCATTATAAAACGGGATGCCGAAAACAGGCCCCTTGAACTGGTGGGCATTGTTTTCGATATTTCGGAACAAAAGAAAACCCAGCTTGAAATGGAAAACAAAAATGCCCAGTTAATGCAGCTGAACGAAAATAAAAATCTCATGCTGTCGATTATTGCCCATGATTTACGAAGTCCGCTGGGCGCGATGGACGGGCTCATGAACGAGATAAAGGATGTTTCAACGCTGGCCGGACAAACGGCGTTGCTGAACGATTTTGCCTCGTCGGTGCACAATATGAATTCGCTGGTTAATAACCTGCTCGAATGGGCTGTTTTTCAGAATGATGTTTTTAGCCCCGATTTCAGGGAACTTTCGGTGTACGAGATATCGCAACTCGCCATTAAACATCTGAAACTGAACGCAGATAATAAAAACATCCGGATAATCAACAACATTAATCCGGAAACCCGGTCGGTTTTTGATGAGAAAATGATTATGACTGTATTCCGGAACCTTGTATCCAATGCCATCAAATTTACGCCCTGCTATGGTCAGATCGAATTATCCGACAGGGTTCACGACGGAAAAGCAGAGATTACCATCAGGGACAACGGTGTTGGCATCAGCCCTGAAATTGTTGCGGATATTTTTTCGATATCCAAAACAAAAACATCAAAAGGTACCGATGGCGAAAAAGGAACGGGTTTGGGACTGGTTTTATGCCGTGATTTTGTGGAAAAAAATGGCGGTACGATCAGCGTAAAAAGTGAGCCCGGAAAGGGGAGCGCCTTTACTTTTAGTTTACCGTTAAGCGAATAGCAATTTCAAGGAATTTTCTGACGATTTTCTAATTCATTTCAGATTTTGTGGAGAAAGTTTTTCGATTTTCAGCATTCAAACATCATTTCGTTATGAAGATTGTAAATTAACAGAATGGTGAAGTTGCTTGGTATTTCCGGTCGTTTTTCATAATTTCAGGCTTCATAAATCAATCATAACTTATGAAACGAACATGTTTGCAGAAAGACACAAATAACGATGAACAAATTACATGTGAGTTCCATCGGGTGAAAATGCAGATTAAAGAGAACAAGCACAACCGACAACTAATCAGAAACTTCAATAATTTGTTCAGATGAAA
>JAJUGS010000273.1 GCA_029265875.1 Prolixibacteraceae bacterium
TGAAACGAACATGTTTGCAGAAAGACACAAATAACGATGAACAAATTACATGTGAGTTCCATCGGGTGAAAATGCAGATTAAAGAGAACAAGCACAACCGACAACTAATCAGAAACTTCAATAATTTGTTCAGATGAAAAAATTACTTTATACTGTCATTGCGCTGGTTTTTACCGGTGTATCGGTTGCCCAGGAGATCCCTTTCAGATACGAAGAACTTACCGCTCCCGATTTTGTAAAGGCGGTGGAAAAGAGTGCCAAAACGTGTATCATTCCCATCGGGGTGATGGAAAAACATGGTCCGCACCTGCCGCTGGGCACCGACCTTTATCTCTCGCGTGAATACGCCTTGCGGGCGGCTGCCAAAGAGTATGCCGTGGTTTTTCCGTGGTACTATTTCAGCCAGATCAACGAGGCGCGCCACCAGCCGGGAACCATTGCCTACAGTCCTGAACTGATCTGGAAGATATTGCAGGAAACGCTGGATGAGCTCAACCGCAACGGTTTTGAAAAAATCATCATTGTGAATGGTCACGGTGGCAACAATGCCTTTCTGAATTTTTTCGGGATGGCACAACTTTCCGAACCACGCAAATATTCTCTTTATTGGTTCAGGCCGGAAGATAATCCCGAAGTTGCCAAAAAGGTGACAGAATTAACCCAGCCAGATAAATTTGATGCCCATGCCGGCAATAGCGAAACTTCGGAAATGCTGGCAGCCCAACCTGCCGTTTCACATCCTGAAAGGGCCGGACAACAATCTGGGGTTGACCTCGAAAGGATGAAGCAACTGGATTTTGTTTATTCCGGCATCTGGTGGTACGCCAATTACCCGAATCATTATGGCGGCGATGGCTCCAAATCCAACGCACAGGCGGGTGAACTGCTGATTAATGAAACGGTTTCGCAACTGGTAAAAATGATTCAACAGGTAAAAGCCGACAAAACAGTTCCTGAATTGCAAAACCAGTTTTTTAAGGAAGCTGAAAATCCGCTGAAAACAAAACAATAGTACCTTCAGGTTTTTTTAACGCTAAGCACGCAAAGAAATCGCAAAGTTTTTTGCATGAAGCCTGCGGACTTTGCGCTCAAACATTGCAACCTTTGCGGTAGAAATAATCAGGACCACAGAATATCTTCTTTTTTGAGAGAAGGAGGTAAGTTTAAAATATCTCGAAAAATTTGAATCAATACCAGGAATTGGTATTTTTGAAGAAAAAAGCATGGCAAAAAATACTTCAATATTATTAGGCGACTATTTTGATAATTTTATCAATCAGCAGATTAAAAACGGACGTTATTCATCTGCAAGCGAAGTAATCAGGGCAGCTTTAAGGATGTTTGAATACGAAGAATCGAAAAAAGCAGAACTGATAAACGAGCTGAAAAAAGGAGAGAAGTCAGGATTTTCAAAGGAATTCGAACCCGATAAATTTTTGAACGACCTCCACAAAAAACATCTTTCAGATGAAATACAAAATCAGCAATGAGGCTCTGAAAGACCTTGAGAAAATCTGGTTGTACACCAAAGAGAACTGGTCGGCAGAACAGGCCGACAGGTATTTCAACTTAATAATTGACGAGATAAATTATTTGGCACAAAGACCAGAATCAGGGAAAGATTATAGCCACATCCGAAAGGGCTATTTCCGTTCAAAAGTTAAATCACATTTCATTTTTTACAGGAAAAACACGAAAATACTTGAGGTGATCAGGATTTTGCATCAAAGCATGGATATTGAATCGAGGTTAAACGAGTGATTCATCAACGGGAATAACCAAAGGATTCCATCTGTCTGAAAAGATGGAATCCCTGTCCATTTCCACAAAAAACCTTTTCTTTGCACCAAAATTTTGAACAGATGAAGAAAAGGGTAAATGTGGTGACAATGGGTTGTTCAAAAAACCTGGTCGATTCGGAAGTGTTGCTCAACCAGTTGGAGCGCGGAAAATACGAAGTGGTGCACGATGGCAGCGGCACCGGTTTCGATGCGGTTTTTGTGAATACCTGCGGGTTTATTCACGATGCCAAACAGGAATCCATTGACATGATCCTGGATTACGCCGAGGCCAAAAAACGTGGAGATATCGGGAAACTTTATGTAATGGGCTGCTTGTCGGAACGCTACCAGAAAGATTTGGAAACCGAAATCCCCGAGGTGGACCGCTACTTTGGCAAGTTCGATTTGAAGGCGATGGTGGACGAACTGAAAGTGACTTTTCAGCCCGAATACATTTACGAACGCAAAATTACAACACCCTCGCATTTTGCCTACCTCAAAATTTCGGAAGGCTGTAACCGTTCCTGTGCGTTTTGTGCAATTCCAATGATGACAGGAAAACACAAGTCGCGCACCATCGAAAGCCTGGTAACAGAGGCCCGCTATCTGGCCAAAAAAGGGGTGAAGGAAATCCTGCTCATCGCGCAGGAACTGTCGTATTACGGAATCGATATTTACGGAAAAAGCCGTTTAGTTGATTTGGTGAATGCCATTTCTGAAATCGATGGCATCGAATGGATTCGCCTGCATTATTTGTACCCCACCAAATTCCCGTATGATATTCTGCCGGTGATGCGCGAAAATCGCAAGGTTTGCAAATACCTCGACATGCCGTTGCAACACATTGCCAACCCGGTGCTTAAAAATATGATGCGCCACGTAACCCGCGAAGAAACTGAAGCACTGATCAAAAGAATCAAAGAGGAAGTGCCCGGAGTGGCCATGCGCACCACGATGCTGGTGGGTTTTCCGGGCGAAACCGAAGAAGATTTCGAAGAACTCAAAGCGTTTATCGAAGAAACCCGGTTCGACAGGCTGGGCGTTTTCCCGTTCTCGAACGAAGAAGGAACTTACGCATACAAGCATTTCAGGGATAAGCTCAGCGATGAGGAAAAACAGGAGCGTGCCGACGAAATCATGGAAATACAACAGCAGATTTCGGCTGAACTCAACCGGGAAAAAATTGGCAAAACTTTCAAAGTCATCATCGACCGGCAGGAAGGCGAATTCTTTGTAGGCCGCACCGAATATGATTCACCCGAAGTGGATGGTGAAGTGCTGGTAACTTCGGCGAAACCTTTGCAAAAAGGTGAGTTTATACAAGTAAAAATCACGGGTGCCGAGGATTACGATTTATTTGGAGAAGCGGAATAATTCCTGGTTATTTTTCAGGAGCCAGGCCAAACTTCCAAACTGTCCGGTTGTTTATTGATTCATTGAATTTCTGAAAATAAAGGATGTCGGAGAAGACAAAAAACGGAGGTCGCAAAAAGGGAGGCAGCAGTATTTTTTCGCTGTTGAAACCTTACCGGCTGATGGTGACCATGCTGGTGCTGTTTGCCTTGATTGGCAATGCCGCCAACCTGGTTATTCCCCGCATCATTGCTAAAGGAATCGATACTTATACTGCCGGGAATTTCAGCTACAAAGTCATCGTTATTCAGTTTCTGACTGCCGCACTGGTTATTTTTATGTTTGCAGTTTTTCAGTCGGTGGTGCAAACGCTCACTGCCGAGCGTGTGGGTTTTAACCTGCGCGAACGGTTGTCGCAGAAAATCTCCGGGCAGAGTTTTATTTTTATCCAGGAAACCAGCCCCTCGAAACTGCTCACCAACCTCACTGCCGATGTCGATTCCATCAAATCGTTTATTTCCCAAGGTGTTTCCTCCATTATTTCATCGGTGGTAATGATTATCGGTACGGTGATTCTGCTGATTATCATCGACTGGGAACTAGCGCTGCCGGTGTTGCTGATTATTCCGTCGGTAGCCATCACATTTTATTTCATCAGCAAAAAAATCAGGGCTTTGTTTTTACGGGGCAGGGAAGCAATCGACTGGTTAAACAGAGTTATTAATGAAAGTATTCTGGGTTCTGCGATTATTCGTGTTATCAACTCACAGCAAACTGAATATGTGAAGTTTCTGAAAGCCAGCGGTGAATCGCGCGACATCGGCATTTCCATTGTCAACCTGTTTGCCACGCTGGTTCCGCTGATCACCTTTTTTGCCAACATGGCCACACTCACCATTCTGGCGCTGGGTGGTCATTTTGTGATTGCCGGAAAACTTTCGCTGGGCGATTTTGCCGCGTTCAACAGTTATGTTACCATCCTGGTTTTTCCCATTATCATGATTGGTTTTATGAGCAATGTAATTGCGCAGGCGTCAGCGTCGTTTCAGCGCATTGAATCGGTATTGAACGCACCCGAAAGTGAGGATTACGGAACGGTTGACACGCCTTTGACAGGAAAAACCGAAGTAAAAAGTGTGTCGGTTTTGTATGACGAAAAGGCTGTTTTAAAAGATATTTCATTCAGCATTGAACCGGGTTCGCGCACCGCCATCATCGGACCAACCGCCGCAGGCAAAACACAACTGCTTTACCTGCTTTCAGGATTAATCAAACCCTCTTCGGGAAGAGTAGAATTTGATGGCCGGCAACCTTCGGAATACAAAAAAGAGACGTTTTACAACAGCATCGGGATCGTGTTTCAGGATAGTGTGATGTTTAATATGAGTCTCCGCGAGAATGTTTCTTTCAGCCAGTCGGTAACCGCGGAATCGTTGCAAAAGGCCATTCAGACTGCCGGTTTGGAAGAGTTTGTGGATTCGCTTCCTGAAAAACTCGAAACGGTTGTTTCGGAGCGGGGAACAAGTCTTTCCGGTGGACAAAAACAACGCATCATGTTGGCGCGGGCGCTGGCTGTGAACCCGAAAATATTGCTGCTCGATGATTTTACAGCACGCGTTGACCCGCAGACTGAACAGAAAATCCTGAAACGGCTCCGGGAAAACTACCCTGAAATCACGCTGATTTCGGTAACACAGAAAATCAACCCCGTCAGGGATTTCGACAAGATTATCCTGCTGATGGAAGGTGAACTGATTGCAGAAGGAAAGCATGAAAAATTGCATGCCACCTGTCCTGAATATGTTCAGATTTACGAATCGCAACAAAGTACAAGTCATTATGAGCTACAATCTTAACGACGGTACAGAAGAGATAAAAAAGAAGAAGCTGGGTTTTTCATCGGTGAAAAGCCTTGTCAACCGTATGGTGGAAGAAAAGCGCACCTTGATTGTGGCTTTTGTTTCCATGATAGTGGCCGCGCTGCTCAACCTGGCCGGGCCGATTCTGATCGGGCACACGGTTGACACGTATATTCAGACCGGGCAGTTTCACGGGGTGCTGGTTTTCAGCGCCATTCTTTTTGCCACCTACATTGTGGCGTTGGTGGCCGGTTACCTGCAAACCCGGCTGATGGGTGCTGTTGGCCAGCGCATGGTTTTTACATTGCGGAACTCGGTTTTCAAAA